>NZ_JACBXA010000209.1 GCF_013870515.1 Streptomyces albidus (ex Kaewkla and Franco 2022) | reverse complement strand
CCGCGCCGAGGGGCGCGCGACGCAGCTGGCCGACCGCGAGGGTGTGGACGTCCCTTGTGCGGCTGGGGCTCGGGCAGTGGATACGCGCCGCGGGAGAGCGCGTGGCGTAAGCGGTGCTCGTCGAGGGGCCCCGAGAAAACCGCCCCCTGGCCATGGGTGCATCCCATCTCCCGGAGTCTCACCGCCTGCTCGGGGAGGTCGACCCCTTCGGCGACGGACGTCAGCCCGAGGTCACCCGCCATGCGCAGGAGGCCGGTGGTGATCTTCCGCTGACGCGGGGACTCCACGACGCCCTCGATGAGGGTGCGGTCGAGTCTGACGATGTCGACCGGCAGCCGCCGCAGCGCGGAGACGGCGAGAGGCCCGCTGCCGAAACCGTCGAGGGCGATGCCCACTCCGAGGCGGTGCAGCGCGCTCAGGCTCCGTTCGAGCTCGTCGAGCGGGATGCGCGCGTCGGCACCGGCGAGCTCCAGGATCAGCGACCCGGCCTGGAGCTCGTGCAGGGCGAGCAGGCCCTCGACGGTGCCGGGACTGAGGGAACCGTCCGTGAACCGGCTCGCGGGTAGGCGTACGGAGACCGGCGTCGGAAAGCCGGCGGCATGGCGCGCGGCGGCCTGCTGAACGGCCTCGTCCAGCAGCCGACGGCTGACCACAGCCGCCTTCTCTGCCTGTGCGTCCTCCGTCGCACGGGAGGCACCGCCCGCGCTCTCCGTCTTGCCGGGGGCTCCGGGCCCGCCGCCTCCGGCGCGCAGGAACTCCGCCGGCGTGAACAGGATTCCCTGGGCGGAGCGCCAACGGGGCTGCGCCGCCACAGCGGCGACCTTGCCGCTGGCGAGCTCGACGACGGGCTGGTGGAGCAGCGCGAACTCGCCCTCGTCCAGTGCGCTCCGCAGCCGGGTCGTCGCTTCGGCGCGCTTGGCCGCGCCGGGCTGCGCCTCCGTCTGCATCTGCGGGGTGTAGAGCTCGACCCTCGCCTTGCCTGCCTGCTTGGCGCGATACATCGCCAGGTCGGCGTTGCGCATCAGCGAGGTGGGGGAGATTCCGGGCTCCGCGAAGGCGATTCCGATGGATGCCGCGACCCGCACCTCCCTGCCCTCCACCCGGTAGGGCTCGGAGAGGGTCATGCGCAGACGGTCGGCGATCTCCTGGATGCGCTGCTCGCGTTCACCGTCGGCGTGCGTGCTGGGGTTGCCGTCGCCGAGGATGAGGACGGCGAACTCGTCGCCGCCCAGCCTGGCGGCCGTATCGCCTGCACGGACGGACTCCTGGAGGCGTCGGGCCGCCGCCACGAGCAGTTCGTCGCCGCCCTGGTGGCCGATGCTGTCGTTGACGGCCTTGAAGCCGTCGAGGTCGATGAAGAGCACGGCGTGCTCGCTGTCGCCGCCGCGGCGGCCGACCAGGGCCTTGCGGACGCGCTCGGTGAACAGCGCGCGGTTGGGCAGGTCGGTCAGCGGGTCGTGCGAGGCGTTGTGCTGCAACTGGGCCTGGAGCCGGACCCGTTCGGTCACGTCCCGGCTGTTGAAGATCAGGCCGCTGCGGTAGCGGTTGACCGTCGACTCGACGTTCAGCCAGTGGCCCCCGCCGTGCCTGAAGCGGCACTCGATCCGCGTCGAGGGCTCCTCCTGCGGCGGCGCCGCGAGGAAACGGCGCAGCTCGTGCAGCACCCGTGCGAGGTCCTCGGGGTGGATGAGCGCGGCCAGTTCGGAGCCGATGAGGGCGTCGCCGTCACGGCCGTAGACACCGGCGGCCGCCGGTGAGACGTAGCGCAGGACTCCCGTGGGGGAGGCGATCATGATGACGTCGCTGGATCCCTGGACGAGGGAGCGGAAGTGGTTCTCCTTCTGGGCCAGTTCCTGCGTCAGGTTGATGTTGTCCAGCAGCATGATGCCCTGCCGCACGACGAGGGCGAGCACGACCGTGCAGGCCGTGAAGAGCACCATGCGGTCGATCTCGCGACCCGCGACCGCGTTGTAGAGGATGCCCAACGTGCAGACGGCGGCGGCGAGATACGGGGTGAGCGCGGCCAGCGAACCTGCGATCGGGCGGCTGGGGCGGTCGGCGATCATCTCCCACTCCGCGGCCGCCGAGTTCGCCGGACGCGCCGACGTCTGAGGCTTCACGGCGCCCGGAGCGACGGCTCCGGCCGTGCGGGAAGCGGAAACGCCCTGCCCTGCCTCGGACTCGCCCCGGCCGACCCACGCCGCGTACGCCAGCAGCAGCGAGCCCGCGAACCATCCGGCGTCCAGCAACTGGCCCGATGCGTAGTGCTCGCGGAGCAGGGGCGAGCTGAAGAGCGCGTCGCACAGGACGGTCAGGGCGAGCCCCCCGATGGCGGTGTTGATCGCCGAACGCTGCCCGGAGGAGCGCCTGAAGTGCAGTACGAGCACCATGCTCACCAGAACGATGTCCAGGAGGGGGTAGGCCAGACTCAGCGCGGCGCGCGCCACCGAGTCGCCCTCCCAGTACGCGGTGTGCGCGAGCGCGAGCGACCAGGAGAGGGTCAGCAGCGAGCCGCCGATCAGCCAGGAGTCCAGACCGAGGCAGACCCAACCGGCGCGCGTGACAGGCCGCTTGGCCAGCACGAGCAGGCCGATGATCGCGGGCGGGGCGAAGAGCAGGAAGCAGTAGTCCGCGACGGACGGACGGGGCACGGGCTGGTGCAGCACCACCTCGTACCAGCCCCATACGGCGTTGCCCGCGGCGGCCATCAGCGAAGAGAGGCCGAACAGCAGCCAAGCGGGCCCGAGTTGGGTGCCACGGTGGGCACGGGCGAACCGGACGCACGAGGCCGCGGCGAGCATCCCCGCGAAGCTCAGCCCGAAGTCCCCCATGAAGAGGGCCACTTGCTCGGATCCCCAGCCGAAGGCGGCACCGATCGCGTAGCCACCGCAGAAGATGACGAGAAGCAGCTGAGGCAGGATGCTCGCCCGCGCGCCGGCCGGCGGCGCCATGCGCCCTCCCTCGCCGGGGGTGGCAACTGCCCCCGCACGACTGCTCGTACGGACCTCCCCGCCGGCGCGCGACGGGGCGCGCACGGGAATGGCCAGCGTGGCCGACCCGGCGGACTGGGGCGCGGGCGAGGCCGGCGAAGCGCACGTGGCGGCCGCCCAGATCCGGCTCTGCCGGGGGGCTGCGCCGCGGGGGCTCATCGCGTCCTCCGGGCTGACGGGGGCTTCTCGTAACGACGGTTCCCATCGGTGCGGTACTCGCACGACGTGAGGCCCAGAGTCCGGCCCCGCAACGGGACCGGCCGACAGCAGCTTGTCCGTGGTGTCCGACGCCTCGTCCACCGGCAGTTGGTCCATTGGCCGCGCATTCGCCCGTCGCCCCCTCGTGTCCGGGTTCGCCCCCCTCTCGGACGATACACCAGAACAGTCACAGAGGGACATAGTCCCGATACAGAACGTGACGACCTGGGACGTTGCGCGTACAGCGAGCGTTCGTACGCATCCGGAGAGTGTTCTTTCGGGCTCCGGGAGCCCTATTCGAGCGCCTCCGGCCCCCACTTGGGCAACTCGGGGATGCCCTCAGGAGCCCCTCCTGGAACCCGCGTCACTTCGCTACGGCGACCGTGTGCTCCAGTGGTTCGCCCGCCGCCCAGCGGGTCAGCTGGCTGCGCAACAGCCGCTTGGCGCGCGGCAGAAAGGCCGAAGTGGGCCCGCCCACGTGCGGGGTGATGAGCGCGCCGGGTGCGTGCCAGAGGGGGTGCCCCGCGGGCAGCGGCTCGGGGTCGGTGACGTCGAGCGCGGCCCGCAGCCGCCCCGATTCCAGCTCTGCCACAAGGGACTTGGTGTCCACCACTCCCCCGCGCGCGACGTTGACGAGCAGTGCACCGTCCTTCATGCGGGCGAGGAAACCGGCTCCCACGAGACCCAGGGTCTCCTCGGTGAGCGGGGTGCAGAGGATCACCACGTCGGCACGCGGCAGCAGTTCGGGAAGGCGCCCGAGGTCGTGGACGGGCCCCCGCGGGACGGTGCGTTCGCTCCTGGCGACCCGCAGCACCTCTTCCACCTCGAAGGGGATGAGACGTTCCTCGACGGCCGAACCGATCGCTCCGTGACCGACGATGAGGACGGTCTTGTCGGCGAGCGCCTCGTGCACGCCCGGGCTCCACTCCTCGGCGTCCTGCGCGCGTACGAACGCGGGGAGCTGCCGCAGCGCCGCAAGCGTGAGAGCGAGGGCGAGTTCGGCGGTGGAGGCTTCGTGCACACCGCGGGCGTTGCACAGCTGCGTCCCGCTGGGAAGGTCCGGGACGGCGGCGGCGACGTGGTCTATCCCGGCGGTGAGCGTCTGTACGACCCGCACCCCCGTCATCTGCGTCAACGGCCGTACGGCGACGGCCTGTCCCTTCATGTACGGGACGACGTAGAAGGCGCAGTCGGCCGGGTCCGCGGGGAACTCCTCGTCCCCGTTCCAGAAGTGGTAGGTGAAGGCGTCCGGTAGCCCGTCGATCTGGGCGGGCGGAACGGGCAGCCAGACGTCTGTGGCGGCCGATGTCTGCGATGCCGGTGAAGGTGCCATGGTCAGACCCTAGGGGGTGTCCGCAAAGTAGCGTCGTCCGCCTGCAAGGCGGGGGGCGCGGGGTCTGGTGCGTGCGATCGCAAGGCGGAGGAGGAGAGCGCATTGGGCTGCGCCGACGACCGACAACGCCGGGAGCGTGCGTGCCAGACCCCGCACCCCAGCCGGGACTTCGCGGACACCCCCCAGGGGGTGACCAGCGAAATGGGTCAGAGAGGACCTGGGCCGGTCCGCGACGTTCCCCGTCGTCGGACGTGTGGGGTCGAGCCTGTGGGCGGTGCGGTGAGGCGGGGGCTGAGGGGGAGCCGGAGGGCCGTCGGACGCCGGCGCAGGCAGGCGTTAGTTTGGGGGCCGGCAGAGGGGAGTCCGTACAAGTGGACCGCAGGACGATCGGTGCGGCGGCACTCGAAGTGGGCGCTGTCGGCCTCGGCTGCATGCCGATGAGCTGGGCGTACTCCACGTCCGAGCAGCGCGGCGAGGAGTCCCTTCGTACGGTGCACACCGCCCTGGACCGCGGCATGACCCTGCTGGACACCGCCGACATGTACGGGCCGTTCACCAACGAGCTGCTGGTCGGACGGGTGCTCAAAGAGCGTCGCCACGACGCCTTCGTCTCCACCAAGTGCGGGCTGCTGGTGGGCGAGCAGCACATCGTCGCCAACGGACGCCCCGGCTACGTGAAGCGCGCCTGCGACGCGTCGCTGCGGCGCCTGCAGACCGACGTCATCGATCTGTACCAGCTGCACCGAGCCGACCCCGAGGTCCCGATTGAGGAGACCTGGGGCGCCATGGCCGAACTGATCACGGCGGGTAAGGTGCGCGCGCTGGGCTTCTGCGCCGTCGGCGCCCGCGCGGACCGGCGCGCGGGGACCGGCATACACGAGACGACGATCCGGCAGCTGGAGCGGGTGCAGCAGGTCTTTCCCGTGAGCGGCGTGCAGGCCGAACTGTCCGTGTGGTCACGTGAGGCGCTCGAGTCGCTGCTGCCCTGGTGCAGGGCGCGCGGCGTGGGCTTCATGGCCGCGATGCCGCTCGGCAACGGCTACTTGACCGGGACGCTCACCACCGGCGGCGGCTTCGAGCGGGACGACGTACGGGCCCGGCATCCGCGGTTCACCGCCGAGATGATGGCGGCCAACCAGCCGGTGGTCGCCGGCCTGCGCAGAGTCGCCGAACGCCACGGGGACGACGTGACGGCGGCCCAAGTGGCCCTGGCCTGGCTGCTCGCGCAGGGAGAGCACGTCGTACCCGTACCCGGCACGAAGAAGGAGCACTGGGCGGTGGAGAACGGGGAGGCGGCCGGACTGGCCCTCACCCCGGGCGACCTGGCGGAGCTGGGAGCGCTGCCCCCCGCACAGGGTTCGTGGGAGTAGTCGGTGGGAGCGGCCCACTCCTTACGGCTTCCGTACGGAACTTCGCAGTCCCCCACGGCGTAGTCACGGATGTGGTGTGCTGAGCGAGCTGATCACATTGTGACGGGTGCACACACCGACACCGGGAGGCGCTGATCGTGCGAAGCCGTTATCTGCCGTCCATCCGGGCTGCCGGAGCCGGGCTCGCCGCCCTGGCGCTGCTGGCCTCGGGCTGCTCCGACGACTCCGGTACGCCGTCGAAGGAGAGTTCCCGCCCCGCCTCACCCAGCGAGGAGCCGAGCCCGGACGGCACGGCCTCCGCAGCGCCGGCGAAGGGCTCGGTGAAGGTGGAGCGCACGATCACGACCGGCCTCAGAGCGCCGTGGGGCCTGGCACCGCTGCCCGGTGGCGACCTGCTGATCTCCACACGGAACAGCGGCAAGATCTTCCGTGTCGACGGCAGGAACGGCAAGAAGACCGAGCTCGGGCAGGTGCCGGGCGTCGGAGCCAGCGGCGAGGGCGGGCTGCTGGGCATCGCGGTGCCGCCGGACGACGCGAAGATGATCTACGCGTACTTCACGACCGAGTCCGACAACCGCATCGTGCGGATGCTCTACGACTCCAAGAAGCCCCGGGGCGACCAGCTCGGCGCCCCGGACACGATCTTGAAGGGCATCCCGAGGGGAGAGATCCACAACGGCGGCCGTATCGCCTTCGGCCCCGACAAGATGCTGTACGCGGGCACGGGCGAATCCGGTGAGGGCGGCCTGGCGCAGGACAAGGACTCGCTGGGCGGCAAGATCCTCCGCATGACGCCGGACGGCGAACCGCCCGGTCAGGGCAATCCGCAGTCAGACTCCGTCGTCTACTCCTACGGCCACCGGAACGTGCAGGGCCTGGACTGGGACGGCGACAAGCGGCTGTGGGCGAGCGAGTTCGGGCAGAACACGTGGGACGAGCTGAACCTCATCCGGCCCGGCAAGAACTACGGCTGGCCGGACGCCGAGGGCAAGACGGGCCGTTCCGGGTTCGTCGACCCGCTGGAACAGTGGAGGCCTGCCGACGCCTCCCCCAGCGGCCTCGCCGTCGCCGAGGGCTCCGTGTGGATGGCGGGCCTGCGTGGTGAACGGCTGTGGCGCATCCCGCTGAAGGGCACGAAGCCCGCTGCCCGGCCGCAGTCGTTCCTCGACGGCCGGTACGGACGGCTGCGTACCGTCGTCTCCGACGGCGCCGACCATCTGTGGCTCGTCACCAACGAGACCGATTCGCGGGGAACTCCGGAAAAGGGCGACGACCGTATCCTGAAGTTGAAGGTGAGCTGAGCCCTCGAGCGGAGGTCCGATGTTCAACCTGATCGAGGAGCTGTTCGCTCCGGGCCGGCGTCACACCGACGACGAGCGCCGGCGCCTGGACCACACCCGTGTCGAGGAAGGCAGCAACGACCCCGGCAGCGGGCCGGTCGACTTCACCTCAGGGCACGTCGTGATCCGCCCGCCGGAACAGCCGCGTACGGATCCGCACCCGGACGGGAGCAACTGATGGACATAGCGGGAAACATCTTCCTCCCCGGTCAACAGCACCTGGAGCAGGAGAAGAACCGGCTGGAGCACACCTACGTCCTCGAAGGCACGCACCAGCCGGGCTGCGGCCCGGTGGACCTCGGCTCGGGGAGGATCGTCATAGCGCTGCAGGACCAGCACGCGATCCTTCCGGCCCGGCCGAAGCTGGAGGAGGAGTCGGACTCGGAGGAGCCCGACGGGGGCGGCCCGCCCGACTGATCCGCGGTCGCCTCACCCACCGCCGGAGCGTCATCGACGCAGCCGCCGGGTGCCGTCCGGCGGGCGTCAGCCCGCAGCGGACGACGCGTCCGCCTCGGGAAGCAGCCTGAGCCTGTGGGCCATGGCTGCCGCCTCGCCGCGGCCCGCCACTCCCAGCTTCGCCAGGATGTTGGACACGTGAACGCTCGCCGTCTTCGGCGAGATGAAGAGCTGCTCCGCGATCTGCCTGTTGCTGCGCCCGGCCGCCACGAGTCCGAGAACGTCCTGCTCGCGTTGCGTCAGCCCGAAGTCCTCCGACTGAGCGAGGGCCGTCGGTGACGCCTGCGACGGAACGGACCGCAGGCCGTCACCGTCGGCTGCGGAGACGGGCAACGACAACCGCGCCCGTGCGCCGAGCTGTTCGATCTCCAGCCGCAGCGGGCCCGCGCCGAGCCGCAGCGCCGTCACGTGCGCCTCGGCGAGCAGCTCCTTCGCCCGCTCGCGGCCGGGCCGGGTGGCGTCCCCACGGTCGGGACAGGCCAGCAGGGCCTCCGCCCAGCGCTGCCGTACCTGCGCGAGTTGAAACGGGCGTTCCAGCACCTCGAACTCGGCTGCCACCTCCGCCCAGGCCGCGGGCTCCACATGCCCTTCCGCGCGGCCGAGTTCGGCCTTGACCAGCGATGAGTGGGCGTGCCAGACCGGCGCCGGGTGCGCGAGGCGCCGTACCACCGTGCGGATCTCCTCCAGCAGCTCGACGCGCCCCTCATCGGCGGCGGGAAGCCCCCGCAGCGCGGCCTCGTGCGCAGCCGCGGTGTGCAGCAGCGGCCATGCGAACTGGTGGGTGCCGGGCGGGAAGCCGGCTTTGAGCGCCGCCCTCAACTGCGAGCGTGCAGCCGCGAAGTCACCGCGCCCCGCTGCCAGCGCGAGGGAGAGCCGCCGCAGTTGCACCGCCGTGAGAGGTGAGGCCGCAAAGGTGCCCATCACCTCGCGGGCGGACTCCAACGCCGTCTCCATGGCGGTCAGTTCGCCGCGTCCGAGATGCTGGTGCGCCTTGAGCAGGGTGGCCCAGCCGCGAGTGTCAGGGGAGCGGGCCGTGGCTCCCGCCTCGTCCGTGAGCCGGGCGGCCTCGGCCCACTCCCCCAGCGAGTGGAGCGATTCGGCCTGGTTGCCCAGAGCGAAGGCGCGCATGTCCGGGCGCCCGTGCGCGGCCGCCCCCTTCGCGGCACGGGCCGCCGCCACGACGGCCTCCCTGGAGCGGCCCACCGACTCCAGTTCGGCTGCGATGTTGATGTCGGCCCGGACCACGACGCCCACCGCACCGACCGCCAGGGCCTGTTCGCGCGCGTGGTTCATCTCGGCGAGACCGCCGTCGACGTTCCCGGCGTCCGCGGTGAGTATCCCGAGGGTGGTGCGGGCCTGGAGTTCGATCGTGGTGGCGCCGACGACACGGGCCAGCTCGACTGCCCGTACGGCCGTGCTCATGGCGTCGATGCCGGGCCGGTGCATCATGCCCCAGGCCGCCGCGCTCGCCAGCACGTCCGCATGCACCGCCGACGGCGGCAGGCCCCGCACCAACTCCTGTGCGCGGCCGATCTCGTCCCAGCCGTCGCCCCTGCCCAGCGCCTCGACGATCTTGGATCGCTTGACCCAGAACCACGCGGCGCGCAGCGGGTCCTTCTCCTCGTCGAGCAGGTCGAGAGCCCTCTTCGTCAGCGCCAGCGCACGCTCCTCGTCGGCGCCGGTGCGCGCCGCGACGACCGCCTCCGCGAGCAGGTCCATGAAGTAGAGCGATTCCGCTTCGGGCTCGTCCGCGCAGCCCGGATAGACCTCGGCCTCGTCGATGGGGCGCAGGCGCGCCCGTACGTCCGCGGGGACCTCGTGCCACAACTCGATGGCCCGCTCGAGGAGTTGCTGCTGCTCCGCGAAGGCGTGCCGGTGGCGCGCCTCGACGGCCGCCGCCAGCACGACGGGCATCGCCTTGGCGGCGTCCCGGCCGCGGTACCAGTAGTGGGCGAGCCTCGTCGTGCGCTGTTCGGCCCGTACGAGCGAGGGGTCGGCCTCGAGCGCCCGTGCGTAGCGGCGGTTGAGCGCGGCCGCCTCACCCGGCAGCAGGTCCTCGCTGACGGCTTCGCGCAGCAGGGCGTGCCGGAAGCGGTAGCCGTCGCCGTCCTCCGTGGGGAGCAGCACGTTGGCGCCGACGGCGGCGCGCAGGGCGTCGAGCAGCTCACCCTCGGGGAGCTCGCTCACTTCGGCCAGCAGCGCGTGCTCGACGGCCGAACCTCCCTGGGCCGCGATGCGCAGCACATGCTGCGCGTGATCAGGCAGCGCCTCGACCCGGACCAGGAGCAGGTCGCGCAGGGAGTCGCTGATGCCGCAGGTGGCGCAGCTGGCGGTGAGCTCCTCGACGAAGAAGGGATTGCCGTCGGAGCGGCGGAAGATGATCCGGGCCTGCTCGGGGTCGGGCTCGGGAACGCCCTGGATGCCGGCTATCTGCTCGTGCACCTCTGCACGGCTCAGCCGCGGCAGCTCGATGCGGCGCACGGTCCGCAGCCGGTCCAGCTCGGCCAGGAAGGGCCGCAGCGGATGGCGGCGGTGGATGTCGTCGGCGCGGTAGGTCGCGAGCAGGACGAGCCGGGAGGTCTGCAACGAGCGGTAGAGGTAGCCGAGCAGCTCGCGGGTGGAGCGGTCTGCCCAGTGCAGGTCTTCGAGGGCGAGGACGACCGTACGGCCTGACGCGATCCGCTCCAGCAGCTGTGCGGTCAGCTCGAAGAGGCGGGTGCGCCCGTCCTCCTCGTCGAACGTCTCGGCTCTCACTGCTCCGGGGCTGCCGGGGGCCGGTGCCAGGTCGGGCAGCAGCCGTGCGAGCTCGGCCTCCCTGCCGGCCACGGCGGCGGCGAGTTCGACGTCGCCCAGTGAA
>NZ_JACBXA010000208.1 GCF_013870515.1 Streptomyces albidus (ex Kaewkla and Franco 2022) | reverse complement strand
GCCCCGGGTGTAGGGGTGGCGGGGCTGCGCGAACAGCTCCTCGACGTGGGCGTGTTCGACGGCGCGGCCCGCGTACATCACCAGCACCCGGTCCGCGGTGTGCGCGACCACGCCGAGGTCGTGGGTGATCAGCACGATCGCGGTGCCCAGCCGCTCCCTGAGCGAGGTGAGCACGTCCAGAACGCCGGCCTGGACCGTGACGTCGAGCGCCGTCGTCGGCTCGTCGGCGATCAGTACGGCCGGGTCGCAGGCGACCGCGATGGCGAGCATGACACGCTGCCGCATGCCGCCGGAGAGCTGGTGGGGATACTCGTCGACGCGCCGCCGCGGATCGGGGATGCCCACCAGCTCCAGCAGCGACACGGCCCGATCCCGCGCCTCCCGCTTGCCCAACTCCTGGTGCCTGCGCAGCACTTCGCTGATCTGCCGCCCGACGGTGAGCACCGGGTTGAGCGACGTCATCGGCTCCTGGAAGATCATGGACAGTTCGCTGCCGCGGACCTTCCGCAGCGACTTCTCATCCGCGCCGGCCAGTTCACGTCCGCGCAGGGTGACGGACCCGGAGACCTTCGCCGTCTCCGGCAGCAGCCCCATCACGGCCAGGGACGTCACGGACTTGCCGCACCCGGACTCGCCCACCACGGCCAGCACTTCACCGGGTGCGACGTCGAACCCGACGCCGTCGACGGCGTGCACCCGCCGCCCCTCCTCGCCGTGGAAGGTGACGGCCAGGTCGCGGACGCTGAGCACCGGCTCGCTCTTCGTGGTCGCCTCGTTCACCGGGTCACCCCTCTCGGGTCGAGCACGTCGCGCAGACCGTCGCCGAAGAGGTTGAAGGCCAGTGTCGCCGCGACGATCGCGAGGCCCGGGAAGACGGCCATCCACGGGGCGGCGGCGATGTAGGGCTGGGCGCTGGAGAGCATGACGCCCAACGACGGTTCCGGCGGCTGGACGCCGAGCCCGAGGAAGCTGAGCAGCGCCTCGCCGATGATGGCCGTGGGGACGCCGACGGTCGCCTGCACGAGCAGTGCGGAGGCGGCGTTGGGCAGGATGTGCCTGGCCAGGACGGTGCCGTCGGAGCCGCCGCTGGCGATCGCGGCCCCCACGTAGTCGAGGTGCTTCAGGCGCAGCGTCTCGGCGCGCATGACGCGGATGACCTGCGGGACCAGGGAGACGCCGATCGCGATGGTGGCGTTCAGCAGCGACGGGCCCAGCACCGCCGCCAGTCCGACGGCCAGCACCAGGAACGGGAACGCCAGCAGGGTGTCGGTGATCCGCGAGACCAGCGAGTCCGCGAACCGCCCGTAGTAGCCGGCGACCAGGCCGAGCGGCACGCCCACCACGAAGGCGAGGGCCACGGCGAGGACGCCCACCTGCATCGAGGCGCGGGCTCCGTGAATGATCCGGGAGAGCTGGTCACGGCCGAGGTCGTCGGTGCCCAGCCAGTGGCTCCAGCCGGGCGGCGCCAGCGCGCTGCCGAAGTCGGTGCGCGCCGGGTCGTACGGAGCGATGAGCGGGGCGGCCAGTGCCGCGACGATGAAGACGACGGCGATGACGGCGCCGGCGAACGCGAGCCTGTTGCGGCGCAGTTGACGCAGCAGTCTGCGGGGTCGCGGCGGAGCGCCGCCGGTTCCGTCGTCGGGTGCGGTGCCGGGCGTCCCGCCGGTGCTGCCCGCCGCCTCGGTGACCGTACTCACTGTGCGCCTCCGAGCCTGATGCGCGGGTCGATGACGGAGTAGAGGAGGTCGACGGCGAGGTTCACCAGGATGTAGCCGGTGGCGGTGAAGAGCACGACGCCCTGCACCATCGCGTAGTCACGGGTGAAGACGGCGTCGATCATCAGCTTGCCGAAGCCGGGCAGGACGAAGATCTGCTCCGTGACGACGGCGCCGGAGATGAGGTGGCCCAGTTGGAGGCCGAGCACGGTGACGACCGTGACGAGTGAGTTGCGCAGCGCGTGGGTCCCGATGACCTGATGCGGGGCGAGGCCCTTCGAACGGGCGGTGCGCACGTAGTCGGCGGACAGCGACTCCAGCATGGCCGCTCTGGTCTGACGCATGACGACGGCGGCGAGGCCGCTGCCGAGGACGACCACGGGAAGCACCATCCGGCGCAGGTTCTCCAGCGGGTCGTCGCCGAAGGGGACGAATCCGGAGGCGGCGAAGACGGGCACGGCTATCGCCAGGCCCAGGATGAGCACGATGCCGAGCCAGAAGTTCGGTATCGAAAGGCCGAGCAGCGCCACGGTGTTGGCGACCCACTCCGCGGGGCGGCCGCGACGCACCGCGGCGATCACGCCCGCGCCGATGCCCACGACGACGGCCAGCAGGAGGGAGAGCAGGGCCAGTTCGAGCGTGACGGGGAGGGCGTCGAAGATCCCGTCGACGACCGGCAGCCCGGTACGGGCGGAGGTGCCCAGGTCACCGGTGACCGCGTTCTCCACGTAACGGCCGTACTGCACGGCGATGTTCTGGTCCAGGCCGTACTCCTGACGGATGGCCTCCAGCGCCTTGGGGGTGGTCTCCTCGCCCGCCAGGGCGCGGGCGGTGTCGCCGGGCATGGCCCGTACGCCGACGAAGACGACGATGCTGACGAGGACCAGGGTCAGCGCGGACTGGCCGAGGCGGCGCAGAACGTAGCGGGTCATCAGCCCTCGCCCTCCCCGCTGCCACGGGTCCAGCCGGCGTTCTCGACCCGTATCAGCCCGTCGCCGTAGACGCGCAGACCGCCGACCTCCTTGGCCGCGACGACGTAGTTGCGCTGGCGGTAGAGGTAGATGAGCGCGTTCTGGTCGTTGATGGCACGGGTCACGTCGCGGTAGATGTCCCGCCGCTTCTCGGGATCCGCGGTGCGCCGGCCGTCCTGGACGAGGCCGTCGATCTTCTTGTCGGAGATGCCGGAGCGGTTCTCGGAGCCGAGTGTGGCGGCGAAGGCGTCGACGTTGCCCGCCGGGTCCAGACGCCCTGACCAGCCGACGGACACCGCTTCGAAGTCGCCCTTGTCGGCGTGCTCCAGGAGCGTGGTGAACTCCGTGGGCCGCAGCCGCACCTGGAAGCCCGCGTCCTTCGCCATCGCCTGGACGACCTGGCCGAGGCGCATGTCCTCCACCGTGTTGGAGATGGTCAGTTCGACGGGCACGCGCCCCTTCTCCCCTGTCTCCTCGAGCAGTTGCCGCGCGCGCTTCAGGTCACGGCCGGGACAGCGGGTCTCGGTACCCAGTTCGCTGGAGGGGGCGACGGGCCCGCAGGCGGTGTCGTACATCCCCTGGAAGACGATCTTGTTGATCAGCTTCCTGTCGAGGGAGAGGGCGAACGCCTCGCGTATGCGCTTGTCGCGGGCGAGCGCGCCCTTCACCTTCCCCGGCGGCTTGCCGAGGCCGCGGGAGTTGCCCACATTCACGGTGAGGCCCTGGTAGCCGAGCGTCGGGGAGTTGAAGACCTGGAGCTTGTCGTCGGTCAGCGCGCTCTGCACCTCCAGGGGCGCCGTCTGGTCGCTGATCTGGGCGTCGCCGGAGCGCAGATTGGCCAGGCGTACGTTGCCGTCGATGATCGTGCGGTAGACGACGTGGTCGAGGTGGACGTCGTCGGCGGCGTAGTAGTGCGGGTCCTTCTTCAGCACGATCCGGTCCCCCGTCACGCGCCGCTCGAACTTGAACGGGCCCACGCAGGAGGGGTTCGCGGCGAAGTCCTTGCCGTACTTCTTCAGGGCCCGTGGCGACATCACCATCCCGGAGCGGTCGGCGAGCGCGCCCAACAGCGGCTCGTACGGCTCCTTGAGCCGCAGCTCGATCCGGTCGTCGCCGAGGGTCTCGATGCTCTTGACGGGCTCGAGTTCGCTGGCGCGCGCGGAGGCCGGCAGGTCACGGTGGCGCAGGAGCGAGGTGCGTACGGCCTCGGCGTCCATCTTGGTGCCGTCGCTGAAGCGGGCGTCGCGGCGGACGGTGACGACCACCTTCTTCCCGCCGTCGCTCACCTTCGGCATGCCTTCTGCCAGTTGGGGCCGGATGCGGTTCTTGGCGTCTGTGTCGTAGAGCTTCTGGCACATGGCGGCGAAGACGGTACGGCCCACGAGGGTGCTGCCGAGGCTCGGATCGAGCTTGTCCGGGTCGGACTTGAAGGCGACGGTGAGCGTCCCGCCGTCCCGTACGGAGCGGTCGTCTTCCATGCGGACGCCGCCGACCTCGGTCGCCGAGGTGGTCAGGGAGGCGCATCCGGTGACGGCGAGGGACAGCGCGGCCGTCAGGACCGTCGCACGCGTGAGGGCTGGTATGCGGTGTCGCAAGGCGCCTGCCTCTCAGCCGATCGACGGAACGCGGGCGACTGTATGTCGTATACAGCCATGTGGCAAGGGCTTACCGACAGCTTGACCAGTGCTCGTTTCGCCTGCGTAACGGCCGGGTCCACCCTGTGTGACCAGCGCTACGGCCACGATGACTACCCTTGGCCGACATGACTGCCTCCCCCGGAACCCCCGGCCCCGCAGCGGACGGAACGGACCCCGCAGCCTCGACGCGCGGACCGCTCGTGGCGATCCTCAGCGGGGCGGGAATCTCCACGGACTCCGGCATCCCCGACTACCGCGGCCCGCAAGGACTCTGGCGCAGCGACCCCGAGGCCGAGAAGCTGGTCACGTACGACTACTACATGACCGATCCGGACATCCGACGCAAATCCTGGCTGATGCGCCGGGACAGCCCCACCTGGGTGGCACAGCCGAACGCCGCGCACGAGGCGGTGGCCAGGCTGGAGCAGGCGGGCAAACCGGTGCGGGTCATCACCCAGAACGTGGACGGGCTCCACCAGCTCGCCGGCATCCCGGACCGCAAGGTCCTGGAGCTGCACGGGAGTTCACGGACGGTCGTGTGCACCCAGTGCGAGGACTCCGCCCCCATGGCCGACGCCCTGGAGAGGGTCGAGGCGGGAGAGGCCGACCCGGACTGCCGCTCGTGCGGCGGCATCCTGAAGTCGGCGACGGTGATGTTCGGGCAGGCTCTCGACCCTGAAGTGCTGGGCCAGGCCGTGGCGGTGGCCAAGGCGTGCGACGTCTTCATCGCCGTCGGCACCTCGCTCCAGGTGCAGCCCGCGGCGTCCCTGGCGGAGATCGCCGTGGAGCACGGCGCGCGGCTCATCATCGTCAACGCGGAGCCCACGCCGTACGACCCGATCGCCGACGAGGTCGTACGGGAGCCGATCAGCGAGTCACTCCCCGCGCTGCTCGACGAGCTGCATCAGTCCTGAGGCGCACTCGCCCGCAGCAGCCGTGACACTGCCTGCGCACCGGGACTGCCCGCCAGCAGCGCCTCGGTGAGGGCTTCACCGGCCGAGGCCAGCGCGTCGTCGCTCATCGGGCCGAGGGCGTCGAGGATGAAGACGGCGCGCGTCGTGCCGGTGGTCAGTCGCGTGCGCACGCACTGACGCCAGTTCCAGCGGCGGCAGGTGACGCCGGCGGCGTCCCGCCAGACGACCTCCCCGGGACGGGGATGCTCCACCTCCTCCTCGCCGCCCGCGGTGATCTCGAAGGGCTCGGTGCCGTCGGCACGCACCAGCCGGGCGGGGCCGGCGTAGCGGTCCAGGTCCTCGCCTCCGACGGGCAGCACGTGGGACACGGAGACGGCGTTGTAGATGTCCGTGAGCCGGTCGACGCGGGGCAGCCCGCCGGGCGCACGCCGCAACAGGGCGTCCACGCTGGGCCGTACACGCTTGGGCTTGGCGCCGAAAGAGCGGAACGCCTCGTGCCAGGCGGCGACATGGGGATGGGAGCCGGGGTCGGCGAAGGCGCCGGCCTCGGCCTCCTTGAGCAGGCTCTCGCTGAACTCGTCCCCGGGTCCGGGCAGCAGGCCCTGGGCCGCGACGAGCAACGCGCGGTAGTCGGGGCGCAGTTCGGTGACGGCGGAGTCGATGGAGGCGTCGCCCAGCCACCGGCGCAGTCCGGCGGCATCCGTGGTGTCGGCCATCAAGGACTCTCCCCCTCTTGGCTTACTGCGGCTTCCCGCAGAACAGTTCAATGAACCGGACAGTACAGCATTCAAGACCGCGGGTTTCCCGCGGTGACGCACCGTCCGATGCCCTGGGCAGGGGCGGAGGCGGGCCCGCGCCCAGTGGCACGGAACCTGATGGCGGGGAAGAATTCCGCAAGCGCTTTCACAACGAAGAGGCACTCAACGCCCCCTCGCCGTACGCCGATTCGGTCCATGGCGCCCGCGTGGAGGGAGGCCGCCTGGCGAGCGCCGTCGCGCGCCTCCTACGATGCTGGTGATCAGGGGGAGGGGTACATCCGTGGCACAGCGTTCAACTGGGCGCCTTGAGAACGGCATCGGCTGGGTGATCAGGAACCTGGATGTCGTCATCGCCGTCGGACTCGGCCTGACGATCGGGTTCCTCGACGTCTTCGGGGACGTCGTGAGCGACGACGTCTCCTCCGGCGCCACCTTGCTGGTCCTGGGTGCGCTCGCCGTCGGCTCGCTGACCGAGCGCGTCCGCCGCAGGTCCGACATCAGGGAGGTCTCCGCCGAGACCCAGCGCACGCTCGAGGACCTCGCGATGGTGCGCTCGCTGTCGGGCAATCAGGTCGGGGAGGCGTTGAAGAACGCACGCCAGGTGACGAGCCGTTGGTACTTCAAGGGGGGCACCGGCACGTATCTGCGCGCGGTGACGCTGCCCCGTTCCGTGGAGATCGCGACCCGGCAGCGCACACCCCTGACCGTCAAGATCGACATCATCAACCCCGGTAACGAGCAGACCTGTTCGGACTACGCCCGGTTCCGGCACACCTTCGCCCGTCAGCGGAACGTGACGGCCGAGAACGCGTGGACCACGTCGCGCACCCGCAAGGAGTCCTACGCCACGGTGCTGGCCGCCTGCTGGTTCCAGCAGCGCCTGGACACCCTCGACATCAGCGTGCATCTCTCCTCGGGCGTCCCGACGCTCCGGTTCGACCTGTCCGATTCCTGCCTTGTCATCACGCAGGACGATCCCAACCGCGTGAGCCTCCTCGTCGCCCGGGACCAGCCGCTCTACGACTACTACGTCACCGAGCTCCACCAGAGCAGGGAGCACGCGGTCAGGCTGGAGCTGCACGGCCTCCCGCCGCTGAGCGAGGAGCCGACGGTCGACGAAGTGCGTACGGTTTTCGCCCACTTGAACCTGGAGCTGCCCTCCGTCTTCACCGACGGGGACATCGGCGAGATCATTGACAAGGCCCTGCACGCTGAGGATCCCTACCGGAGGTGAGCCCCTCGGGCGTCATGGACTACGACAAGCTCGAACACGCGCTCAGGGACGGCTCGGCACCTGGCGACCCCCGCGAGGCGGTCGCCGGCGCCCTCGACGAGATCGCCTCCGGGAAACGGGACCTCCGCGCCGTACAGCATCCGCTCGGCTTCCTGTGCCTGCCTCTCGTCCGCGACGGTGAACGCGGCGTCTGCGTCCACCTGTTCGGGAGCGGCACCGGGGCGGAACCGACCGCGGCTCCCCCTGTGCACGCCCACAGCTGGGAGTTGCGCAGCCACGTGCTCTACGGGCGGGTGGCCAACGTGCCGGTGCGGGTGCGGGAGGAGGCCTCGAAGCCCACGCACCGCGTCTTCGAGGTGCACAGCGATCCCACCGGAGTCGACGAACTGCGCCCCACGGAACGCCTGGTGCACTCCGAACGCGGCCCCGAACACACCAGCTCGGGCGGTGAGACGTACACGCTCCCCGCCGGCGAGTTCCACTCCACCCTCGTCTCACGGGACGAGCCCGCGGCGACCCTGGTGCTCGGCCTGTCGCTGCCGGGGCGCAGCGACCTCATCCTCGGACCGTTGCAGGGACACGGCCACAGCACTGTCCGGCGCCTGTGCGGGGCAGGACATACACAACGGACGGCGCGGGCAGCTCTCAGGAGGGTCCATGGCGATCAGCGCGAGTGACGCGGGGTCAGGAGACTGGGCGCACGAGCAGGAGGTCGCCGTGGCGGCGGCCGAGGAGGCCGGGGCGATGCTGCGCTCGCGCTTCCGCCAGGCGCACACGGTGGACCGCAAGGGCGAGGACGGCGACGTCGTCACGGATCTCGACCTGGCCGCGGAGAAGCTGATACTGGCCCGTCTGCAGACGCACTTCCCGCACGAGCGGATCCTGTCGGAGGAGGCCGGGCTCTTCGACGCGGTCGGCCAACGCACCTGGCTGGTGGACCCGTTGGACGGCAGCAACAACGTCGCCATCGGGCTGACGGCCTACGCCGTGGGCATCGGGCTCTGCGTCGACGGCGCCCCCGTCGTCGGCGTCGTCCACGAACCGGTGACCGGCAGCACCTGGCGGGCGGCACTCGGACAGGGCGGCTGGTGCGGCTCCCGCAGGCTCACCGGGCCGACCGGGGAAGTGCCCCGCTCCGGGCCCGTCGTGGCCTGGACGCAGGGGCACGCGGTCGGCAGGAGCGATGCGACCGCGAGGGCGCTGCGGGGGGCGTTGGAGCTGCGCTCCAGGCGCGTACTCCAGTTGTGGGCACCGCTGTTGGGGTGGAGCATGCTGGCGCGCGGGACCGTCGACGCCTACGTCGGCTACTGCGCCGAAGGCATCGACTTCCCGCCCGGGGCGCTGCTGGCCGCCGAGACGGGCGTGGAGTTCCGCACGCTCACCGGCGGCGACTTCCAAGTGGGCTTCTCGGGGCCGGACTCGGGGCGGAGCTTCGTGGCGGGACGCGCGGAGATGATCCCGTATCTGCTGGACCTCGTGGCCGACGCCGTCCCGGCCTGACCTCGTCGCCCTCTCCCCGGCCGGCGCGTCACCGCACTTGGCGAGGGCCGAAACCCCGTCAGAACGCGGCGAGTTGGGCCGTCGCCGCGAGCGTCGCCGTCACGGAGAGGACCAGCCCCGTGCCCATGAACCGGCCCAGCGGGATGCTCGTGCCGTGCCACCGGCAGCGCTCGAACCACAGCAGGGTCGCGAGGGACGCCCACGGGGTGACGAGCGGCCCCACGTTGGTGCCGATGAGCAGCGCCAGCAACTGGTCCTTGTTGCCGGCGGGAACGGCCGACTCCCCCGCCAGATAGACCGGGAGGTTGTTGAGCACGTTGGAGAGCCCGGCGCCGACTCCCGCGGAGCGCAGCATGCCCAGCACTCCCCCGTCGGGCCCGATCGCCGCGGTGAGGAGACCGTGCAGGCCGTTGTGGTTCACCGTCTCCACGACGAGGAACATCCCCGGGACGAGCACCAGAAGCCGCCAGGGGATGAGTGAGAACCGCAGGTCGTCCCTGCGTCTGAACGCGAAGACGACCACCACGACCAGGGCCGCGGTCAAGGAGGCCGACCACAGCGGAACGTCGGCGACCAGGATCGCCAGCAGGAAGCCGGCGCAGGCGATCGCGCAGACGCGGAAGAGGACGGGGTCGGCGGGCCGCAGCGGCTCCGGCGGTATGTAGGCGTCCGCGCCGCGACGCCCGCGGCGCCAGTAGAAGCCCCACAGACACACCATCGTCACCGCGATCGCGACGAGCTGCGGTGCCCACATCGTGGCCGCCATCCCGGCCGGTGTGAGCGCCACACGGTCCGCTGCCAGCAGGTTCGTCAGGTTCGAGACTGGCAGCAGCAGACTCGCGGTGTTGGAAAGCCAGACGGTCGTCATCGCCAGCGGCACGGCGGCGATGCCCACCCGTGTGGCCAGCGCCAGCATCACCGGCGTGAGCAGGACCGCGGTGGTGTCCAGGTTGAGCGTGATGGTGGTGACGGATGCGAAGAGCACGCACAGCCCGAAGAGCAGCACGTAGTTGCCCTTGCCGGCGCGCGCGACCCAGGAGGCGACCGCATCGAACACCTCGGCCTTGCCGGTCAGTTCGGCCATGACGATGACCGTGGCGAGAAAGACGAGCAGCGGCCCGATGCGGGTCATCGCGTCCCCGGCGGGACGTGCGGGCAGCAAGCCGGAGGCGACGCAGACGAGTCCGGTGAGGAGCAGCCCGAGAGCCAGCCAGTCCAGCGGGTGGAGACGCTTGATGATTCGCACGGCAGAAGGGTCGCACACGGGCAGAAGCAGACCGGTGGCGGAGCGTGCCACCCGAGGATGCCTGGCCTGCGCGATTGCTCATACGATGGCGCCATGGCGAGCAACGGGGAACTGGTGGGTCAGGCACGGGATTTGGACTTCTTCATCAGCTACTCCCCGGCGGACGAGGCCTGGGCGTCGTGGATCGCCTGGACGCTGGAGGAAGCCGGCTACCGCACGGCCATCCAGGCCTGGGACTTCGTCCCGGGCACCAACTTCATCGACTTCATGGACCGCGGCGTCAGCGAGTCCGCGGCCGTCATCGCGGTGCTTTCGCGCCACTACGAGCGCTCCACGTACGGCCGCATGGAGTGGCAGGCCGCCCTGCGGGCCGAACCCGAGGCTCCCGAGCGGAAGCTGCTCACCGTGCGCGTGGAGGACATCCCGATCGAAGGGCTGCTCGCCACGATCACCTACGTCGACCTCGTGGGCGTGACGGACACCGGCACGGCGCGCAGCATGCTGCTCACGCGGGTCGGCCAGGCCCTCGACGGGCACGCCCGCCCCGGCAACCGGCCCGGTTACCCGGGCAGCCTGGGCTCCGCACCGTTCCC
>NZ_JACBXA010000207.1 GCF_013870515.1 Streptomyces albidus (ex Kaewkla and Franco 2022) | reverse complement strand
CGCCCACACGGCGTGACCTCTCTTGGGTCCGGCTTTGAGGCTCCCGCGACGGATGCCCCAGTCGTCCGCGAGGACGCTCACCAGAAGCAGACCGCGTCCGCCTTCGCCGTCGGTGTCGACGGCGTCGTTCGCACGGGGCTCCATGGGATGGGGGCCGCCGCCCTGGTCCGTCACCTCGAGGCACAGCCGCAGGCCCACCAGCCACAGCTCGCAGCTGACCTTCTCGCTGGCGGTGTGGCGCACGGCGTTGGTGAACAGCTCGGAGACCAGCAACTGCGCGTCGTCGCATGCCTCTTCATCGACATGCCACTCGTGCAGCCGGTCGAGAACTCGTCTTCGCGCCCGCGCCACCGACGTGTCGAGGGCGGGGAGGCGGAACGCGTCCCGAAGCGGGCGTGCCGACACAGCAGAGGGCCGATCTTCTAAAGAGAGGGCGTCATGGGGGGGAGCCACAGCTCCACTATGGGGTTGGTCGGTGACAGATGGCAAGGATCAGTATGCAAATTACAGAATCGCTCGGGCCAGGCTGTCCCCGCACGGAACGTCCGTGCCAAACTGCTTGCTCATGACAGCAGTTGGAGGCGAGCGATAGTGGTGGACTCGCGTGCGGGTGGTGGAGCTCCCACCGTTCTGCGAGTGGTGCTCGGCAGGCGATTGCAGCATCTGCGGGAGAACTGCGGTCTGTCGTACGAGGAAGCGGGACGGGCGCTGGACGTCACTCACGCGACCGTGCGGCGCATGGAGAAGGCCGAAGTCGGCCTGAAGGTGCTCTACGTCGAGAAGTTGCTGCAGACATACGGAG
Source organism: Streptomyces albidus (ex Kaewkla and Franco 2022) (assembly GCF_013870515.1). GTDB lineage: Bacteria > Actinomycetota > Actinomycetes > Streptomycetales > Streptomycetaceae > Streptomyces > Streptomyces albidus. Next base: position 9,790 of record NZ_JACBXA010000207.1, on the reverse strand, counting down.
TCACCGACCAGTCGGAGGTCGACGCCTTCCTCTCCCTTGCCCGGCAGGCGAACCAGCCCGGGTGGTGGCACCGCTACCGCGACGTGCTGCCCGAGTGGTTCAGCGCCTTCGTCAGCCTGGAGAGCGAGTCGCACGTCATCCGCGCGTACGAACCGCACTACGTTCCGGGGCTGTTGCAGACCGAGGGCTATGCGCGGGCCGTGCTGCGGGCCGGGATGCCCCACGTACCGGAGGAGGAGATCCGGCGTCAGGTCTCGCTGCGTCTGGAGCGGCAGGCCGTGCTGGAGCGGGACGAGCCGCCCATGCTGTGGGTGGTGATGGACGAGACCGTGCTGCGCCGTTCGCTCGGTGGTCCCGAGGTGATGCGCGACCAGATCGACCACCTCATGGCGGCTGCCTCGCATCCCCAAATCCGGCTGCAGATCATGCCGTTCAGTGTCGGACCGCACCCGGCGATGTACGGCCCCTTCCACATCTTCCGGTTCCCGATCGAAGAACTGCCGGATGTCGCCTGTGCCGAAAGCCTGGTCGGAGCCGTCTACTTCGACCATCGGGAGGACGTGACGACGTTTCTGGAGGCACTGGACCGGATGTGCGCCCAGGCCGCGCCCGTGTCGCGGACGGAGGCGATCCTCAGTGCAATGCGCAAGGAGATCTGAACCATGGGTCGTATCTACAACGGCATGCCGGCCAAAGCCCTCGGCACCGAGGGCTGGCACAAGCCTTGGAGCGGCGGCAACGGCGGGAGCTGTGTGGAGGCGTTGAAGCTGGCGGACGGGCGGGTGGCCCTTCGCCAGTCCACGGACCCGGACGGGCCCGCACTCATCTACGCCCCCCAGGAGATCAAGAAGTTCATCCAGGGCGCGAAGGCCGGCGACGCCGACTTCCTGCTCGCATGACAGGCAGTGACCGAGAGGGAGGACGACGTGTCGGAGACGGGCTTCAGCCCTGAGGAGATCGACACCACCAAGCCGCATCCGGCGCGGATGTACGACTACTACCTGGGCGGCCGGGACAACTACGCGGTCGACAGGGAGGCCGCCGACCGCGTGCTGGGACACGCGCCCTTCATCCGGCCCACCGCCCAGGGCAACCGGGGCTTCCATCACCGGGCCGTGCGCACCGTGGTGGAACGCGGCATCCGGCAGATCATGGACCTCGGCACCGGCATCCCCACGTCGCCCAACACCCACGAGCTGGCGCGGGAGATCGCGCCGGACACCCGTGTGGCGTACGTCGACAACGACCCCATCGTGGCGACCTACGCGGGGGCGAAGCTGACCAACTCGGGCAACGCGGGCTTCGTACTGGCCGATCTGCGCGACCCCGAGGCGATCCTGGACCATCCCGCCACCCGCGAACTCATCGACTTCGACCAGCCGCTCGCCCTGATGTTCGTCGCGGTGCTCCACTTCGTCCGCGACGACGAGGGCCCGCTGGAGCTCGTGCAGTCGCTCACCAGCCGCCTGACCGAGGGGAGTTGCCTGATCCTCTCCCACATCACCGCCGACTTCGACGGCGGTACCGCGCTGGAGCAGGCGGCGGAGGTCTACAAGAACTCCACCGCCCAGCTCATCATGCGCAGCCGCGAGGAACTGCTGCCTTACTTCGAGGGGTTCGAGCTGCTGGAGCCGGGCCTCGTCCGGCCCCCTCTGTGGCGTCCGGACGGACCGGTGCCGGACGCCGAGGAACTGCTGATGCACCACGGCTACGCCGGCGTCGGCGTCAAGGGCGGCGTGTAGCGCGACGGTTGGAGGGCGGGACCCCGGCTATCCGTCCCGGGGCCCCGGGACTGCCGTCACGGCGTGGTCGGCCCCGTGCGAGGCGGCAGGCTGCTGAAGACGAGAGCGAACTCGGCGGAGCCCGCCGCCAGTTGGTGCTGAGGCAGTACCCCCGGGCCGCAGGACTGCGAGCCGATGCCGTGCTGGGCGTGATCGAGGTTCACCCAGACCGTCTCCCCGGGGGTCAGGTCGGTGGTGTGCTCTGCCGAGTCGAGTTGCTCTGTCGTCCAGGGCCGGGCAGTGAGCCAGAAGCGGTGTGTGTCCGCCTCCACCCGCAGACCCGCGCCCCGGGCCTCGGCAGTGGCGCCGGGCTCGCGCAGTTCCGCCCACCGGACTTCCGCACGGGCCCCGTTCTCCTGGGGGCGCACGTAGGGAGTCTGCATGTCGTCCACGGAGCTGTGCCACAGGCCGGTCATGGACGCCGCGCAGGTGTCGGGGTAGGCCTCTCCGGGCCCGCCGCCGAACCAGGTGACGTCGGCCAGAGCCGCGGGAAGCCCCATACGCACACCGAGCCGGGGGAGCGGGAAGTCCCACTCGCCCTCGGGCTCCACCGACACGGCGAGCCGCAGAAGGCCGTCTGAGGCACTCCACCGGTAGACGGTGCGCAGCGCGAGGCCGGAGGCGGCGGAGGCCACCCGTGTGCGCACCAGGAGCTCTTCGGCCCCTGCCTGCACGGACTCGGTGCGGTGGCGCATCCGGTGCAGCCCCTGGCGGCGCCAGATGAGGCCGTAGCGGGTGTCGGACTGCCACGACGCGCCGTCGTCGTTGTCGGTCGGCGCTCTCCACACATCCAACCGGGGACCGGTCACCGGCAGCGGTCCCAGGCGCGTGAGGACTCCGGTGGCGGCGTCGAAGACACCCGGGCCCAGGGTGATGAACTCCCCGTCGCGACGGGCGGGTTCGGCGGCTCCCGGCAGACCGGGCATCCGGCCGCCCGGGTGCGGTACGCCCGGCAGCTGGCCCCAGGCCAGGGTGTGGCCCTGCCCGGCCCATTCCGTCTCGCGCGCGAGCACGGCCCGTACGGTCCACTGCGCCTCACCGTGGCGCGTGCCTGCCGGGGGAGGGGCGGGCAGGGGCACGGCGGCGGACTCGCCGGGTGCCAACAGAGCTACGTCCAGCGGCCCTTCGGCCAGCGTCTCGCCCTGCACCTCGTACGACCACCGGAAGGCGAGGTGTGAAGTGTCCGCGAAATCCTGCCCGTTGGTGATGCGGACGGTGCTGGACCCCGGAGCTTCCGCCTCGATCCGGACCGGCTCGATCACCTTCTTGTACTCCAGCAGACCGGGGGAGGGAGTCCGGTCGGGGAAGAGCAGCCCGTCGCAGACGAAGTTCCCGTCGTGCAGCTCCTCGCCGAAGTCCCCTCCGTAGGCGAAGAATTCGCGCCCGTCCTCCGTGCGGCTGAGAAGGCCGTGGTCGATCCACTCCCATACGAACCCGCCCTGGCAGCGCTCGTACTTCTCGAACAGCCGCTGATACTCGCTCAGTCCGCCGGGGCCGTTGCCCATCGCGTGCGCGTACTCGCACAGGATGAAGGGCAGGGAGCGGCGGCGTGCGTCGTCGTCGGCGTCCTGGAGCGGCAGCTCCTGCCGCTTCCCGATGAGTTCGACCTCGTCGTGCGGTGCGTACATCCGTGAATAGATGTCCGAGTCGGGGCAGCGGCGGTCGTTCTCGTAGTGGACGGGGCGGGAGGGATCGCGCTCGCGGATCCACCGGGACATCGCGCCCAGTCCTTCTCCGGCACCGCATTCGTTGCCCAGCGACCAGATGACGACGGACGGATGGTTCTTGTCGCGCTCCACCATGCGCCGGGCACGGTCCAGCAGGGCGGGCGTCCAGCGCTCGTCGTCGACGGGGTTGTCGCGCCAGCCGAGCTCGGAGAATCCGTGGGTCTCGAGGTCGCATTCGTCGACGACCCACAGCCCGAACTCGTCGCACAGGTCGAGGAAGGCGGGGTGCGGAGGGCAGTGGCTGGTGCGGACGGCGTTGATGTTGTGCTGCTTCATCAGTTCCACGTCGCGGCGCATGGTCGCCATGTCGAGCGCGCGGCCGGTCTCCGGGTGGAACTCGTGCCGGTTGACGCCGCGGAAGAGGACGCGCCGGCCGTTCACCTTCAGCACGCCGTCCTCGATGGCGACCGTACGGAAGCCGATGCGGAAGGGCACGGTCTCGCCGCCGGTCGTCAGCTGCGCCTCGTACAGCTCGGGCGTCTCGGCGGTCCAGGGCTCGACCGGCAGCCGGACCGTCTCGCCGGTGGGGATCTCCAGGCCCAGTCCGGGCACGGTCACCTGCCCGTGCGGCAGGGAGTCCACACGCAGCTCGCCCTCGCCGGAGAGGTGGTCGTACGCGGAGTGCACGGTGAAGTCCGCCAGAGAGCCCTCGGGCCGGTGCAGCAGCGTCACTTCCCGGAAGATGCCGGGAAGCCACCACATGTCCTGGTCCTCCAGGTAGCTGCCCGCCGACCACTGATGCACCCGTACGGCCAGCACGTTGCTCTGAGGCCGCAGGAGATCCGTGACGTCGAACTCGTGCGGCAGGCGCGAACCCTGGAAGGTGCCCAGCTCCCGGCCGTTCAGCCAGACGCGGGCGCAGGACTCCACACCGTCGAAGCGCAGCACCACCGCGCCCTGTTGCGGCCATCCCTCCGGCAGGTCGAAGACCCTGCGGTGGTCGCCGGTCGGGTTCTCGTCGGGCACGTGGGGCGGATCGACCGGGAAGGGGTAGCGGACGTTGGTGTAGGCCGGTGCCCCGTGCCCCTGCAGCACCCAGTGCCCGGGCACCGCTGTCCGCTCCCAGCGGGAGGCGTCGTAGCCGTCCTCGGCGAACTCCGTGCTCGCGGTGTCCGCGGTGGGGGAGAGCCGGAAGTCCCAACTGCCGTTCAGCGACAGCCTCGCGGCGTCGGAGGACGCGTACCAGGCACGTGGTGCGAGGGTCTTGCCGGCCGGGGCGATGTCCTCGTAATAGGGCGTGCTCATCGCGCTCCTTGTGCGGTCCTGTCGGAATGTGTCCGGTCAGGTGATGGTACCTGCGCGTGTACGTCTGCCAACTGGGCGAGCGTGTAGGGATCTTGGTGGAGGGAAGCTACCTGCCGGTACCCGAATCCCCCCTTGTGCTGGGCGGTAATCGGCGGCGGCGCCTCCGCTTCGGAGAGTCAACGCCCTTTGCTGTGCAGAGGGTTCACGCCGATTACAAATTTGGCATGAACACTTCCAGTCAACGCCGGGAACTGCTACTCCTGCATGACAAAAGCACCCTCCATGTCGACCCCCCACCATGAGAGGTTCCATGAACCGACGCAGACTGACGACCACAGCTGTGGCGTCATTGCTCGGAGCCACCACCGTTGCCGTGGGCATACCCGCCTACGGCGCGGACGCGGCCCCCTCGTATGTCGCACTGGGCGACTCCTACTCCTCCGGTCTCGGAGCAGGCGACTACGACTCCGACAGCGGCGACTGCAAGCGGAGCGCGAAGGCGTACGCGGAGCAGTGGGCGGCTGCCAACTCCCCGGCGTCCTTCGACTTCACGGCCTGCTCCGGCGCCGTGACCGACGATGTCCTCGCCGACCAGCTGGGGCCGCTCAGCGCCTCGACCGGTCTGGTGAGCATCAGCATCGGAGGCAACGACGCGGGCTTCGCCGACACCATGCAGGCGTGCGTGCTGCAGGGTGAGAGCGTGTGCCTCACCAAGATCGAAGAGGCCAAGAGCTTCATCAACGGCACGCTTCCCGGCAAGCTCGACGGCGTCTACAACGCCATCAGCGAGCGGTCGCCCTCCGCGCAGGTCGTGGTCATGGGCTACCCCCGCATCTACAAGCTGGACGGCGAGTGCTCCGTCGGCCTGAGCGAGAAGTCACGCGAGGCAATCAACTCCGCGTCCGACACGCTCAACGACGTCATCTCCAAGCGTGCGGCCGACCACGGCTTCGCCTTCGGTGACGTGCGCGACGCCTTCACCGGACACGAGATCTGCTCCGGCGACTCGTGGCTGCACAGCGTCACCGTCCCCGTAGGGGAGTCCTACCACCCGACCGCCGCAGGGCAGTCGGGCGGCTACCTGCCGGTGATGGAGGCAGCCTCCTAACGCGGCGGAACCACAGCACGAAGCACGCCACCCGGCCGGGGCGAGCAGGACTCACGTCCTCTCGTCCCGGCCGGGTTCGTGTCGCCCGGACGCGACGGCCAGGGCCGCGGCCGGGTCCTGTTCTGGCCCGCCGGCCGGCGACCATGTGCCGTGCTCGTCGCGGTACGGCCACCAGCGTCCGTCCCGGCCGAGACGCAACTGTGCGGAGTCGTCCGGCGTGGTCCAGCGGTTGTCCGTGACGTGCAGCGCGGGGGGTGCCTCCTCCTCCGTCCATGCGGCCGCGAGTTGAACGCGAGCCCGCGCCATTTCGTCCGCGCCGGGTGTCCACGGCTCTGCCCACAGGGACAGCGCTGCTCCGCCTCCCGACTCCCATGCACGCGCGGCGGAAGCCAGCTGCGGGGGAGTCAGGCCGCACCCTTCCGCGAGGCGTTCTGCGACCGGCTGTACGGGCGCGGCGGCGGCCAGCCGGACGGCGTCCTCGGACCGGGTGAGGGGGCGGGACGGCTCGCTGCCGGCGTGGGCGGGCGTCAGGGCGTCGCGGAGCATCTGCTGTGCCCGCAGCGCGGCGTCGGATGCGAGGAACTCCAGTGCTGTGGTGTCCGGTCCGGAGGTCCCGGCCAGGAGCAGGGGAGCGCCGCCGTCGAGCGACGGTGAGGTGGCGGGCTCAGCCGGGAGCGGGAGCGGGGGCGGGGCGGGCAGTGGAGGCAGGATCCCTCCCAGGGCGAACGCCTGGTCAGCGGGAACTCCGGCCGGCTCTCCGCCCCTTGCCTGTGCCGACTCCTCCCCGGTCGCGGGGCCGGCCTTCCGTGCGGTGCTGCGCAGGCCCAGCTCGTCGAGCAACTCCCGCTCCGGGCGCCCGCGCAGCAACAGCAGCACGAAGGGATCCTCATCGAGCAGTCGCGCCATCTGGTAGCACAGGGCTGTCGTGTGCGGACAGTGGTCCCAGGCGTCGCAGTCGCAGGAGGGGTCCAGATCGCCGATGCCGGGAAGGAGTTCGACACCGACGCTCTCGGCCTCCTCCACCAGGCGGGGCGGCATGTCTCCGTCCAGGAGCGCGGCGATGTGCCCGGACTCCCGTGCCGCCACCTCCAGCAGGCGCTCCCATTCGGCCACGGTCAGCTCGCGCAGCAGTACGTCGGCGCGGTGGGGCGAGCCGTCCCTGTCGCGTACCACTGCGGTGATCCGTCCGGGACGCACCGAGACCGCACCGACAGCGCCCTGTCGCGCGAACCGGCGTCCCCGGCGCAGCTGTTCGGACTCGAGGGCTGTGTCCTCCAGTGCCTTCAGCCACCGTGCACCCCACCACGTACGGGTGAAGGCACGTCCACGGGCAGGAGGCAGGGCGGCGAAGGTGCGCTCACCGTCCGGGCCGGCGCCCTGGGAATCTCCGTCTGTCCGTGTCACGGCCGGCTCCTTCGCAGCTCGATCAGGTCGGTGAGTTCACTGTCCGACAGCTCGGTGAGAGCCGCCTCGCCCGAACCGAGCACCGATTCCGCCAGTGCTTGCTTGCGTTGCAGCATCTCGGCGATGCGGTCCTCGATCGTTCCTTCGGTGATCAGCCTGTGCACCTGCACGGGCCGGTCCTGTCCGATGCGGTACGCACGGTCGGTGGCCTGTGCCTCGACAGCCGGATTCCACCAGCGGTCGAAGTGGACGACGTGCGCCGCCCGCGTCAGATTCAGGCCCGTGCCGGCGGCCTTCAGGGACAGCAGGAACACCGGCACGCCGCCGCTCTGGAACTCGCGCACCATCTCTTCGCGCCGCGCGACGGGAGTACCTCCGTGCAGGAACCGCGTGGGCACGCCCCGCCCGGCGAGGTGGCTCTCCAGCAGGCGTGCCATCTGCACGTACTGAGTGAAGACCAGGACGCCGCCGGGATCCTCCTCGGCCAGGATCGCGTCGAGCAGCTCGTCCAGCAGCTCCAGCTTCCCTGAGCGTCCCGGCAGTGCGGGAGCGTCCTCCTTCAGGTACTGCGCCGGATGGTTGCAGATCTGCTTCAGCGAGGTCAGCAGCTTCACGACCAGCCCCCGCCGGGCGAAGCCGTCCGTGCCGTAGACCTCGGCCAGCCCTTCGCGTACGACTGCTTCGTACAGCCCGGCCTGCTCCGCTGTGAGTGACACGGCACGGTCGGTCTCGGTCTTCGGCGGCAGCTCCGGAGCGATGCCCGGGTCGCTCTTGTGGCGGCGCAGCAGGAAGGGGCGGACCAGCCGGGCCAGTCTCTCCGCACTCGCCGGATCGCCTCCTTCCGCCGCCTCCGCGTAGCGACGGCGGAACGTGCCCAGCCGGCCGAGCAGCCCGGGAGTCGTCCAGTCGAGGATCGACCACAGCTCGGACAGGTTGTTCTCGACGGGCGTGCCCGTCAGCGCGACGCGCGCACGGGCCGGGACGGTGCGCAGGGCTCTGGCAGTCGCGGAGAACGGGTTCTTCACGTGCTGCGCCTCGTCCGCGACGACCATCCCCCAGCCGGGCGCGGGGAGTTCGGACAGTCTGTCCGCATCGAGGCGCATGGTGCCGTACGTGGTCAGCACGAACTCCCCGTCGGACAGGCTCTCCAGGTTGCGCGTGCTTCCGTGATGGCGGCGCACTGCCGTGCCGGGCGCGAACCGTTCGATCTCCCGCTGCCAGTTGCCCATCAGGGATGCCGGACAGACGACCAGCGTGGGTCCGGCGGTACCGGGCTGCTGCTGACGGTGCAGATGGAGCGCGATCAGGGTGACGGTCTTGCCGAGTCCCATGTCGTCGGCCAGTACGCCTCCCAGTCCCAGCGACGTCATCCGTTCCAGCCAGTCCAGCCCGCGCAACTGGTAGTCGCGCAGGGTCGCCGCGAGCGCTTCCGGCGGCGCGAGCGGAGGACGGCCGGTCGACTCCGGCTCGTGAAGCTGCGCCCGCAGCGACTCCAACCGTCCTTCGGCGCGCACCTCGACGAGCTCACCGTCGGTCTCCGTCGTGCCGGCGAGGACTGTACTCAGCGCGTCGAGCGGGGCGATCTTGCTGCTCTGACGCTCGCGTGCGCGGCGTACCGCCGCCGGGTCGACGATGACCCACTGCCCGCGCAGACGCACGAGGGGGCGGCCGTCCTCGGCGAGTTCGTTCAGCTCGTCGCGTGTCAGCTCGGTCCCGCCGACGGCGAGGCGCCAGTCGAAGCTGAGCAGCGCGCCGGGGGAGAGCAGGGACGGCGGCCCGGCGCCTTCAGCGTCGCGAGCTGTCCGCCCGCGCCGGTCCGCTGCTTCCTCCTGACCCACGACGGCCCAAGCGGTGAGGGCACGCGCCATCCGGCGCGGCCAGTGCACGTGCAGCCCTGCCGCTTCCACCGCGCGGGAAACCGGTGCGCTCAGCAGTTCGGCGATCTCCTCGTCATCCAGTTCGACCCTGTCGGGCACGGCGGCGGACAGCAGAGGTGTGAGGGCGTCCCAGGCGGCTGCCGCCCTGCGCAGTGTCAGCAGCGTGTCCGTACGCACGCGGGGGCCGAAAGCTGTCGCCGCGCGGGAGGCGCCCGCCCAGACCTCGGACGCGTCGGCGACCAGCGTGGCGTCGGTGAGGCTGTGCAGCTGGAGTACGGCGACGAAGCGCGGGACGTGCGGCAGGTCGCCCTCGGCCGGAGAGTCTTCCGCCAGGACGGAATCGCTGTCCGGCAGCCCCGTGACCTCGATGCGCAGCGACAGGCGCACGCCCGCGTCGTGTCCGGCGGCCACCTCGGCGGCCCAGTCCCGCAGCTGAGGGAGGTGCTGCGCCGGCTCGTCGGCGAACGCGGCATGCCCGGCTGCCCAGACGGCGGCGGGCGACCGGGGCAGACCGTCGGCCACCGCGTCGAGGAAGGCGTGCAGCTGCTCCTCCGGATCGGGCAGCCGCAGCGGGGAGGTGCCGGGGAGCGGCAGGGCGTGGGCGTACGGCGGCATCGCCGCGGCGAGGTCCCGCAGTCGCTCGACGTC
>NZ_JACBXA010000206.1 GCF_013870515.1 Streptomyces albidus (ex Kaewkla and Franco 2022) | reverse complement strand
GACCATCGCCATCTGGAGCGGAGTGGCGCGGTTGCTCGCCTGATGCGCCGTGGCCGCCGCCTCGCCGTCGACGTCGGTGACGCCCGCATCGGCGTCGCCTCCAGCGATCCCGACGGGCTGCTGGCGACGCCGGTGGAGACGGTGCCCGGGCGTGATCTGCCCGCTGCTCACCGGCGGTTGGCCGAGCTGGTGACCGAGTACGAACCGATCGAGGTGGTGGCCGGGCTGCCGCGCTCCCTGAAGGGGGGCGAGGGCCCGGCCGCGGCCAAGGTCCGTGGTTTCGCCGAGGAGTTGGCGCGGAGGATCACACCCATCCCGGTTCGGCTGGTGGACGAGCGTATGAGTACAGTCACGGCTGCACAGGGCATGCGCGCTTCGGGCGTGAGCTCGAAGAAGGGCCGCTCCCGCATCGATCAGGCCGCGGCGGTGGTGATTCTTCAGAGCGCCCTGGAGACTGAACGGATGTCAGGCAGTCCACCCGGGCAATGCGTCGAAGTGGTTGTCTGATCGCGATACGGTAACGTTCCCGCGACACGGCAGCCGCCGCAAGGACGGGCTCACAGCCCTCGGGTCGTGGGTGACTTGCACCGGTATGTCCGGAACGGCTGCCGTCCGGCGGATCTAGGGGATCGATGACTGAGTATGGCCGGGGGCAGAGCCTCCCACCGTGGCATCCCGATGACCCCCTCTTCGGGGACCAGGGATGGGACGGCGGCGGAGACGCCACCCAGCAGGGCGAGGGCGATCCTTACGCGGGCCAGTACAACGGTCAGTACGCCGACCCGTACGGCACCGGCCAGCATCCCCAGGTACCGCACCAGCAGCAGGGCTACTACCAGCAACAGCCGCAGGGGTATTACCAGCAGCAGGGCGGATACGGCGCCCCCGGGCAAGGGGCGCCCTACGACCCCGGCTACGGCGGCACCGACCCCCACGGCATGCAGCCCGTCGCCGATCCGTACGACACCGGGCAGCAGCCCGGCTACTACGCAGCGCCGGGCGGCTACCCGCAGCCGCAGCACCCGGGGCACCCCGGCCAGCAGGGGCACCCGGGTCAGCAGGGGCACCCCGGCCAGCAGGGGCACCCGGGTCAGCAGGGGCACCCCGGCCAGCAGGGGCACCCGGGCCAGCAGGGACACCCCGGCCAGCAGGGACACCCCGGTCAGTACGCAGGACAGGGCCACGGCGCGGCTCCCGGTGACTACCAGGCACCTCCGGGCCAGGGGCCCGCACCCGTCGGCGACCCGGAGACCGGCTGGGACCCCGGGCCCGACCAGGGCGAGCACGCCTTCTTCGCGGATGACGACGACGCCGACTTCGACGAGCCCGGGAACGACCGCCGCAGCGATCGTCGCGGCGGCCGCAAGGGCGCCGAGCCCAAGCGCAAGAAGAACGGCTGCGCGTGCATGGCCGTCTCGCTGGTGCTCGTAGGGGCCGTCGGCACCGCGGGCTACTTCGGATACGACTTCTACCAGGCGCACTTCGCCCCGGCGCCCGACTTCTCCGGCAGCGGCTCGGGCCAGGCACAGGTGAAGATCCCGGACGGCGCCTCCATCGCCGACATGGGCGACGCCCTCCAGGAGGCGGGCGTCGTCAAGAGCGCCGGCGCCTTCGTCGAGGCGGCCGAAGGCGATGCGAAGTCGGGCGGCATCCAGCCCGGTACGTACAGCATGCGCAAGCAGATGTCGGGCGACGCGGCACTGAAGCTGATGCTCGACCCCGCCAGCCAGAACGCGCTGATCGTCTCGGAAGGCCTCCGCGCGAAGGCGGTCTACGCGCTCATCGACAAGAAGCTCGGCAAGGCGAAGGGCACGACGCAGAAGGCGGCCAAGACCGCGGCCCTCGGTCTTCCGCGCTTCGCCAAGAACAACCCTGAAGGCTTCCTCTTCCCGTCCCGCTACAGCGTCGGCAAGGAGAGCGATCCCGCCGAGGTGCTGCGGGAGATGGTCGCGCGCGCGAAGGCCGAGCACACCAAGGTCAACCTCGACTCCGAGGCGAAGAAGGTCGGCAAGTCCCCCGAGGAGATATTGACCATCGCCTCCCTCATCCAGGCGGAGGCGCAGAAGGACGACGAGTTCGGCAGGGTCTCCCGGGTCATCTACAACCGGCTGGACGAGAACATACTTCTCCAGTTCGACTCGACCATCAATTACGCCAAGGGCCGCTCCTCGCTGGACACTTCCGTCGAGGACACCAGGCTGAACTCGCCCTACAACACCTACCGCAACCGCGGCCTCCCGCCCGGGCCGATCGACAACCCCGGTCACCAGGCCATCGAGGCAGCCCTGAAGCCGACGAAGGGCAACTGGATCTACTTCGTCACGGTCAAGCCGGGCGACACCCGCTTCACCGACAGCAAGGCCGAACACGACCGCAACGTGCGGGACTTCAACAAAGAGCAGCGCAAGAAGAAGGAGAGCGGCGGCTGATGGACCGGCACGACCCCGTACGGCCGGCGCCCGCCGCGTCACCCGCGGCCCGGCGCGCCGCCGTACTCGGGTCGCCCGTCGCGCACTCGCTCTCTCCGGTGCTGCACCGTGCGGCGTACCGCGAACTCGGCCTGACGGACTGGACGTACGAGCGTTACGAGGTGGACGAGAGCGGCCTCGGCGCGTTCCTCGAGAGCACCGACGACCAGTGGGCGGGGCTGTCCCTGACCATGCCGCTGAAGCGCGCCGTGATCCCTCTGCTGGACGAGGTCGGCGAGACGGCGGCCTCCGTCGAGGCCGTCAACACCGTCCTGTTCACCGAGCGGGGAAGGCTCGTCGGCGAGAACACGGACATCCCCGGTATGACCGCCGCCCTGCGGGAGCGCGGCATCGGGAGTGTGGAGAGCGCCGCGGTCCTCGGCGCCGGTGCGACGGCGTCGTCCGCGCTCGCGGCGCTGGCCCGCGTCTGCACGGGAGAGGTCACCGCCTACGTGCGCAGCAAGCAGCGGGCCCAGGAGATGCGCGGCTGGGCCGGACGTCTGGGAGTGCAGCTGCTCGTGGCTGACTGGGCGGAGGCGGCCGGGGCGCTGCACGCACCCCTGGTGATCGCCACCACCCCGGCCGGGGCCACCGACGAGTTGGCCGCCTCCATCCCGGCGCGGCCCGGAGCGCTCTTCGACGTGCTCTACGACCCGTGGCCGACCGACCTCGCCGACGCGTGGACCAAGCAGGGCGGCACCGTCGTCGGCGGACTCGATCTGCTCGTGCACCAGGCTGTGCTGCAGGTGGAGCACATGACGGGGCCCCGGAATCGGAACGAGCGCCGCTGCCGCCGGCGTCAGGAGGAAGGCGGCGGTGAGGAGGACCGGGAAGAAGGCGCCCATGTTGCCGGGCACCTTGTGGCCCATCAGCGGGCAGCGCGGGGCGTATTCGCACATCGCGTAGAGAGCTGCGAGAGGCAGCAGCACGGCCAACTCCGGGGCGGGGGAGCCCGCGAGGGCCGGGGCGGCGCAGAACAGCGCGGCGCCGGCGGCGCACGCGATGAGACAACGTGCCGCCCACGGAAGCTCCGCTCCCCGTGCACGCATCTCCGAACTCCTCCCCGTACCAAGCCGGAAGGGGAGAATAGGACGACTGGGGCGGGAGCGAAGGACTCATCCACGCATTAGCACGTAAGGGAACGGGAGCTCTCACACGTTCGAGTGAGCCGTCAGGAAACTTGGAGTGAGACGACCCCAACTCCCGTATAAGCACTGCGAGTCGGATGCGGGTCTCCCCGGGCCGGAGCCCGGAGTGGACGAGCCGAACCGGAACCCGGCGCGAAGCCGGCCGTCAGGCGTACTTCTTGTTTCCAGGAGGGGAGGTCTGGGACGAGGACGCCGCGCCGTCCTTGCTCTCCTTGCCCGCGACTGCCGGAGCCTGCTCGGGCGACACCGCCTCCGCGGGCGGTTCGTGACCTGCGGCCTCGGCCTCACGGATCAGCTCGATGCGGCCCATCACCTTGGACCGCAGGTCCGAGGGGACGTCGTCATGGCCGCAACAGCGTTTGACGAGCTTCTTGACCTCCTGCTCGAGCCCGTACTTCTCCAGGCACGGCGAGCATTCGTCGAAGTGCTCCTTGAACTTCTCGCAGTCGCTGTCCGGCATCTCCCGGTCCAGGTACTCGTACAGGTGGTCCAGCACCTCAGAGCAGTCCGTCTCGTGCGGCTCTCCGCAACTCATGAGCCCGAACCTTTCCCGTCGTGCGACTGCGCTGTGCCCGCCTGAGCCATTCCCCGGTCACGCGCGTAGTCCTCGAGCATCTCGCGCAGCTGCCGCCGCCCGCGGTGCAGCCGGGACATGACCGTGCCGATGGGTGTCCCCATGATGTCGGCGATCTCCTTGTAGGCGAACCCCTCGACGTCCGCGAGGTAGACCGCGATGCGGAACTCCTCCGGAATCGCCTGCAGGGCTTCCTTCACGTCGGAATCCGGAAGGTGGTCGAGAGCCTGGGCCTCGGCAGAGCGCAGCCCGGTCGACATGTGCGACTCGGCGCGTGCCAGCTGCCAGTCCTCGATGTCCTCGGCGGCGCTGCGCTGGGGCTCGCGCTGCTTCTTCCGGTAGGAGTTGATGAAGGTGTTGGTCAGGATCCGGTACAGCCACGCCTTGAGGTTCGTGCCCTCGCGGAACTGGTGGAACGAGGCGTAGGCCTTCGCGTACATCTCCTGCACCAGGTCCTCGGCGTCGGCCGGGTTCCGCGTCATGCGGAGCGCCGCCGAATACATCTGGTCGAGGTAGTTCAGGGCGTCCCGTTCGAATCGCTCACTGCGCTCCGCCTCGGTCTCCTGCTTGGCGTCTCCGCCGTCTTCGGTCGCGGTGACCGGACCCACCTCCTCCGATGCTTCGACGAGTCCGATGGCGGACCCGCCCGAATCGGAGAATAGACGACCTTCCGCTCCGCGTGCCGCCGGAGTCGTCGTGCCACCGGCAAGCGCGACCGTTGCCCAATCGAGGTCAACGGCCTTCGGACGCTGCGGGCAAGCGACAGATCCCATGACTGGCGGCTCCCAATCTCGTGAACGTTCCGACGATGCGGTCAACACGTCGATCCCGGTGTTCATTCCCGGCCGTACAGCGCGCTCCCGTGTACCGCGTCACACCCTCAGGCGGCGCCGGAAGACAGCCCGAGCCCGCCCGTCCAGCTGCGGACGGCCTCCGTGAGCAAGGCCAGTGCCTCCTCCTGCCCGATGTCCGCGCGCTTCCGGACGGCGAACCCGTGGTCGCCGTGCGGCACCTCCACGATCCGCGTCCCCTCGGGGAACTCCTCGGGACGCCCGAAGGGGTCCCGTCCGCCCTGCACCACCAGCGCCGGCAGCCCCGCCCCCGTCAGCTCCTCGGCACGGGACTTCTCCGGCCTGCCCGGGGGATGCAGCGGAAAGGACAGCGCGAGCACCGCACTCGCCCCCAGTTCTCCGCCGGTACGGCACGCCACTCGCGCACCCGCGCTGCGCCCGCCCGAGACCACGGGGAGTCCCGGTGAGGCCAGCGAGGGCCACAGCGCTCTCCAGGCGGTGTCGAGGGTCTTCGGCGCGGGTGCCACCTTCTTGCCGGCCACCCGCCACGGCTGCTCGACCAGCGCGACCGTGACCCCGGCCTGCGGCAGCACCTCCGCCAGCGCCTGAAGGTCCCGGGCCTCGATGCCTCCGCCCGCTCCGTGTCCCAGCGCGAGCACAGACTGCGGTCGCCGTGCGTGGTGCCAGGTGATACGGGCCTCGCCCGCCGGTGTCTCGACGATCTCGCTCATGGGGAGCCATCCTGCCGCGTCGAGCGGCGGCCGCTGCTCACCCGCGCCTCAGAAGAGCGTGCCGACTTCCGGCCCCGTCAGCGCCTCGAGGAGATCCGGCCGGTTGTTCCGCACGTTGCTGACATCCGTGGAGACGGGGTGAGCGCGCATCCTCCCCGGAGGCGGCGGTGCGAGCAGCTCCCGAAGCTCCTCCTGCGGCTGACGGGCCGGGTTCAGCCAGTCGTCCCAGCGCTCCGGCAGCAGCATCAGCGGCATGCGGGGGTGGATCTCCGACAGCGATGCGGGCCCGTCCTCGCCACTGGGCTCCGCCAGGGGTTCCCTCTCCGCCTCCGTCGTGACCACGGTGCAGGTCGTCCGCCACGCCTGAGGGTGGTCGTCGGGCAGAGTGCCGTCCCGCCAGAACTCGTACAGCCCGGCCATCGCCATCACCGAACCGTCCGCCGGGGACACGAAGTACGGCTGCTTGCGCGTCCTCTTCTTCTTCCCCTCCTGCTCCAGCTGGAGCTCCCCCTTGGCCGTGACCCACTCGAAGTAGCCGTCCGCGGGGATCAGGCACCGGCGCGTTGCGAAGGGGCGCCTGAAGGCGGGCTTCTCGTGCACCGTCTCGGCCCTCGCGTTGATCATCTTCGCGCCCAGGTCCGGGGACTGGGCCCACCCCGGCACGAGCCCCCAAGTGAGCGACCTCAACTGCCGTACGGGGCGCGGGTCGCCAGAGCCCTTCACCGGGCGGTCGAGCACCGCGTGCACCTGTTTGGTCGGGGCGACGTTCCAGTCGGGGGCCAGCGCCTCCTGCGGGTCCCACTTCTCCACACCGAAGAGCGCGACCAGGTCCTCGGGTCTCCGGCTAGCTGCATACCTTCCGCACATGAGTGCCACACTGCCACGGCACTGATGTGCAGCGCTGTGCGTTCACGGAGAACCACGTTCCGTTCATGGACAAGCCGTAACAAGTCACTTCGGGGATGCGGCACGGGGCCGGGGAGGACGAAGGAAAGACATGGAAACCACGAGCATCGCCGGTCTGTGGGACCGGGTCTTCGGTACGCAGCCGGACCCCAGTCAGTGGCTGGTTGTCATCACGGCTCTCATAGCCCTGGCGGCCGTGCTGCCTCACGGCGTCTGGCGGTTGTCACGCAACGCGGTCACCATCGCCCACGAGGGCGGGCACGGCCTGATCGCTCTCCTCTCCGGACGCCAACTCGCGGGCATCCGGCTCCACTCGGACACCTCCGGGCTGACCCTCTCCCGCGGCAAGCCGACCGGCATCGGCATGGTCCTCACCGCGGCCGCGGGCTACACGGCGCCCTCGCTGCTCGGGCTCGGCGGCGCCTGGCTGCTGGCCGCGAACCACATCACGCTCCTGCTGTGGAGCGCCACCGCGCTGCTGCTGGCCATGCTGGTGATGATCCGCAACGCCTACGGTGTGCTGACGGTCTTCCTGACGGGCGGCACCTTCGTGCTGATCTCCTGGCTGACCGAGCCGGAGGTGCAGGCGGCCTTCGCGTACGGCTTCGTGTGGTTCCTGTTGCTGGGAGGCGTACGTCCCGTCTTCGAGCTCCAGGGCAAGCGGCGCCGCGGCGGCGCACCGGACTCGGACGCCGACCAGCTCTCCCGGCTCACGCACGTGCCCGCCGTGATGTGGCTGGTGCTCTTCCACGTGGTGACGCTCAGCTCCCTGACCGGCGGCGGCCGTTGGCTGCTCGGGCTGTGAGGGGCGGTCGAGCGGCCGCGATCCGCCTCGGTGCGAACGACTAAAGTGAAGTTCATGACCGAGCACACCGAATCCGCCGCCCTCTGGTCCGCGCCGTCCGCGCACGAGCCCGTCGACGCGAGGGTCTCCGTGCCCGGTTCGAAGTCGGTCACCAACCGCGCTCTCGTGCTGGCCGCGCTTTCGGTCGACCCGGGCTGGGTGCGCCGCCCCCTCCGCTCGCGGGACACCCTGCTGATGGCGGAAGCGCTGCGCGCGATGGGTGTGCAGATCGAGGAGGGCGCGGGCCCGGACGGCACGGGCGAGTCCTGGCACGTCCTTCCGGCGGGGCTCCACGGGCCGGCGACGGTCGACGTCGGCAACGCAGGTACGGTCATGCGCTTCCTGCCGCCCGTCGCGGCGCTCGCAGACGGACCGGTCACGTTCGACGGCGACCCTCGTTCGTACGAGCGTCCGCTGCACGGGGTCATCGATGCGCTGCGCGTCCTGGGCGCCCGCATCGACGACGACGGCCGCGGCAGTCTGCCGATGACCGTGCACGGGGGCGGCTCGCTCGCGGGCGGCACGGTGGAGATCGACGCCTCGTCCTCGAGCCAGTTCGTCAGCGCGCTGCTGCTGTCGGGCCCGCGCTTCGACCAGGGCGTCGAGGTGCGTCACATCGGCGAGACCCTGCCGTCCGCGCCGCACATCCGGATGACCGTCGACATGCTCCGCAAGGCCGGTGCGCAGGTCGACACCCCGGAGGACGGCGGTGAGCCCGACGTCTGGCGCGTCACTCCGGGTGCTCTGCTGGGCCGCGATCTGATCGTCGAGCCCGACCTGTCCAACGCGCAGCCCTTCCTCGCGGCGGCGCTCGTGACGGGCGGACGTGTCACCGTCCCGGACTGGCCGCAGCACACCACACAGCCCGGTGACGCTCTGCGCCGCATCTTCAGCGACATGGGCGGCTCCTGCGAGCTGGACGAGCGCGGCCTCACCTTCACGGGCAGCGGCCGCGTCCGCGGCATCGACGTCGACCTCAGCGACGTCGGCGAGCTGACCCCCGGCATCGCCGCCGTCGCGGCGCTGGCGGACTCCGAGTCCGTGCTGCGCGGCGTCGGCCATCTCCGTCTGCACGAGACGGACCGGCTGGCAGCGCTCACCAAGGAGATCAACGGCTTGGGCGGCGACGTCACCGAGACCGATGACGGGCTGCGCATCCGCCCCCGCCCGCTGCACGGCGGCGTCTTCCACACCTACGACGACCACCGGCTCGCAACTGCCGGCGCCCTGCTCGGTCTCGCCGTCGAGGGCGTGAGCGTGGAGGACATCGCCACCACGGGCAAGACCCTCCCGGACTTCCCCGCGATGTGGACCGCGATGCTCGGCGGGCCCGCCGGGCCGCGCGGCGGCTCGGGCGGCCAGCGCGTCGAAGAGAGAGCCTGAGGGGCTCCCGCCATGCGCCGCTACGGCAAGCACACCGACGAGGACGACATCCGCGTACGCCCCAATCGCAAGGGCACCCGCCCGCGTACGCACACCCGCCCCAAGCACGAGGACGCCTCGGAAGGCATGGTGCTGACCGTCGACAGGGGCCGCCTGACGTGCCTCGTCGAGGACCGCACCATCACCGCCATGAAGGCCCGCGAGCTGGGACGCAAGGGTGTGGTCGTCGGGGACCGCGTCGCCCTCGTCGGCGACCTGTCCGGCGCGAAGGACACCCTCGCCCGCATCGTGCGGGTCGAGAAGCGCACCTCGGTGCTGCGGCGCACAGCCGACGACAACGATCCCTACGAACGTGTCGTCGTCGCCAACGCCGACCAACTCGCGATCGTCACCGCGCTCGCCGATCCCGAGCCCCGGCCGCGCCTGATCGACCGCTGCCTGGTCGCCGCCTACGACTCGGGACTCGAGCCTCTGCTCGTACTGACCAAGTCCGATCTCGCCCCCGCCGCACCCCTGTTGGCCAAGTACACGCCGCTGGGCGTGCGTCATGTGGTCACCAGCCGCACGGAGTTGGCCGACGGCGACGCCGCGGAGCGCGTACGGGAATCGCTGTACGGGCGCAGCACGGTGTTCGTGGGGCACAGCGGCGTCGGCAAAACGACCCTGGTCAACGCCCTTGTCCCGAAGGAACTCCGGCGCACGACGGGCCACGTCAACGCGGTCACGGGACGCGGCCGTCACACCACGACCTCGGCGCTCGCCCTGCCGCTGACCGTGGAGGGGAGCTGGGTCATCGACACTCCCGGCGTCCGCTCCTTCGGGCTGCACCACGTCGACCCCTCACGCGTCATCGGCGCCTTCCCCGATCTGGAGCCGGGCACCGAGAACTGCCCGCGCGCCTGCAGCCACGACGAACCGGACTGCGCCCTGGACCAGTGGGTGGCGGACGGCCACGCCGACCCGCAGCGGCTCTACTCCCTGCGCAGGCTGCTGGCGACGCGTGAACAGCGCGAAGGGGATTGACCCGGCCCCTCGCCCCTTGATGGGCATAATCACCCGGAAACGGGCGGCGGGGAGCAACGGGAGGCGTTCCACATGGCAGCGTGGCTGCTGGTCATCGTGGCGGGACTGCTGGAGACCGGCTTCGCCGTCTGCCTCAAGCTCTCACACGGATTCACCCGCCTTTGGCCGACCGTCGCGTTCTGCGCCTTCGCGCTGGGCAGCTTCGGCCTGTTGACGCTCTCCCTCAGACGGCTGGACGTAGGACCCGCATACGCGGTCTGGACGGGCATCGGCGCCGCCGGTACGGCCGTCTACGGGATGATCTTCCTCGGCGACGTGGTCTCGGTTCTGAAGCTCGTCTCGATCTCGCTCGTCATCATCGGCGTGGTGGGGCTGCAACTGTCCGGTGCCGGACGCTGACTCCCTCAGCGCGGTCGCGTACAGCGGCCCATCGCGCACGGCCGCTCAACCGGACTGGGCGAGCAGCGCCCGCACCACCCCGCCGATCCGGCTCGCGGCCTCCTCGTCCCGCAGGTTCGCGGACGGCGCGACCACGTACGACAGCGCGATCCGCAGTCCTGCATCGCAGGCGAGCAGCAGTTTTCCCGAGTGCCCGTTCGGGGACATCCCGGCGACCATGCGCTCGCACAGTGCGGCGGCCAACTCCCCCGGTTCTCCGGCACTTACGGCCTCTGCGCCGTCGCGCTCGCCCTCCCCGTCCACGGGCGCCGGCATCAGCGCTCCCCGGCAACCGGTGAGCGCGG
>NZ_JACBXA010000205.1 GCF_013870515.1 Streptomyces albidus (ex Kaewkla and Franco 2022) | reverse complement strand
TCCACGCGCCGGGCGATCTTCCTCAAGGCGGCCGACATCCTGGAGTCGCGCGGTGATGAGGCGGCGGAGCTCATGGCGAAGGAGGCGGGCGGCAGCCGCCCCTGGGCGCTGTTCAACGTGCACCTCGCGGCAGGGATGCTGCGTGAGGCCGCATCCGCGGTCTCCGCACCCAGGGGAGAGGTCCTCACCCCGCAGGACGAGGGTGTGCTGAGCCTCGCGATCCGTGCACCCGTCGGAGTCGTGGCCGCGTTCGCCCCGTGGAACGCCCCGGTGATCCTCGGCACCCGCGCTGTGGCCGCGCCCTTGGCGGCGGGGAACACGGTCGTGGTCAAGCCCAGCGAGGACGCCCCGCTGGCCTGCGGCTACTTCGTCGCGGACGTCCTGCGCGAGGCCGGGCTGCCCGACGGTGTGCTCAATGTCGTGAGCAACGCCCGTCAGGACGCCGCCGAGGTCGCCGAGGCGCTGGTGTCCCATCCGGCCGTGCGCTCGGTCAACTTCACGGGCTCGACCGGCGTCGGACGTGTCATAGGCAACCTGGCGGCGCAGCATCTCAAGCCCGCCGTACTGGAGTTGGGCGGCAAGAACTCCGTCATCGTGCTGGAGGACGCCGACGTCGACTACGCGGTCGACGCCGCCACCTTCGCGGTCTTCATGAACGCGGGCCAGATCTGCATGTCCGGCGACAGGATCCTGCTGCACGCCTCACTGGCCGAGGAGTTCACCGAGAAGTTCACCGCGAAGGTCGCCTCGCTCCCGCACGGCGCGCCCACCGACCCCACCACCGTCATCGGCCCGATGGTCAGTGCGGCGTCCGCGGACCGTGTGGCCGCGCTCGTCAAGGACGCCGTGGGGAAGGGCGCCGAAGTGCTCACCGGGGGAGGGGAACCGCGCAACGCCGTACATCCCGCAACGGTGCTCACCGGTGTCACCGAGGACATGCAGCTGTACCAGGAGGAGGCGTTCGGCCCCGTCTGCACGCTGGCCACCTTCACCGACGACGACGAGGCCGTCGCGCTCGCCAACGCCACCGAGCACGGACTGACCTGCGGGATCATCACCGAGAACGGAACCCACGGACTGCGTGTCGCTCGCCGCATCCGTTCCGGCATCGTGCACGTCAACGACCAGTCGGTCGCCGACGAGCCGCAGGCCCCCTTCGGCGGCGTGAAGGCCTCGGGCTACGGGCGCTTCGGAGGCCGCTGGGGGATCGAGGCCTTCAGCAACACCCGCTGGGTGACCCTGGCCACCGAGCACGCGCACTACCCCTTCTGAGCAGCCGCCCTGCATCAAATGTCACGACGGGGTCACCGGACCCGCACACGCGCGTCCGGAACCGCTTCGCGGTGAACCGCCCCCGGGGTTCCGGCGTCCACCATCACAGACGGCGGTACGGGACCCACGGGGGTGGTTCCGTGCCGCCGACTGCGTGTCCGCGGCGGCCCGACGACCTGCGCCGGGCCCGTACGGTTCCGGCGGTCAGTGCCCGTGGAGCGCCCGGCGCCAGACGGGGAAGTCGAAGAAGGTGTCCGGGAACGTCTCGTCCGTGAGCGTGTAGTGCCACCACTCCTCGGGGAGGTTGGTGAATCCGCTCTTCTCCAGGGTGTTCTTCAGCAGCATCCGGTTCGCCCGCTGCTTGCCCTCGATGCGGGGGTCGAGCGTGTGGGAGAGCGTGTCGAAGCAGTCGTAACCGGTGCCCATGTCGATGGAGTTGTCGGGGAACCGGTCGCCCTTCGGTGCGAAGCAGGAGACCAGCGCCTCGCCGGGACGGTAGGGGCGCGTGGGGTGGGCGGGCAGGCGCACGAGCGTCAGGTCGACCGTACTGCCGCGGCTGTGGCCCGACTTCTCCGCGATGTAGCCGTCCTCGAAGAGCCGGTCCTTCTCGACCCGCGGGTAGAACTCCTTCTTCATGCGCTCGTCGTCGAGGTCCTTCGCCCACTTCACGAAGTGGTCGACCGCGCGCTGCGGCCGGTAGCAGTCGTACACCTTCAGGGAGTAGCCCTTCCTGAGGAAGGCGTGCTGGGCGATGCTCAGGGCCCTGGCGGTGTCGCGAGTGACGATGCACATGCGCTGCCGGTAGCCGTCTATGCGGTCGCCGACGAAGTTGTGCCGCGTCGGGTAGCGGATCTCGTGGAGGATGGTCGGGGCGACATCGCTCAGCGCGACGAACTCCTTGGGCGCGGACGGTTCTTCCGCCGCCGGAGTTCCCCGTCCGTCCTGGGGCGACGGTGCGGCCGAGGCGGCGGGCGCGGCGGGTACGAGAGCGGCGAAGGCGAGCAGTGCCGCGGCGAGTCGGGGGCGGCTGAAGGATCCTCTGAATGCCATGGCCACTCATGTATCAGGTGCGCACCCGGACCCGGTAGCCCACGGCGGCACCGTCTTCCCGCGCCACGACCGTCCTGCCGCCCTGCCGGCGTACGGTGAAGCGCTCCGGCGACGGGCGCTCCCAGCCGTCCCCCGCATCCCTGATCACCAGCCCGCTGCCCGTACGTCCCGTTGCGGGCGGCCAGACCTCGAGCTCCGTACTGCCGTCCGCCCCCTTCACGGGCACCGCGGCACCGGCTCGCGCCAGCACGGGAATGCGGGAGAGGGGCGCCTCCAACTCCACCTCGCCCGGCCCCTCGTGCGCCGTGCCCGTCGCCGTCTCGTACCAGCGCCCGTGCGGCAGCCGCACCCTCCGCAGACGGGCGCCCTCCTCCAGCACGGGTGCCACGAGAAGGGCGTCACCGAGCAGGAACGCGTCATCGCACTCCCGCAGCGCCCGGTCGCGGGGGTGCTGCCACCACAGAGGCCTTACGTAAGGAGCGCCCCACCTGTGCGCCAGCTGGGCAAGGGTGCCGAAGTACGGTGCCAGGCGCTCCCGTTCGGCCATGACGGCCCTGCAGCTCTCCAGCACCTCGTTTCCGAATTCCCACGGCTCCCGCGGGCCCGCCCACTTGGCGGCGTTCGTGCGGAACAACGGGAAGTAGGCGGCCAGTTGGAACCAGCGCAGATACAACTCGGGTGACGGGGGAGCGGTGAACCCTCCTATGTCCGGGCCCGAGTAGGGCACCCCGCACAGCCCCAGCCCCAGCACCAGTGACAGCGAGGCGCGCAGGCCCGCCCAGCCGGTGGCCACCTCGCCCGACCACGTCCCGCCGTAGCGCTGCATGCCCGCCCAGCCCGAGCGTGAGAGGACGAACGGGCGCCGGGACGGCCGCAGTTGGCGCAGCCCCAAGTGACCCGCCTGCGCCATCGTGAGCGCGTAGACGTTGTGTGCCTCCCGGTGGTCGCCGCCGCGTCCCTCCAGGGAGTGCCGCGCGGAAAGGGGCAGGGTGCCCTCTCCCGGCGTTGCCAGGCAGGCTGGTTCGTTCATGTCGTGCCACACCCCTGCGAAACCCTGCTCCAGCCGCTCCGCGTACAGCTCACCCCACCACTTGCGCACCCGGGGGTCGGTGAAGTCGGGGAAGAGCGCCCGGCCCGGCCGGCGCACCACTCCCTGCAACCGGCGGCCCTGGGCGTCCCGTACGAAGGCGTCGACCGCCGCACCGCTGTCGTGGACGGCATTGCCCGGTTCGGGCCGCACCGCCGGGTCGACGAGCGAGACCAGCCGTACCCCGTCGGCCTCCAACTCGGCGGCCAGACCCTGCAGATCGGGAAAGCGGGCACGGTCCACGGTGAAGACCCGGTTGCCCTCCAGGTGATCCACTCCCAAGTGGAGGGCGCGGAGCGGCAGTTCGCGTTCCCGGTAGGCGGCCGCCACGCTGCGCACCTCCCGCTCGCTCGAGAAGCCACGCCCCGCGTGCTGATGGCCCAGAGCCCATGCGGGCGGCAACGCCGGCGGCCCGGACAGCCGGGCCCACCCGTGCAGCACACGGGCGGGCGGGCCGGCGATCACCCAGTAGCGCAGTGGTCCGCCGGTCATCCGGATCTCGGTGCGCCCGTTCCTGTCGTGTCCCGAGCCGCGGCCCTCCACGCCCTCGGAGACGGTCACCCGGCCGTCCCAGGAGTTGTCGTGGAAGACCAGATGCGTGCCGGCGTCCGCGACGACCAGCTGCACCGGCATGGTGATGTGCAGAGGGTCGTCATCCGGCCCGAACGCACCTCCCGCGCTGTTCCACAGGCGGTACGAGCCGTTCTTCAGACGCGGCCCGCCCGCCCTGCCGCCCAGGCCGAAGAAGCGGGCGTCTGCGGCCACTTCGGAACGCTGCAACCAGCGGCCCGCGGAGGGGCCGGGCTCCGGAGCCGCGTCCGCACCCGGCTCCGCATCGCGTGCGGCCTCAGGTGCGGGGACGGTCTCCCACCAGCGCGGCGGCAACTCCCGGCGCAGCAACTCGCCGCCGGGTGTCCGTACCTCGACGGCGCCGTGCCGGGAGACGATCACCAGCAGCCGTTCGGAGACGACGCGCCACCCGCCGTCCTTGTCAGGCTCCAGTTCCGTACGGGCGTCGGGCTCCGGGAGCGGCCCGGCCAGCGCGTACGAGGGCGCGGGCTCAGCCCCGTCCCATCCGAGGAAGACGGCACCCCCCACGGCCACCCGCACCGACAGGGACGAACGCTCGAACCGGATCAGGCCGCCACCCGGCCGCGACCGGGCGTCGCACACCGGCCCCGGCACCCGGGCCCGCTCCGCTCCCGGCCGGCCTCCGCCCTCCCCGCGGCGCCCGCGCCGCAGAGCCCCCCTCATGCTCCTCACGCGCCATGTCGTACCGATCATCCACACCGACCGCACCAGGCCACGCGCATCCATGACCCTCAGAGTGCCAGTGCTCCGCGCCGTCGTCAGCGGCGTTCAACTGGCGTTCATTCAGCCACCATCAGCCCTTGACGTGCGCCCCTGCGCCACCGCGCGCAACCCCCTCAAGGGGATGGTGCGGGCGCCCGTACCGCACACGGTCACGCCGTGGTCCCACCACATCCGGGGCGAAGACGCCATGTGGTGTGCGCCCTGGCGCGACATTTGATCACGTGGCATCGTCCTGCTCAGCCGACACGTACGCCCACAAAGCGTGCCGACAACACCCCAGCCGGACCGGGAGCCTCCATGACCACAGCGCACAGCACATCGCATCCGCAGCCCGTGACGCCGGAACCACTCTGGCAGCCGGGCCCGGACCGCATTGCTGGCGCTCAGATCACCCGGTTCCAGGCGTGGGCGGCCGAACACCACGGCGCGCCCGCAGCCGTCCCGGACGATCCGGCCGCGAGCTACGGCGCGCTGCACCGCTGGTCCGTCGAGGAACTCGCCACCTTCTGGCAGGCCCTCACCGAGTGGTTCGAGATCCGCTTCTCCACCCCGTACGAGACGGTGCTTGCCGACTCCTCGATGCCGGGCGCCACATGGTTCCCCGGGGCGACCCTCAACTACGCCGAGCACGCGCTCCGCACCGCCGAGGACCCCGCCCGCGCCGGGGACCCCGCTCTTCTCCACGTCGACGAGGAGCACGAACCCCGCGCCGTCACCTGGGCGGAGCTCCGTCGCCAGGTCGCGTCACTCTCCGCCGAGCTGCGCCGCCTCGGCGTGCGGCCGGGCGACCGCGTCAGCGGCTACCTCCCCAACATCCCCGAAGCGGCGGTCGCCCTGCTCGCCACCGCCGCCGTCGGTGGAGTGTGGACCTCCTGCGCGCCCGACTTCGGGGCACGCAGCGTCCTCGACCGCTTCCAGCAGGTCGAGCCGACCGTGCTGTTCACCGTCGACGGGTACCGGTACGGCGGCAAGGAGCACGACCGCCGCGACACCGTCGCCGAGCTCCGCCGCGAACTGCCCAGCCTCCGCGCCGTCGTCCACGTGCCGCTCCTGGGCACGCCTGCCCCCGAGGGCACCCTGGAATGGTCCGCGCTCACCGCCGCGGAGTCCGGCTCCGAGGCCGCTTCACCCGTCTTCGAGCAGGTGCCCTTCGACCACCCGCTGTGGGTGCTCTACTCCTCCGGCACGACCGGCCTGCCCAAGGCCATCGTCCAGTCGCAGGGCGGCATCCTCCTCGAACACCTCAAACAGCTGGGACTGCACTGCGACACCGGCCCCGAGGACCGCTTCTTCTGGTACACGTCCACCGGCTGGATGATGTGGAACTTCCTCATCTCCGGCCTGCTCACCGGCGCCACGGTCGTCACCTACGACGGCAGTGCCGGATACCCCGACATCAGTTCTCAGTGGTCGGTCGCCGCCCGTACGGACACCACGTTCTTCGGCACTTCCGCCGCCTACGTGATGGCCTGCAGCAAGGCGGACGTCCACCCCGGCCGCGACCTGGACCTCTCCCGCGTCAAGTGCGTGGCCACCACCGGCTCCCCACTCCCTCCGGACGGCTTCCGGTGGATCCACGACGAGGTCTCGCAGGACATGTGGATCGCGTCCGTCAGCGGCGGCACCGACGTGTGCAGCTGCTTCGCAGGCGCCGTGCCCACGCTGCCCGTGCACACCGGCGAGCTGCAGGCCCCCGCACTCGCCACCGACCTCCACTCCTGGGATCCGCAGGGCAAGCCGCTGATCGACGAGGTCGGCGAACTCGTCGTCACCCGCCCCCTGCCGTCCATGCCGATCCGCTTCTGGAACGACCCGGACGGATCGTGTTACCGGGAGAGCTACTTCGAGATGTTCCCCGGCGCCTGGCGCCACGGCGACTGGATCACCCTCACCGAGCGCAACACCGTCGTCATCCACGGCCGCTCCGACTCGACGCTCAACAGGCAGGGCGTACGCATGGGTTCGGCCGACATCTACGAGGCCGTCGAACGCCTCCCAGAGATCCGCGAGTCCCTCGTCATCGGAGTCGAGCAGCCCGAAGGCGGCTACTGGATGCCGCTCTTCGTCCACCTCGCCGAAGGAGCCGTACTCGACGACACCCTCCGTGACCGCATCAAGCGCACCATCCGCGAAGGTCTCTCACCGCGGCACGTGCCCGACGAGGTCATCGAGATCGAGGGCGTGCCGCACACCCTGACCGGCAAGCGCCTCGAAGTCCCGGTCAAGCGCCTCCTCCAGGGCGCCCGGCTGGACAAGGCGGTCAACCCCGGATCCGTCGACAACGTCGAACTGCTCCGCTTCTACGAACGCCTGGCCCGGGACCGCACGGCCTGACCCGGCCGGAGCCGCCCATTGTCAGACCCCCTGATTACGGTGAGTGACCAAATGATCCGTGAGCAGTCAGGGGGAGACCGTGGCACACACCAGAAGTCGCAAACGCAGGCGGGGCCGCACACTGCGCCGTGAGGTGCCGAGCATCGTGGCGGTGCTGGCGGACGAGTCGCACTTCGCGCGCATGCGCGCCTACGGCTCCTTCGCGTTCGACGACCACGCCGTCTACCTGCGGCAGTTGGAGGGGCTTCTGCGTGCTCTGACCGCTCAGCAGATCCACGCGCGTGTGGCCCTCTTCGACTCCGTCGACTACGAGCTGTTCTGCCAGGAGGAGCGTCTCGACCCCGACACCCCGGAGAGCCGTGCGCGCTACGTGGCTCAGCTCGCCACGGCCGGCACCACCCTTCCGTACCAGGGGCAGGGGATCGGCCAGCTCCTCCCGCAGCTCCGCGACGCCCACGCGTGCCGGGTGACATGGCAGACGGGAGCGGAGGTGCTGGCTCGCGCGGGTGCGTGCGCGCGATGCGGTGCCGACATCGGCAAGGCCGCCTTCGACCGGGCGGCGCGTGCGGTGACGCTCCTGCTGGAGGAGGCGGGAGACGGCAACCACCACCTGGTCGCAAGCGTCGCGGTGCCCGGAGCTCCGCTGGTCACCGCTCTGGACGTGCGAGGCACGTCCCAAGGCCGGCTGCACGCCCATGAGTCGGCAGCTCTCGCCCTGACCACGGCGCTCGCCGCCGGCTTCGCCACTGCGGCCGCGGGCGGCCTCGTGCTGCGTACGGACGGCGAAGGAAGCGGGCAAGACGTGGTCCGCGGCTGGTCCCTCGCCCCGCGGCGCTGCTGGCTGCGGCCCCTGAGCGCATCCGAAGTGTTCTCGGCGTACTGCACCGACCCCGTCACCCGCGAGCCGGTGGCTCCCGAGCCCGGCGTCGACCACGCTCCGGGCTTCGACCTCCCCCACCCGGGAGGTGGCCTGCACTGCTGAGTCGCCACGAACGAGCGTGGACCGTCCCCCCAGAAGGGCGGAACGGTCCACGCCGTCACAGCAGTTCGGCCGGCACTCCTCTCACGGCCGCGCCCGGCTCACTCCCCGGAGAGCACCGCCTGGGCAGCGAGCCGCGAATCCTGCGCGCTGTCGGCCGCACGCGCTGCGGCAGCGGCCCGCTCGCACTGGGCGAGCGTGTGCTTCGCCAGCGTCGCCCGTACGTACGGAATCGAGGCGGCACCCATCGACAGGCTCGTCACACCGAGGCCCGTCAGCACGCATGCCAGCAGCGGGTCGGCAGCCGCTTCCCCGCACACACCGCAGCTCTTCCCTTCAGCCCCGGCCGCCTCGGCGGCCAGCGCTACCAGGTCCAGCAGCGCCGGCTGCCACGGGTCCTGCAGCCGCGAGACGGCACCCACCTGACGGTCCGCCGCGAAGGTGTACTGCGCGAGGTCGTTGGTCCCCAAGGAAAGGAACTCCACCTCCTGCAGCACCGAACGGGCCCGCAGCGCCGCAGAGGGGATCTCCACCATCACCCCGGCCTTGGCCTGCAGTCCAGCCGTACGGCAAGCGTCCGCGAACGCCTTGGCGTCCGCGCGGTCCGCCACCATCGGCGCCATCACTTCCAGGTAGACAGGCAGCCCCTCGGCCGCCTTCGCCAGAGCGGTGAGCTGTTCCTGAAGCACCTCTGGGTGGTCGAGGAGCGAGCGGAGCCCGCGCACGCCCAAGGCCGGATTGGGTTCGTCCACCGGGGTGAGGAAGTCCAGCGGCTTGTCCGCGCCCGCATCCAGCACCCGCACCACGACGCGACCTTCCGGGAACGCCTCGAGCACCTGCCTGTAGATCGTCACCTGCTTCTCCTGCGACGGCGCCTTCGTGCTGTCGTCGAGGAAGAGGAACTCCGTACGGAACAGCCCCACGCCCTCGGCACCCACCTCGATCGCGGCGGCCACGTCTCCGGGGCCTCCGACGTTCGCCAGCAGCGGCACCTTGTGGCCGTCCGAAGTGGCCCCGGGCCCCTTGGTCGAGTCCAGGACCGACTTCCGCTCCTCCGCATCCCTCGTGAACGCGGCCTGCTCCTCCTCGCTCGGCGAGACGTTGACGGATCCGGTGCTGCCGTCCACCGCGACGACGGTCCCTTCCGCCAACTCGCACGCGCCCGGCAGCGCCACCACGGCGGGCACCCCGAGGGCCCGCGCGAGGATGGCGCTGTGGCTGGTCGGCCCGCCTTCCTCGGTCACGAAGCCGAGCACGAGGGACGGGTCCAGCAGGGCCGTGTCCGCGGGAGCGAGGTCGCGAGCGATGAGCACGTAGGGCCGGTCGCTGTCCGGCACACCGGGCATCGGCACACCCATCAGCCGGGCGACGATGCGATTCCGCACGTCGTCCAGATCGGCCACGCGCCCCGCGAGATATTCACCGGCACCGGCGAGCAGCGCACGGTAGGCGGCGAAGGCGTCATAGACCGCTCGCGCCGCGGTGCTCCCCACAGCGATACGGCGCTCGACGTCGGCGATCAGCTCCGGGTCCTGGGCCATCAGAGCCTGAGCCTCGAGCACGGCCTGGGCCTCACCCCCGGCGAGATTGCCCCGGGCCATCAGGTCGTTGGCCACGGCTTCGACGGACTGCCGCGCTCGCTGCTGTTCCCGCGGGGCGTCCTCCTCGGCGATCTGCTTGGCCGGCGGTTCCAGTACGGCGGTTCCCATGTGCCGGACCTCGCCGATCGCCACTCCGTGGCTCACGCCCACGCCTCGCAGGGTCTTGTCCATCTCACTCATCTCCGGTCGATGCGGTGTGCACTGCCACCGCCGTCCTTCTCGCGTCCCCGACCCACTGCGCGCAGCGGGACACGGGTGTCACTTCCACTTGAAGAGCGTCGTGGCCGTTTCGACGACCCCGTCCTCGAGTACGGCCGCCAAGGAGTCCGCCGTGGCCTCGAGAGCGATCACCGGGGAGATGGGCGACTTCCCCGCCTGTTCGACGGAGACGGGGTCCCAGCGGACGATCGGCTGCCCGCGCTCCACCGTGTCGCCCTTGTCGACGAGGAGTTCGAACCCGTCGCCGTTGAGCTGGACGGTGTCGATGCCGAGATGAGTCAGCACGCCGTGTCCGTCGTCGTCCACCACCACGAAGGCGTGTGGATGGAGCGAAACGACGATCCCGTCGACCGGTGAGACGGCCTCGGTCGGCTGTCGTACGGGGTCCACGGCTGTACCGGGACCCACCATCGAACCGGAGAAGACCGGGTCGGGCACCGCAGAGAGCCCGACTGCGGTTCCGGCAAGGGGGGACGTCACGGTGGTCATTGGTTGCCTCCCGATGTGGGGATCGAGCAGCCGCCGTCTCCGCCTGTGCCGGACGGCGCACCGTTCGAGAAGAGTAAGTCATGGGAACCGCCCGCCCCGTGTGAGCAAGGGGCGTGGCGTGTGGGCCCCGACCTGCGGCGGGACCTGGTCTCCGACGGGTAATCAATTTGCCCGCGGGGACGCGCCCCGGTACTGTCGACCTCCGGCCGAGCGCCGACAGCTCGGGTCCGCCGCCCCAATTTCGTTCTGGGGCAGGGAGTTTGATAGCGTC
>NZ_JACBXA010000204.1 GCF_013870515.1 Streptomyces albidus (ex Kaewkla and Franco 2022) | reverse complement strand
CGGCTTGGGAGAGCCTCTACTACAACCCCCGCCGCAAGCTGCAAGGGCACTCCGGGGAACCCGGGAGGGAGCCCGGCACACCGCCACGGTCCCCGGCCGCTAGCCGGACCTGCGCACGTCGGACGACTCACCCTGGTGCTCCGGCTCCAGGAACTCCAGACGATTGCCGGCCGGATCGCAGGAGTAGAAGCGGCGGTGGCCCGGGAGGTCCTCGTCCCAGGTCACGGAAGCGCCTGCGTCGGTGAGGCGGCGGGCGAACGCGGCGATGTCCCGTACCCGGATGCCGGGATGGGCCTTCGCGGCGGGACGGAAATCCTCCTCCACCCCCAGGTGCAGGACGACCGATCCCGCCGCGAACCAGCAGCCACCGCGGGCGGCGAGCACCGGCGGCTTGGGAATCTCCGTCATGCCGAGCGTGCCGGAGTAGAAGGCACGCAGCGCCTCCTCCGACCCGGGCGGGACCGCCAGCTGCACGTGGTCCACTGACTCGATCACGACGCCGCCCCGTCCTTCGTGGCCACGACGAAGATGCGGCGGAAGGGGAAGACCGTCCCCTGGGAGACGTCGCCGTTCAGCGGCGGGTAGGCCTCGCGCAGCAACTCCCCGTACTCGGCGACGAATTCCTCCTGCGCCGCCGGGTCGTCGGCGAGGAGCGTGAGGACGGGGCGCAGGGCCGTGCCCTCGACCCAGTCGAGGACCGGGTTCTCACCGTGCAGGAGGTGGGCGTACGTGGACTCCCAGGCGTCGACCTCGCAGCCGAGCGGGGCGAGTTCGGCCATGTAGCCGACCGGGTCGAGAACCGAGAGCGACCGGGACTCGGAGCCGAGGCGGTCGCGCCAGCGGGAGGAGTTGCGCAGCTCCAGCAGCAGCGTGTGGCTCGGCGAGGTGAAGTTGCCCGGGACCTGGAAGGCGAGGACGCCGCCTGGCGGCAGTGCGTCGATCCAGGCCGGGAAGAGAGCCTCGAAGCCGGGGGCGCGGCCCTCGGCCGCCGCATCGGACGCATCGGTGTGTTCTTCGACCGGGGACACCCGTCCCTCGCCTTCGGCCGGGAGAACCCGTCCCTTGCCTTCGGCAGAAGTGACCCGTCCCTTGCCTTCGGCGGGGAGAACCCGTCCCTGGCCTGCGGCAGGGAGAACCCAGTGGAGTGCCGCGTTGGAGAAGAGGAGGTCGAAGCGTTCGCCGGGGGCGGGGCGCCAGGTGGCCAGGTCGCCGTGGCTGAAGTCGAGGGATCCGCCGGCCGAGGTCCGGCCCGCGTAGGCACGGGCCTCGTGGAGCATGGCCGGGGAGTTGTCGTAGCCGGTGATGTGGCCGGCGGGCCACCGGGTCGCGAGGGCCACGGACGGGCCGCCCGGACCGCAGCCGAGGTCGGCGATGCGCGGGGCGTCCTCGTTCGGCAGCTCGGGCACGCGGGCGATCAGGTCCTCGATCGGACGGGAGCGGTGCCCCGAGTGACGCAGGTACTGGTGCGGGTCCCAGACAGGTGTCGTCATGCGAGGAGCCTCCAAGGAAAGTATCTCGATGTCAAGAGACTTCATGTCGACACAACTACTACACTGATCACCATGGAGGACGAGGTCGACCGACTGGTGGCAGCCTGGCGCCGCGAGCGCCCGGACCTCGACGTGGAGCCGTTGGAGGTGCTCAGCCGCGTCAGCAGACTCGCGCGCCATCTGGACCGCGCCCGGCGGATCGCCTTCTCCGAACACAACCTGGAGCCTTGGGAGTTCGACGTCCTCACCGCTCTGCGCCGCGCGGGTACGCCGTATCAGCTCTCACCGGGCCAGCTCCTGACCCAGACGCTCGTCACCTCCGGCACCATGACGAACCGCATCGACCGGCTGGCCAAGAAGGGCCTCGTCGAGCGGCTGCCCGACCCGAGCGACCGGCGCGGGGTGCTGGTGCGGCTGACGACCGAGGGGCGCGACCGCGCCGACAGCGCGCTGGCCGGGCTGCTCGCGCAGGAACGCGCCATCCTCTGCGAGCTCTCCTCCGCCCAGCGTGCGGAACTGGGCTCGCTGCTCCGGCACTTGACGGCACCCTTCGACAACATCCCGGGCTGAGCGGCCTCTTCACCCCTCCAGGTGCACGCGGGGAAACTTCCGTACGTCCGTCCGGGGTGCCTGTGCTCCCGGCGGAGCGCCCCGGTGCGCTGCAAGTGGCCCAGCCCGTAGCATCCGTGGCATGGGCGGACGTCATTCAGATCGCTTCACGGGACGCACCGTCCTCGTCACCGGCGGTGGCGCGGGTATCGGGGCGGCCACCGCGCACAGACTTGCCGATGAGGGCGCTGCCGTCGTCATCCTCGACAACGAGGAGGAGGGCGGCCACCGGACGGCCCGCGAGATCACCGCTTCCGGCGCCCGCGCCGCCTTCGTGCTCGGCGATGTCACGGACGAACCGGCCTGGGCGAGAGCAGTGCGCACCGCCAATGACGGATTCGGCCCCCTCGACGGTCTCGTGAGCAATGCCGGGCTGATGCGGCCCGGCAGAGCCGACGCGCTCTCGCTGTCCGACTGGGAGGGGCAGTTAGGGGTGAACCTGACGGGCGCCT
Organism: Streptomyces albidus (ex Kaewkla and Franco 2022); assembly: GCF_013870515.1. GTDB lineage: Bacteria > Actinomycetota > Actinomycetes > Streptomycetales > Streptomycetaceae > Streptomyces > Streptomyces albidus. The sequence continues at coordinate 8,071 of NZ_JACBXA010000204.1, read as the reverse complement.
TCCTCGGCGTACGGGCGTGCCTCGAGGACCTGCGCGCCCGCCGGGGAGCCATCGTGCTGACGTCCTCCGTGCACGCGCTCGTCGGCCTCCCCGCCCGCCCCGCCTACGCCGCGACCAAGGCCGGGCTGACGGGCCTCGGCCGCCAACTCGCCGTCGACTACGGGCCGATGATCCGCGTCAACAGCGTGCTCCCGGGGCCCATCCTCACCCGGTCGTGGGAAGAGATCGGCGAGGAGGAACTTCGCCGGACCGTCGAACAGACCGTCGCGGGCCGCCACGGACACCCCGATGAGGTCGCCTCCGCGATCGCCTTCCTGCTCTCCGACGACGCCTCGTACGTGACCGGCACGAGCCTCGTGGTCGACGGCGGCTGGAGCGTCTACAAGACCTCCATCTGAGCCCAGATGCCCCCGGGAGGCAGCCGGCCCTCTCAGTGCGCGGCAGTCGCCTCCAGGTCGACGGGGCCCACCCCGGCCCTCCGTGCCAGCGCAACCGCGGCCAGGGTCGAGTGCACACCCAGCTTCCCCAGGACGTTCTGCATGTGCGTGCGGACGGTGTGCGGCGAGAGATACAGCCGCTCCGCCACCGCCTTGCGGCCCAGGCCGGCGACCATGCAGCGCAGCACCTCCCGCTCACGCGGCGTCAGCGCCTCGACCAGCCGCTCGCTCTCGGTACGGTGCTTGCGGGAGGCGGTCAACTCCTTGAGCACGCCGGTCAGCAGCGCGGGCGAGAGGTGCGTCTCGTCCTTGAGCACCCCACGGATGACCTGGAGCAGCCGGGAGAGGGAACAGTCCTTGGCGACCCAGCCGCCGGCCCCCGCCTGAAGAGCGGCGGCCGCCTGCCGCGGGTCGTCGCGCTCGGCGAGCATCACGGTGCGGACTGCCGGGTGCTCGCTGCGCAGCCGGCCGACGAGCGGGATGCCGCCGGGCTTGACGTCGGCACCCGAAGTGCCCGGGAGGACCGGCTTGTTGGAGAGGATCTCGGCACCGGCACCGTGCACCACGGCGGTGGCGGCAGGCACGCCGCCGTCAGCGCCATCACGCGAAAGGACGGCGGCGAGCTGGCCGTTGGCCCCGTTCAAAGACACACCTGCGGCCGTGGAGGCACCCGCGGCGGGCGCGGTGAGGTCCGCGTCGATCAAGGCCACGTCGAAGCGGCGCCCGTCGGAAGCCGCACGCTCCAGACAGCGCAGCGCCGCCGGAGCGCTTCCCGCAGCCGTCACTTCGACGTCGGGCTCGGCCGCCAGCGCTGCGGCCAGGGACTCGGCGAAGATGCGGTGGTCGTCGACCACCAGCACTCGGATACGTTGCATGGCACCCCCTGGCAGTGCAGGTACGTCACCCGGTGCGGAGGGAAGAGAAGCGCGCCCGAGGCCCCCCACACCGAAGGTCGTGGGGGAGGACGCCGCCGGGCGCCTCTGCTGCCACACCCGGCATCGTCGCCCGGCGTGGCTGCCCGGCTGTCTCGCCCCCTGAACAATCACCGGCCCCCACCGGTGAGATACATCAGACTCAGAGTACGGCCGGGGTGTGACAACGGAAACCGATTGGCCAAACTGCTTGATGGACGACCTGAAGTGAGGCACATGTTCCGGATCCGGACGGCGGTCGACCAGCAATTGCGCGCGCTTGTCAAGGAGAACCTGCGGGAGACCAACTCGCGGCGGTCACCGGTGATGCGGGCCCTGCGCGGCACAGCTGCGGATTCCGAAGTCCCCGTCGAGACCTATGCGTTGGAGGGCTCGCCGGGTCACAGCGGTGAGGTGCTCGCGGGCGGCCTCGTCGGGCACGCGTGGGCGCACTGGCTGCACATCGATCTGCTCTGGGTCGACGAACGCCACCGGGGCTCCGGGCTCGGCTCCCGTCTGGTGGCGGAGGCGGAGCACCTGGCCCGCGAGCAGCACGGCTGTACGGGCTCGCGCGTGGAGACCTTCGACTTCCAGGCCCCCGGCTTCTACCGGAAGGCCGGCTACACCCTCGTCGGCACCGTGGAGGACTACCCGCCGGGCTGCACCGACCATCTGCTGGTCAAGAAGCTCTGACCCGGTGCGCGCCCGCACCCGGCACCGCCTCGAAGATGCGCGGCGCGCGGTGACCGGCCGCGGCGAAGGCGTGGTCGACCGCCTTGCTCACCTCGTCCGCGGCCTCCGCCCGTACGAGCACGATCGCCGATCCGCCGAAGCCGCCGCCGGTCATGCGGGCGCCCAGTGCGCCCGCCGCGTTCGCCGAGTCGACGGCCAGGTCGAGTTCGGCGCAGGAGACTCCGAAGTCGTCGCGCAGCGAGGCGTGTCCGGCGCTGAGCACGGGCCCGATGGCGTGGGTCTCCCCCGCGTCCAGCAGCCGGATCGCAGCGGCCACACGCTCGTTCTCGGTGACGACGTGCCGCACCAGCGGCCGCAGCCGCGCGTCGAGGCGGTCCAGCGCCGCGGGCAGTTCCTCGATGGGGACCTCGCGCAGCGTCCGTACGCCCAGGGCGGCCGCTCCCGCCTCGCAGCCCGCGCGGCGCTCTGCGTAGGCGCCGTCGCCCAGGGCGTGTTTGACGCGGGTGTCGACGACTAGCAGCCGCAGGCCCTGGGCGGCCAGGTCGAAGGGAACCTGTCGCTGGGTGAGGTCACGGGTGTCCAGGTACAGCGCGTGCCCGGCCGTGCAGCAGGCCGACGCCATCTGGTCCATGATCCCGCAGGGGACGCCCACGAAGTCGTTCTCCGCGCGCCGGCACAGCTCGGCCACGCGCGTCGCGCGAAGACCCAGCCCGTACAGGTCGTCGAGGGCGACAGCCGTGGCGACCTCGAGGGCGGCCGAGGAGGAGAGCCCGGCGCCCGTCGGCACCGAACTCTCGAAGTGCAGGTCCGCGCCGCCCACTTGGAGCCCCGCCTCGCGCAGCGCCCACACCACGCCGGCCGGGTAGGCGGCCCAGCCGCCTCGGTCGCCGGTGGCGCCCTGCGGGCTCAGCCCGTCGAGGCGCACTTCGGTGACGCCGCCCGCCGCTGCCGACGAGTGCAGCCGCAGGACGCCGTCATCGCGGCGGGACGCCTCGACCCGGCACGTCTGCGGAAGGGCCAGCGGCATGACGAAACCGTCGTTGTAGTCGGTGTGTTCACCGATCAGGTTGACGCGTCCGGGCGCGGCCCACACCCCTTCGGGGTCGCGCCCGTAGACCGCACGGAATCCTCCGGTCATGCCTTGGCCGTCTGCTGGGCGTGCTTCTGCGCGAACTCCCAGGCGTCCTGGACGATTTCCTCCAGCCCGGGACGCGAGGGGCGCCAGCCGAGCCGGTTCCTGGCCCGGTCCGCGGAGGCGACGAGCTCGGCGGGGTCACCCTCGCGGCGGGGCGCGGCGACCTCGGGCACGGGGTGGCCGGTCACCTTGCGGACGGTCTCGATGACCTGCCGTACGGAGAAGCCGTTCCCGTTGCCGAGGTTGCAGACCAGGTGCTCGCCCGGGGCGATCTCGCTCCCCTGCGCGCCCTCCGTCATCGCCTCCATGGCCAGCAGATGCGCGTCGGCGAGGTCGGAGACGTGGATGTAGTCGCGGACGCAGGTGCCGTCCGGGGTCGGGTAGTCGTCGCCGAAGACGGAGATCGCCGGCCTGCGGCCCTGCGCGACCTGGAGCACCAGCGGGATCAGGTGCGTCTCGGGGTCGTGCAGTTCGCCGTGGATGTCGTGGGCGCCCGCGACGTTGAAGTAGCGCAGCGAGACGGCGGACAGGCCGTACGCCCGGCACTCCCCGCTGATCATGTGGTCGACGGCGAGCTTGGAGGCGCCGTAGGGGTTCGTCGGAGCCTCGAACGCCTCCTCGAGGATGGGCGAGAGGGGCGGCTCACCGTAGGTGGCGGCCGTCGAGGAGAAGACGAGCCTGGGCACTCCCGCGTCGCGCATGGCGGCCAGCAGCTCCATGGTGCCGCCGACGTTGTTGCGCCAGTACTTGGCCGGGTTCTGGACGGATTCACCGACCTGTGAGTGGGCCGCGAAGTGCAGCACGCCGTCGAAGGGAGGCGCGTCCCTGCGGGCACGCTCGCCCAGCCAGCGCGCCGCGTCCTGGATACGGCCCTCGATGAAGTCCGCTCCCTCGGGGACGGAGTCACGGAAGCCGGTGGAGAGGTCGTCGAGGACGGTGACCGCGTGGCCGGCCTGGAGGAGGTGGGCGGAGACGACGCTCCCGATGTAGCCCGCTCCGCCCGTCACCAGGTATTCGCGCTGGGGGACCTGGTCAGGCCGGGGGGCCGCCCCCGAGTGGATGGCAGTCACTGGACACCTCTCGCAGTCGCTCGGCCGCGCGTTCCGGCGGCACATCGTTGATGAACACGTTCATCCCGGATTCGGAACCCGCGAGGAATTTCAGTTTGCCGGAAGTTCGGCGGACGGTGAAAAGCTCGAGGTGCAGCGCGAAGTCTTCGCGGGTGACGGCGTCCGCGGCACCGCTCGGGTCGGGGCGGCGCCGCCCGGGTCCGGGAGAGGTGAACGGCGCCTGGTGCCAGGCGGCTATGTAGGGCGTGGGCGGCTCGTCCGGGCCGAAGACGCGGTCGAAGCGGCGCAGCAGGTCCAGATAGACCGCCGGGAACTCGGCGCGTGCCTCCTCCTCCAGTGCCAGCAGGTCCGGCACCCGGTGCCTGGGGTAGAGGTGCACCTCGTACGGCCAGTGGGCGGCGTGCGGGACGAAGGCGACCCAGTGCTCCGTCTCGCTCACGACGCGGCGGGAGTCGGCCAGTTCCGAGGCGACGACGTCGTCGAAGAGGTTGCGCCCCCCGGTGCGGGCGGCGTGATCGGCGACGGACTGGAGCATGCGCCGGGTGCGGGGCGTGGTGAAGGGATAGGCGTAGATCTGGCCGTGCGGGTGCTGGAGGGTGACGCCGATCTCCTCGCCGCGGTTCTCGAAGCAGAAGACCTGCTCCACGCCGGGCAGTTGGGACAGCTCGGCGGTGCGGTCGGTCCAGGCGTCGAGAACGAGGCGTGCCTGCTCGTCGCTGAGGGAGGCGAAGGAGGCCTGGTGGTCGGCGGTGAAGCAGACGACTTCGCAGCGGCCGGCGCCGGGGCGGTGCGTGAACAAGCCGTGCGGGCCGTCGGCCGCCTCGGGCCCGGGGCCGCCGGTGAAGGAGGGGAAGCGGTTCTCGAACACCGCGACGTCGTAGTCCGGTTCGGGGATCTCGCTCAGGCGTCCCTCACGCGTCGGGCAGAGGGGACACGCGTCGGCGGGCGGGTGGTACGTGCGGCCCTGCCGGTGTGCGGTGACGGCGGTCCACTCCGAGAGCAGCGGGTCGAAGCGGATCTCCGACGCGGTGGCCGTCGCCTCCAGGGGACGCTCGTCGACCGCGTCACGGACGGCGTCGTCACGGGAGTCGTAGTAAATGATCTCGCGGCCGTCGGCGAGCCGGGTCGAGGTCTTCTTCAACGGGTGTCACTCCTCACCTTTCCGACCTCAACATAATCGCACACAAGGCATCACAGTCCAACAGTGGAGACCATGCCTCGGAAACCGGCGAAGATCACAGGCTACACAAGCCGCATTACAGACAATCGCGACGCGAGACCGTGGAAGCGAACACGCAGAAAGCGATGCGGGCGGTCGCGAAGTGCGCCCCGAACGGCCTTACGGGGCAGGGGCTCTCACACTGTCGGCACGCCGTCAGGCGCCAGGCCGGGACGCCCTCTCCAGCAGCCCCGTACGGGCCGCGAGCGCCGCCGCCTCCAGGCGGGACCCCACACCGAGCTTCATCAGCACCCGCTGCACGTGCGTACGCGCGGTACTCGGCGCGATGCGCATCCCCGCGGCGATCAGCCGGGTGTCCTCGCCCTCCGCGACGCGCATGAGGACCTCCACCTCGCGGGGCGTGAGGAGTTGGAGGAGCCGCGCGCCTTCGTCATCGGGCTCGGCGACCGGGTTGAGAAGTTCCGCGAAGGACTCCTGCAGCAACTGCGGCGCCACCGCCGCCTCCCCCGCGCGCGCCTTCATCATGGCGCGCTCGACGCCCTCTATGCGCTCGTCGTGCCGCACATAGCCGGACGCCCCCGCGGCGAAGGCGGAGGCGATACCCCGGGGGCTGGGCACCGGGCCCAGGACCACGACCGCTATCTGCGGCTTCTCACGCTTGATGCGGACCACCGGATCGAAGACGCCCGGCTCGGCGGGAACGGCGGTACCCAGCAGACAGACCTCAGGCGCCCGGCTCAGCACCAGATCCGCTGCGCCGGCGCTGGGCGCCGCAGCGGCGAGCACCCGGTGGCCGCGCAGTTTCAACGCCGAGGCAAGAGCCTCGGCGAGCAGTCTGTGTTCGTCCACGACCATGAGCCGGACGCTCATGCGCAACAACCCCCCACGCTGCCGTGGGAACCACGCCCTCCCCCAGCGGGCCCAACAGCCCCCGGGAGCCCCCAAATCCGGGCACAGTCCCTCCTCCTGTGCTCCCGGAAGCTACACGCTCCTCCGCCGTTCCGCGCCCCTTCGGTGAGAGAAGGGCGAAGGAACGGCGGAGAAGTCGTGAGCCCGCGGGCTCCCGGTCAGGAGGTCACTCGGCGCCGAAGCCGATGCCGATGTACTTCCCGTAGGTGCTCCCGGCGTCGTCGCTGCTCTTCGAGACCAGCGAACGCTGGAGGAAGAGACGGCCGTTCACGTACAGAGGCCCGTCCCGCAGCGAGATGCTGCCGAGGTCGCTCTCCACCCGGGAGCTGTCGTCCGGGTTGCGCAGGTAGACCTCCTGCTTGCCCTTCGCCGCCGGGTCGATGGCCACGACCTCGCCACCCGAGTCGTAGGTCGGCTTCTTGTACGCGATGAGCTTCGAACCGTCCATGCGGACGGGCACGATCGTGCGGCTCTCACCCGCGTCCGACTTCCACTTGGGCTGTCCGGTCTCGAGATCGAAGGCCAGGATCTCGTTCGTGGACGTGGTCTCACCCTGGTGCTGGCCCGAGGGCATGTAGACGTACTTCTTGTCCGCGACCGCGCTGACGCAGGACTCGGTGTCGGTGCCGCAGCCCGGGTCGTACTTGCGGTCACCCAGGGAGATCTTGGACTTGAGCTTCCCGTCGTCGCCGACCGTCATCACGTCCGTGGCGAGGCTCGTGCCCGCGCCGACCGCGAGGATCACCGGGTCGGTGGAGATCACCCGTGCGCTCTCGACGCCGTCGGGCGCCTCGAACTCCCAAGTCGACTTGCCCGTCTTGGGGTTGAGCTTCTGCACCTTGATCTTCGGGTCGCTGTAGTCACCGCACTCGACGACCGCCATCAGCTCCTTGCCGCCGGCGAACCCGTCGTCCCTGCACTCGTTGCTCCCCTTGGAGCGCCACAGCGGTGAGCCGCCGGACATCTTGTACGCCACCGAGCCGCCGATCCACTTGGCGGCCACGACGTCCTTGGCGATCGTCAGGTTGATGCCGAGCGTCGAGGCGCCGTCGGCGGCAGGCATCGTCTCCTGCCATTCCTTCTTGCCCGAGTTCACATCGATGACCGCCAGCTGGTTGCAGGCGGCCTTGGAGGACTTCGTCTCCTGGGTGATGACCGCCGTCTTCCCGGCCTCGGTGAGGTGCTTCGTGGCCGCGCAGATCTCACCGTCCAGCGGGAGGTTCCACTTCTCGTCACCGCTGCCCGCGTCCAGGCCCACGATGGAGTCGATGGTGCCCTTGGCGAAGATGTCGTCGGTGGCCCACGCGCCGAGCGCGTACTTCGAGTCCTCGCCGTCGAGCTTCGGCGACTCGATCTTGAACAGTTCCTTGCCGTCGGCGCTGGCGGGCTTGCCGCCGCCCCCGGAACCGTTCGATGTGGACTTCTTGTCGCCGTCGGCCTCGTTCTCACTGCCGCCGTCGTCGTTGATCAGGAAGAAGCCGACCGTGCCGATGACCAGCACGACGGCCACCGCCGCGGCGATGATCGCGATGATCTTCCCGTTGCCGCCGCTGCCGCCGGGACCGCCCGGCCCACCGGGGTACGCGCCGATGGGTGCCGTCGGGTACATCCCCGGACCCTGCCCGTACTGACCGGGCTGCTGCGGGTAGCCGTAACCGGCCTGCGGCGGCTGCTGCGGAAAGCCGTAACCGCCCTGCGGCGCGCCCGGAGGCTGCTGCGGGAACCCGTACCCCCCG
>NZ_JACBXA010000203.1 GCF_013870515.1 Streptomyces albidus (ex Kaewkla and Franco 2022) | reverse complement strand
CCGGACGGCAAGACGGTCGCCGCCGTCAGGACCAGGGCGCCGAGCGAGCCGTAGATCGCAGCAGAGCGCACTGCGGAGGCCTCGTTCCTCTTGAAACCGGGAACGGGCGTCCGCTCTCGCGTGGAGTGAGCACCCGTGAACAATGTGTGACAAGAGGGATGCTCAGTGCGGCAGTTGGCGAAGTAAAGGACCGACAGCCGTGTCGGCTGCAATGCGCCCGATGCAGCGAACGCCCCCACTCCTGCACGAGTGGCCGTGCCCGTGCAGGAGCCCGGCGGAGCGGAATCGCGTGCGAAGTCCGCCCGTACGCACCGGAGTCGGGCCCCGACTGCCCCCGGAGGCGCGGTCAGCCCAGGCGAAGAAGGTGCAGCCGGCGCCGAATCCGGCCCTGTGGCAGCGGCTCCGGGCCCGACCGCTCCAGCCACCACAGGCGCAGCTTCCTGCGCGTGCTGCGGTCGGCTGCCGGGCCCTTCCTTCCGTCCGCGCCCTGCTCCAGCAGGTGCCCCGCGAAGTTCAGCGCGTCGAGCCGGTAGCCGCCGGTCATGGGCCGTCCGCGTGCGTATGCGGCGAAGGCCGAGCGGAAGACCGTCTCGCCGAGGATCTGTGGCAGCTCGGGCGCCACCTTCGCGACCACGTCGGCCCGTTTGCCGATCAGCGCCCGCCTTTGCACTTCGAGCCTGTCCGCGTCGAAGCCGGGAGGCACCGGTGCGCCGGCCACCAGCGTGGCCAGCAGTCCGGCCTGCGCCCTGCTCAGACGTTCCCGCGCGCCGGAGAGATCCCGGGCGGCGTCCGTTCCGCTCGGCTCAGCCATGTGCCACCGCCCGCTGTGAACCGTGGCGTTCGAGCACGGCCCGAATGCTGCCCAGTTCGCCCTCGAGTTCGCCGACGGCCGGGAAGTTCTCGTCTCGTTCCAGCAGCACGCCGGGGGGTGCCGTACGTGCGCACAGCTGCGCGAGCACGTCGAGCACGGGCTGTGTCACGGCGTGCCCGTGGCTGTCGTGCCAGACGCCGTCGCGCTCGAAGCCGCCCGCGACATGGACGTACGCCAGTGCCTCCAGCGGCAGTTCGTCCAGCGCCGTGGCGGGGTCCTCGCCACGGTTGACGTGGTTGGTGTGCAGGTTGGCGACATCGATGAGGAGCCGCACGCCGGTACGTTCCACCAGTTCGGCCAGGAACTGGCCCTCGGTGAGCTCCTCGTCCGGCCAGTTGACGAGCGCCGCGATGTTCTCGACGGCGAGCGGCACGGGCAGGGCCTCCTGGGCGATGCGCACGTTCTCGCACAGCACGTGGAGCGCGTCCCATGTGCGGGGGACGGGCAGCAGATGGCCCGCCTCCATCCGCGGGGTGCCGGTCTGCGGCCCTCCTGCCCGTACGAACGCGATGTGCTCCGTGACGAGCGGGGCCTGAAGCGCCTCGGCCCGCTCGGCCAGCGCCTTCAGGCGCTCCGGGTCGGGGAGTTCGGCTCCGCCGAGCCCCAGCGAGACGCCGTGCGGTACGACGGTCGTGCCGCGTTCCCGCAGTCGTTGCAGGGCGTCGGGAAGATGCCCCGGGCAGATGTTCTCCGCGACGACCTCGACCCAGTCGATGCCCGGCAACGCCTCGATCCCGTCCGCGATCTCGGACCGCCAGCCGATGCCGGTGCCCAGCCGCACGCGGGTGCCTGTTCCCTCCATGCGCGACTCCTCCCCCGTCTCCCCGTGTTCTCGTTCCGTGCTGTACGGCTCCTGCCACGATCCGGGCGGACGAATCCTCGGCGGGCACTGTTCAGAGCAGGACTTGAGGTTCGGGCGGAGCGGGCGGTCACACGGGCTCAGCCGCGGCGCAGCGCGGGATGCTCGGCGACGACCGTGCAGGACCCCGCGGCGACCTCCGTGAACCCCGCGTCCCGTACGACCGGGAGGCCGCTGCGCACCAGACGGTTCCACGCCTCGGGCCCGGGCGCCGTGCGAACGGAGAGCGCGAAGCCGGCCTCGCGCCAGCTCGTACGGGCGGCATCGGGCAGGTCCCACCAGGCCAGTTGCGCGCCGTGCGCGGCCTGAGCCATCGCCTTGCCGGCGGACATCTCCAGGTCCGGGCCCGACCACAGCACCGGCAGTCCCTCCGCGGGCGGCGGGGGCGGCTCGGGGTCGGTCAGTTCGGTGCCGGAGACCTGGAGCCGTGCGAGATCCCTCGGCCAGTCGTCCACGGGAACGGGCGGGAAGACCCGCACCGCCGCCGTCCCTCCGGTCACCGTGATGCCGGGCAGCGCCTCCGCGCGCCGCCACTCCGCGCCGCGCGCACGACGGACCACTTTGCGGATGGCGATGTCCTCCCACAGCCGCACCGACTCCGCCCATTCGCCGTCGCCGACGGCTCGTTCGTCGGTGAGAAAAACGAGCACCGCGCGCGCCGCGGTCTCCAACGCGTCCGTCAGAGAGGGCGGTTCGTCCCGCTCCATCCGGACCACGAACGGCAGTGCGTACTCCTGTGCGTCGATCACCCACCGCAGTCTGCCAGCACCCGCTACCGTCAACTCTCATGAGACTGGACGGAGTCTGCCGCCGCTACGGACGCACGGGACCGTGGGTGCTCAGTGGAGTCGACCTCTCACTCCCCGAAGCCAGCCTGGTGCGGATCGAAGGCACGAACGGCAGTGGCAAATCGACCCTGTTGCGCCTGCTCGCCGGCATCGACGCACCCACCGAGGGCCGGATCTCCGGCCGGCCCTCCAGCGCCTTCGTGCCCGAACGCTTCCCCGCCGCACTGCCGTTGACGGCTCTCGGCTTCCTGACGTACCTGGGCCGGGTGCACGGGCTCCGGCGGACCGCCGCGTTCAAGGCGGGCCGCGACTGGCTCGAGCGCTTCGGGGCCGCGGCGTACGGCCGTACGCCGCTCTCGGAACTGTCGAAGGGGACCAGCCAGAAGGTCGCCGTGGCACAGGCGTTGATGTCCCGTCCCGGGCTGCTCGTGCTGGACGAGGCGTGGACCGGCCTGGACCTGCCCGCGCGCTCCGTCCTGGACCGGGCCGTCGCGGAACGGGTCGCCGACGGCGGCACCGTCGTCTTCGTGGATCACGATCCCCGGCGCCTCGACGGAGCACCCTCCGCGATCTACAGGGTGGAAGGCGGAAAGCTGTTCGAGTTCGAGGGCTACGCGACCCACGAGCCCGGGACGGCTCCCGCCGGTCCGTGCGTACGCATCGAGGCGGAGGGGCCGCCCGGCGCCGAACCTCCGTCGGGGCTTCCGGGCTCTCCGCTCGCCGAGAGCATCCCGGACGGCTCGACCTTGCTGACGGCACCCGTCCCGTACTGCGACCCGCTGCTCCGCAGCCTGCTCGCCGCGAACTGGCACGTCCGCTCCGTACGCGAGGAGTTCCTGGAGGAGTCCGCCGGGCCGGCACCCGAGACGGCTCCCGCGGAGTCCGCCGAGGCGGCGTCCGCCGTGTCTCCCGAGGAAGCCGTCGAAGCCGGTGAGCAAGCCGGCGAGGGGTCCACCGTGGAGGCCGCCGTGGAGTCCGGCGAGCCGGCCCCGGCGGAGTCTTCCGAGGAACCTCCGGAGGAGCGTGTGGAGATCACCGAGCAACCCGCCGAGAAGTCCCGCGAGGAGTCCGGGGAGGCAACTCGATGATCGCCCTGATCCATTACCAGGCCGCCGTGCTCATGGGCTCCCAGCGCTGGCTGCCGCCCGTGCTGCTGTACGTCACGCTCATGGGCGTCGTCATCCAGTGGGACCGGCCGCTGCTGGACTCGCTCGGCGTCTCCGCAGCGATGCTGCTGCCCGTCGCCGCCTGGCTGGTTCGCATCAGCGTGGGTGCCGAGCCGACCTCCTCACGGCAGTGCACCGCTGCCGCGGCGGGGCCGGGGCGCGTGCACCTCTCCAGCGTCCTCACGGCCTACATCGGCGCGAGCCTGCTGGGTGTGGCGGGCCTCGTCTACGTCGTCTCGGTGAGCGATCCGCACAGCTCCGAGGGCCAGGTGAACGTGCCGGTCTTCCCGGCGGTCGTGGCGGGGGTGCTGGCGTCGTCGGCTTGCGCGCTGTTCGGCACGGCGGTGGGCGCCCTGTGCAACCGGCCGCTTCTGCGCAGTACGGCCTGGGCGGTGACCTCGACCCTGCTCGGCGCGCTGCTGGTGCTCGTCGTCAGCGGTTCCCCGGCGAACGCCGCGGTCAGGGGGCTGGTGACGGGCTCCCACACGGGGACGGTGAACCCGCCCTGGGGATCGGCCGTGCTCTCCCTCGCGGTGGCGGCGCTGGCGACGGCGCTGGCCTGCACGCAGGCGTCCCGGCGGGGTTAGACGAAGCGGGACCACCCCCCTGCGGCCGGCCGGCGCACCGGCCGCAGGGGGAGTCGGCTCCTACTCGAGCCCCTAGTGCTTCCAGGGACCGGTCACCGCGAAAGTGGTGCCCGGCGTGTAGCAGTTGAAGAACATCGTCCGGCCGTCCTCGGAGAAGGTCACGCCCGCGAACTCGCCCCATGCGGGCTCCTCCGGCGTGCCGATGTTCTGCCGGCCCCGCGCCATCGGGTAGAGGGCGCCGTGCTTGGTCAGACCGAAGACGTGCTGTGCGCCTTCGCCGTCCTCGCAGACCATCAGCCCGCCGCTGGGCGCCAGGCAGATGTTGTCCGGCTCCTCACCGGGCAGCTGCAGGTCCGTGTCCGGGCCGAAGGCGACGACGAGGGTGAGCTGCTTGTGCTTCGGGTCGTAGCGCCAGATCTGGCCGTAGTGGTCGGCCTTCGAGCCCTCCTCGCTCTTGGCGTAGCTGGAGACGAAGTAGACGCTCTTGCCGCCCCAGTAGCAGCCCTCCAGCTTCTGGGCGTGCGTGATGCCGCCCTTGCCGAAGTCCTGGAAGCGGATGGGGGTCTCCTTGGCGAGCGGGTCGGGCACGTCGACCCATTCGATCCCGTCGAAGGTCTTGCCCGGCTCCTGGACGGCCGACAGGTCGGGCACGCCCGGCACCCGCATGGCCTGGAGCTTTCCGCCCGCGTGCAGGGAGCCGTACCCGCCCAGCGGCTTCTCCGGCAGGAAGCGGTAGAAGAGACCGAACGGCTTCTCGAAGGCGTCCTCGGTCTCGTAGACGACGCCGTTGCGCGGGTCGAAGGCGATGGCCTCGTGCTGGAAGCGGCCCATCGCCGTCAGCGGCTCGACCGAGGTGGGCCGGTCGTGGCGGAACCCGACCTCGAAGATGAAGCCGTGGTCCTTGCTGTAGCCCTCCTCCCCGGCCTTGAACTCGGTCTCCTCGCAGGTGAGCCAGGTGTCCCAAGGGCTGGGCCCGCCCGCGCAGTTGGTCGAGGTGCCGGCGATGCCGACCCGCTCCTGAATGACCTCGTTGTGCCGGTCCAGCTCCAGGAGGGTGCAGCCGCCCTTGGCGTCCGGGTCGTAGGTGAGCCCGTCCACTGTGGGCACGCCGATCTTGCCGTCCTGGCGGTTCTCGTGGTTGCGCACGAGCCACGTCGAGCCGTGCTTGTGCCCGTGGCGGTTGTCGTGGCCGCGGGTGGAGAAGGCGGACATGCCGTCGAAGTTGCTGGGCGTCTTGCCCTCGCCGGAGGGCAGCGGGTCGCCCTCGCGGGAGAGGATCTTGTAACGGAAGCCCTTGGGCAGATCGAGAACGCCGTCGGGGTCCGGGACGAGTGGCCCGTAGCCCGAGCGACCACCGGTGCCCTGGGCGGCTGCGGTGCCCGTGAACAGCTCCGAGAGGGCACCCGAGAAGGCGATGCCTGCTCCCATCGCGCCCGATCTTGCCAGCACTTGACGTCGTGAAGTCGTCATGAAGAACTCCCTGTTGGCGGCCAGGTACGAGGTGTGTCTACCACGCGGACGGGTGTACGAGCACTAGGCAGGGCGTCAGTATCTACGCGCGTGGGGGAAGGGCCCCGGCCGTCTCGCCGCACAGGCCTCGTCACGCGTGGACGAGTCGCTCGCCGTCGCGTGCGAGGGACGTCAGCCGGGAAATGGCGCGGAAGTATTTCTTCCGGTAGCCGCCCTCGAGCATCTCCTTGCTGAAGAGCTCGTCGAAGGGGGCGCCGGAGGCGAGCACCGGCAGCTCCCGGTCGTAGAGCCGGTCCGCGAGCACGACCAGCCGCAACGCCGTCGACTGGTCCGGCACCGGCCCCACCCCCGTGAGGCAGACCGCCCCCAAGTCGTCGACCAGAGCGCCGTATCGGCTCGGGTGGACCCTGGCGAGATGGTCGAGGAGGGCGGGGAAGCCGTCGAGTGACACGCCGGGCGTGCGGACGGCGGCGGCCGTGACCTCTTCCTCGGCGAAGGGCGCGGGAGCGGCCGGCAGACCGCGGTGCCGGTAGTCCTCGCCGTCGATGCGCAGGGTCCGGAACTGCGCGGACAGGCCCTGGATCTCGCGGAGGAAGTCGGCGGCGGCGAACCGGCCCTCGCCGAGCTTGCCTGGGAGCGTGTTCGACGTGGCGGCCAGGGCCACTCCCTGCTCGACGAGCCGGCTGAGCAGGGAGGAGACGAGCACGGTGTCGCCGGGGTCGTCCAGCTCGAACTCGTCGATGCACAGCAGGCGGTGGTCGCCCAGCGTCCGCACCGTCTGCTGGAAGCCGAGGGCGCCCACGAGGTTCGTCAGCTCCACGAACGTGCCGAAGGCCTTGCGCTCGGGCGGTGCGTCGGTCGCGTGCCACAGCGAGGCGAGCAGGTGCGTCTTGCCGACGCCGTAGCCGCCGTCGAGGTAGACACCCCGCGGACCGGAGGTGTCCGCCGCCGCGGATCCGCGCCGGAACCAGCGCCTCCTGCCGCCTGCGGTGCCCTTGCCGCCGTCGAGCCCCTGGGCGAAGGAGCGCAGCACCCGTACGGCCTCGGTCTGGCTCGGCTGCGCCGGGTCGGGCACGTACGTCTCGAAGCGGACTCCGTCGAAGCGCGGGGGAGGCACCATCTCCGCGACCAGTCGCTCGGCGGGCACGTGCGGCTGGCGGGCGCTCAGGGACAGCGGCTCGGCGCTGCCGGCCCCGGGGAGCTGACCTGCGGAATCGGCGGAGTCGAGGGAGGGGGACACGCTCTTCATGCTAAAGGCAGACGGAACGCGGGCTCCGGGCGGTCCGCAGGGAGACCGCCCCGCGGCCAGGGGCCCGCAGGACCTGATGCCGGAGCGGAGCGTGCCAAACTGCGCCCCATGCGACGTCTGTTCCCCGGCAGTGCCGACGACAAGGTCCACCCGTCCGGGACGACCGGTGAAACCGCCCAGCCGGATGCCGCCGCTGACGGACAGTGGAGCATCGAGGCGCTGGCGAAGGCGTACGAGTACCCGGAGCCGGCCTCCTCCGGCGAGGAGGTCTGGCTGCGCGCCAACATGGTCTCGTCGCTGGACGGCGCCGCCTACCACGAGGGCCGCTCGCAGCCGCTCTCGTCCGAGGCGGACATGCGCATCTTCGGCGTGCTGCGCGGACTGGCGGACGCAGTGGTGGTGGGTGCGCAGACCGTACGGCAGGAGGGGTACCGCCCGGCGCGGGAGCGCGAGGTCTTCGCGCGCCGGCGGGCGGCTGCCGGTCAGGGCCCCGCGCCGGCGATCGCCGTGGTGTCCGCCGGACTGGACCTCGACTTCTCGCTGCCGCTCTTCTCGCGGCCCCTCGTGCCGACCCTGCTGGTGACGGGATCGGCCGCTCCCTCCGACCGGGTGGCGGCGGCACGTGAGGCCGGCGTGGAGGTCGTCTTCGCGGGCGCCGGCGCGGTCGTCGACCCCGCGAGGCTGCCGGGTGCCCTGGCGGAGCGTGGCCTGCGGCGGCTCCTGACGGAAGGCGGCCCGAGGCTGCTGGGGCAGCTGATCGCCGGGAACGTGCTGGACGAGCTGTGCCTGGCCCTCGCGCCCCGCATCACTTCGGGCGACGCTTCCCGGATCGTCGACGGACCTCAGATCGCGGTGCCTGTGGACTTCCGGCTGGCGGGGGTACTGGAGGAGGACGGGTTTCTGTTCACCCGTTATCAGCGCATCCGACAATCGGCGGAATAGGGCGATGCCTTTCCGCATCCTGGGCAGACTTGGGTGCGCAAGCCCCGCGTACGCGGGGAGCAAGACGTTCGAGTCGGAGCCCGTCCGGGCTCCATGTGGGAGAAGGGCACCGCTGTGTTCACGACCGTACTGATGATCGAGAAGCCGCTGGTGTCCGACGACGTGGAACTCGTCACGACACTCCACGGAGACGAGGCCGTCTCCTTCGTCGTGCTGATACAGCCACGAGGCGACCAGGACCGGCTGCTGCGCGCCCTGGACGACGTCGCGCTCGGCGAGTTCGACGAGGCCGTGCGTGAAGGCAGCGAACCTGACGACCGCGAGACGAAGCAGCCCGCCACCCGCGCGCTGGAGCACTCGCTGGCCATGCTGAGGGAGGCCGGAGCGCAGGCCGAGGGTGAGGTCATCGAGGACCACCCCCTCGACGTGCTCACCGCCGTCGTCGAGCGGACGAAGGCCGACGAGGTCATCGTGCTGACGGCCCCGCACCTGGTCGAGGAGTTCTTCCACCGGGACTGGGCGACCCGCGCCCGGCACAAGGTGGGAGTCCCGGTGCTGAAGCTGTTCGCGCACACGGACTAGGCGAGCCCGCTCGCGTCCCGGGCCAAGAGGGCACGGGGCGCGAGCAGGGACGGGCCGGGGGAGGAGAACGGGCGGTGTGCGCGTACCGCATAGGCTTGAGCGGCGCGCGTATCGCGTACCGCACACCGTGCGTTCTTCATGCGGTGCGCACCGCGCCCGACTTCGAGAGTACGAGCCCATCCAGGAGGCGCCCGAATGGCAGCCGACCCGTCCCGCACGACCGTCCCGGAAGCCCTGGCACGGCCGCACTTCATCGGCATCGGCGGTGCGGGGATGTCCGGCATCGCGAAGATCCTCGCCCAGCGCGGAGCGCGGGTGGAGGGCAGCGACGCCAGGGAGTCGGTGACGGTGGCGGCGCTGCGCGGGCTCGGTGCGGGAGTGCACATCGGTCACGACGCCGGGAATCTGGCGCAGGACGCCACGTCGGTCGTCGTCTCCAGCGCCATCCGCCCGGACAATCCGGAGCTGGCCGCGGCCGCCGCACGCGGCGTTCCGGTCGTGCACCGCTCGGACGCGCTCGCGGCGCTGATGGACGCGTGCCGGCCGCTGGCCGTCGCCGGTACGCACGGCAAGACCACCACCACCTCGATGCTCGCGGTCGCCCTGGGTTCGCTCGGGCTCGACCCGTCGTACGCGATCGGCGGCGACCTGGACGAGCCGGGCTCGAACGCGCACAACGGCCGCGGCGAGATCTTCGTCGCTGAGGCGGACGAGAGCGACCGCAGCTTCCACAAGTACGCGCCCGAGGTGGCCATCGTGCTCAACGTGGAGCTCGACCATCACGCCAACTACGCCTCGATCGAGGAGATCTACGAGTCCTTCGAGACCTTCGCCGAGCGCGTTCGCCCCGGCGGCACGCTCATCGTCTCCGCGGACCACGAAGGCGCCCGCGAGCTGACGCGCCGGGTGCGTGAGCGCGACACGGTGCGCGTACGGACGTACGGCGAGGCGGCCGACGCGGACGTGCGCATCCTCGACATCACCGCGCACGGCCTGACGAGCGAGACCACCGTGCTGCTCGACGGGAAGGAGATGACCTTCGCGGTCTTCGTCCCCGGCAGGCACTACGCGAGCAACGCCGTCGCCGCGCTCGTCGCGGGATCGGAGATGGGCGTGCCGGCCGACGAGCTGGCCAAGGCCCTGGGCACCTACACCGGTGTGCGGCGGCGCCTCCAGCTGAAGGGCGAGGCCGGCAGCGTCCAGGTCATCGACTCCTACGCCCACCATCCGACCGAGATGACCGCCGACCTCGAAGCGATCCGCGGCGGCGCGGGCGACGGCCGCATCCTCGTCCTCTTCCAGCCGCACCTCTTCAGCCGCACCCAGGAGCTGGCGACCGAGATGGGGGAGGCGCTGGCGCTGGCGGACGCCTCCGTCGTCCTCGACATCTATCCCGCGCGTGAGGACCCGATCCCCGGGGTCACCAGCGCTCTGATCATCGACGCGGCACGAGCCGCGGGCGCCGACGTGCAGCACGGCCGGTCCAGCACGGCGGGCCCGGAGCTGATCGCGGGAATGGCCGGGCCCGGTGATCTCGTTCTCACCATGGGGGCGGGTGACGTGACGGAGCTGGGGCCGAAGATCCTGGGTCTGCTCCAGCGCTGAGGGCCGTGAGTACGCCCCGGCGGAGCCCGGACCCGCGACAAGCGCAAGGAGGCGCTCGTGACGTACGAGATCGACAAGCCCGAAGAGCAGTGGCGGGCCGAGCTCAGCCCCGGTGAGTACCGGGTACTGCGGCAGGGCGGCACGGAGCCCGCCTTCACCGGCGAGTACACGGACACCAAGACGACCGGCGTCTACAACTGCCGGGCCTGCGGGACGGAGCTGTTCCGTTCGGACACGAAGTTCGAGTCGCACTGCGGCTGGCCCAGCTTCTACGACCCGTCCGACTCCGACGCCGTGGAGCTGATCGAGGACCGCTCGATGGGCATGCTGCGCGTCGAGGTGCGGTGCGCGCGCTGCGGCTCCCACCTCGGCCACGTCTTCGAGGGCGAGGGCTATCCGACGCCCACGGACCAGCGGTACTGCATCAACAGCATCTCGGTGAAGCTGGAGCCCCAGAGCTCCTGACCACGCTCCCGGCAGGGGCGGCGGTGAAGGCGGTCATTCGACGCCGTTGCCGCCGCCTCCGTTGCCGTTGGGGGTGGAGGGGGTGGTCTTCTGAATCTGGAGCAGGAACTCGGCGTTGGACTTGGTCTGCTTCATCTTGTCCAGGAGGAGTTCGATGGCCTGCTGCTGGTCC
>NZ_JACBXA010000202.1 GCF_013870515.1 Streptomyces albidus (ex Kaewkla and Franco 2022) | reverse complement strand
CCTGGTGTGCGCGGCCGGCGGCATGTTCACCCTCAGCCAGGCCTCGGTCGGCTATCCGCCCGTGCTTGCCGGGGTGCTGCTCAGCGGTTTCGGGATCGGCCTCGCGCTGACTCCCGTGACGGACACGGTGATGGGCCTCGTACCGCCGGAGCGCTCGGGCAACGCGGCAGCACTCAACGACACGATGCAGGAGCTGGGCAACGCTCTGGGCGTCGCGGTGGTCGGCACCGTGCTGGCCCGTCAGTACAGCTCCGAGGTGCCGGGCCCGCCGACCTCCCCGGCCGCCCGCGAGTCCTTCGGACAGGCCGCCGCTTCGGGCTTCCTGGTGGCCGCCGCGGTGGTGGCGGCGGGCGCGGCCGTCGCCGTCGTCCTGCTGCCGGGTTCCAGCCCCGTGGGCAGGCACCGCCGTCCGAAGCAGCGGGCCATCGGCGGTACCCGATGGACCACACCCGACACCGAGTCCCCCGCGCTCCAGGGCGTCTACGACGGCTGACCGCGAGGCGGGGGACGGTGGCGGGCGGCCTCAGGCTGGGGCGCCCGCGAACTCCTGTGCGGGCGCGTAGCGTTCGAGGACCGCGGCCAGCTCCGCCAGGAAGCCCCGCTCGTCGTCGCGGATGAAGAAGTGACCGCCGGGCAGGGTGCGCAGGTCGCATCCCTCTCCGGCGAACCGCTGCCACGCGGCGATCTCCCGTACGGACACCAGCCGGTCGCGCTCGCCCGCGAAGAGATGAAGCGGCACCGGCAGCGGCTCGGTGTGCGTCGCCACGGCGTCGTGCCGGCACATCGACAGGTCGTCGCGCGCCACCGGCAGTACGGCGGAGAGGAACTCCGGGTATTTCAGCAGCACTTGTGGAATCCCGCCGAGCCGGGCGAGGCCCGCTGTCAGCTCCTCGTCGTCGGCGTCCGGCGCGGCTATGGCGGGCGCGGGCAGATGCGGCGCTCGGTAGGCGCCGAGAAGGAGCGCGCTGGGGAGCGGCGCACCGCGCTGCTGCCGGCGCCGGGTCAGCGCGTAGGCGATGAGCGCGCCCATGCTGTGGCCGTAGAAGATGTGCGGCCGGGACAGCTCCTCGTCCAGGTGCTCGTCCAAGTCGTCGATGAGCGCCGTGAGTTCGGTGAACCGCTGTTCGTGGACGCGGCCCTCTCGGCCGGGCAGCTGCACCGGCATCACCCGCACGCCGGCCCCCTGCGCGTCGAGCCCGCGCTGCCAGCGCCCGTAGGCGGAGGCTCCGCCGCCCGCGTACGGGAAGCAGAGGAGCCGGACTCGGCCGGCTCCTGCCGCGTCGTCCTCGCGCATCCGGGACAGGTAGGGCGTCATGGGGTCCACCTCGGGCTCGTCCGGTGTCGGTGCACCGGCCGGGACGAGTGGGCATCACGGGTACTGCGGCCGTCCCGGCCGGCACCCCCCAAGCGTGACCGAGGCTGCTAAAAGGCCGCCAAAGACCGCACGGGCGAGTCCAGGAGCGGGTCTGCCGCCAGGATCGCACTGTGCAACCGCTGCAGCCGCTGGGAGGGTTCGATCCCCAGCTCCTCGACGTAGGTCTCACGCAGCTTCCGGAAGGCCTGAAGCGCCTGCCAGGACCGCCCGCACCGGTAGAGCGCCAGCATCAGCTGCGCGTGCAGGCTCTCCTGAAGCGGATACCGGGTGGTCAGCATGGTGAGTTCGCTGATCAGCTCGGCGTGCCTGCCAAGTTGAAGGTCGGCGGTGATCCGTCCGTCCAGCGCCGCACGCCGTGCCTCCTCGAGGCACTGTGCCTCCACCTCGAGCCCGGATCCCGTCCGCACGTCGGCGAGCGCGGGCCCGCGCCACAGGGAGAGCGCACGCTCCAGCGACCTGGACGCCTCCGCTCCCCTGCCCTCCACCAGCGAACGCAGTCCGCGGGTGGCGAGGCGGTCGAACTCGTGGGCGTCCATGGCCGATCCGGGCATGTCCAGCATGTAGCCGTTGTAGCCGCGGCTGAGGACGTCCTTGGCGCTGCGGCCCCCTGACGGGTCCAGGGCTGCCGAGATGGCGCGGCGCAGCTGCTTGATGTAGGTCTGTACGACCCCGGAAGGGTTGGTGGGAGGTTCGCCTCCCCACAGTTCCTCCGCGATCGCCGCAGTGCTCACGTGCTTGCCGACTCCGGCGGCGAGCAGCGCCAGTACCTGGCGTGGTTTGGCCGCGCTGGGGACCACGGAGGTGCCGTCGATCCGCACGACGAGCGGCCCGAGAATTCCGATGTCCATCTCCCCCGCTCCCTTCCACTTGTTAGGGCGACAGTGGCAGGCGGGCGGGGCACAGGACAGTTAGCCAGCCATGAAGGTGACATGAACCGGCCAGGTGCATCGGGGTGAGATTTTCACGCCGCCACAGGTACCACCGGTGACAGCGGGAGACACGGGGGAACCGCACGGGAGAGCCGGAGCACCCCCGGCGCACCGCGGTGCCCGCCCCCGGTCGGGTGGGGGCGGGCACCGCGGCCGCATGAGAGGTGTCAGACCGCCAGCGCGCGGTCCGTCGGTCCGATGGGGGCGTGGAGGGAGCTGGCACCCATGAGGTAGCGGTCGACGCCCTTGGCCGCCGAGCGGCCCTCGGCGATCGCCCAGACGATGAGGGACTGGCCGCGGCCCGCGTCACCGGCGACGAAGACGCCGTCGACGTCGGTCGCGTAGTTCGCGTCGCGCGCCACGTTGCCCCGCTCGTCCAGCTCGACGCCGAACTGCTCGACGAGGCCGTTCTCGCGGTCGATACCGGTGAACCCCATGGCCAGGGTGACCAGTTGGGCGGGGATCTTACGCTCGGTGCCCTCCTTCTGAGTGGGCCGCCCGTCCTTCATCTCCATCTCGATCATGTGCAGCCACTGGACGTTGCCGTCCTCGTCGCCCTCGAAATGGGTGGTGCCCACGGAGTAGACCCGCTCGCCGCCCTCCTCGTGCGCGGAGCTGACCTTGTAGAGCATGGGGAAGGTCGGCCACGGCTGGTTCTCCGAGCGCTCCTCACCCGGCTTCGGCATGATCTCCAGCTGGGTGACGGAGGCAGCGCCCTGCCGGTGGGCCGTGCCCACGCAGTCCGCGCCGGTGTCGCCGCCGCCGATGACGACGACGTGCTTGCCCTCGGCGCTGATCGGGGAGACGGTCAGGTCCCCCTCCTGCACCTTGTTGGACAGCGGCAGATACTCCATCGCCTGGTGCACGCCGTTGAGTTCACGTCCCGGCACGGGCAGGTCGCGTGCCGTCGTGGCGCCCGCCGCGATGACGACCGCGTCGTGCCGCTTGCGCAGCTTCTTCGCGTCCAGATCGCGGCCGATCTCCACCTCGGTACGGAACTTGGTGCCCTCCAGACGCATCTGCTCGATACGCCGGTTGATGTGGCGCTTCTCCATCTTGAACTCGGGGATGCCGTAGCGGAGCAGCCCGCCGAGGCGGTCGGCGCGCTCGTAGACGGCGACCGTGTGACCGGCACGGGTCAGCTGCTGCGCAGCCGCCAGCCCCGCCGGGCCGGAGCCGATGACGGCGACCGTCTTGCCCGAGAGCCGCTCAGGCGGCTGCGGGGTGACGTCCCCGTTGTCCCACGCCTTGTCGATGATGGTGACCTCGACGTTCTTGATGGTCACCGGCGGCTGGTTGATGCCCAGCACGCACGCCGACTCGCACGGGGCCGGGCACAGCCGCCCGGTGAACTCCGGGAAGTTGTTCGTCGCGTGCAGCCGCTCGATCGCCGCGCCCCAGTCCTCGCGGTAGGCGTAGTCGTTCCACTCGGGGATCAGGTTGCCCAGGGGGCAGCCCTGATGGCAGAAGGGGATGCCGCAGTCCATGCAGCGCCCTGCCTGCTTGCTGACGATCGGCAGCAGCGAGCCCGGGACGTAGACCTCGTTCCAGTCCCGCAGCCGCTCCTCGACGGGACGGGACTGCGCGACCTCGCGGTCGGTGTTCAGGAAGCCCTTGGGGTCAGCCATTGGTCGCCGCCTCCATCATCTTCTCGTGGGTCTCGGACTCGCTGAGTCCCGCTCGCTCGGCGGCGTCCTTGGCGGCGAGCACTGACTTGAATGTGGCGGGGATGACCTTGCCGAAGCGGGGAAGCGCCGCTTCCCAGTCGGCCAGGAGCGCCTCGGCCACGGTGGAGCCGGTCTCCTGCTGGTGGCGGCGCACGACGTCGTGCAGCCACTCCCCGTCCTCGTCGTCGAGTTCGCAGACGGCTTCCCTCAGGCCCGCGTTGACGTTGGCGGGATCGAGGTCGATGACGTAGGCGGTGCCTCCGGACATGCCGGCGCCGAAGTTGCGGCCTGTGCTGCCGAGCACGACGGCGGCACCACCGGTCATGTACTCACAGCCGTGGTCGCCCACGCCCTCGGCGACGACGAGCGCTCCGGAGTTGCGGACGCAGAAGCGCTCACCGACGCGGCCCCGCAGGAACATCTCGCCGCCGGTCGCACCGTAGGCGAGGGTGTTGCCCGCGATCGTGGAGAACTCGGCGAGGTGGTCGGCGCCGCGGTCCGGGCGCACCACCAGCCGGCCGCCCGAGAGCCCCTTGCCGACGTAGTCGTTCGCGTCGCCCTCCAGGCGCAGCGTGACGCCGCGCGGCAGGAAGGCACCGAAGGACTGGCCGGCGGAGCCGGTGAAGGTGATGTCGATGGTGTCGTCGGGCAGGCCGGCGCCGCCGAACTTCTTCGTCACCTCGTGACCGAGCATCGTGCCCACGGTCCGGTTGATGTTGCGGATGGCGACCTGGCCGCGTACGGGCTGCGCCTCCTGTGCGACGTCGGCGGACAGGGCGTCGGCGGAGAGCTTGATCAGCTCGTTGTCGAGCGCCTTGGCCAGGCCGTGGTCCTGCTCGACGGCCTGGTGCATGACCGCGCCGTCCGGCAGGTCCGGTACGTGGAGCAGCGGCTCCAGGTCCAGGCCCTGTGCCTTCCAGTGGTCCACGGCACGGCTGACGTCCAGCAGTTCGGCGTGCCCGATGGCCTCGTCCAGGGTGCGGAAGCCCAGCTCGGCAAGGAGTTCGCGGACCTCTTCGGCGATGAACTGGAAGTAGTTCACGACGAATTCGGCCTTGCCGTTGAAACGCTCGCGCAGCACCGGGTTCTGCGTGGCGATGCCGACCGGGCAGGTGTCCAGGTGGCACACCCGCATCATGACGCAGCCGGAGACCACCAGCGGTGCGGTCGCGAAGCCGAACTCCTCGGCGCCGAGCAGCGCGGCGACCATCACGTCACGTCCGGTCTTGAGCTGGCCGTCCGTCTGCACGACGATGCGGTCGCGCAGACCGTTGAGCAGCAGGGTCTGCTGCGTCTCGGCCAGGCCCAGCTCCCAGGGGCCGCCCGCGTGCTTGAGCGAGGTGAGCGGCGAGGCGCCCGTGCCTCCGTCGTGCCCGGAGATGAGCACCACGTCGGCGTGCGCCTTGGAGACGCCTGCGGCGACCGTGCCGACGCCGACCTCGGAGACCAGCTTGACGTGGATGCGCGCCCGGGGGTTGGCGTTCTTCAGGTCGTGGATGAGCTGGGCGAGGTCCTCGATGGAGTAGATGTCGTGGTGCGGCGGCGGCGAGATGAGGCCGACGCCCGGCGTCGAGTGCCGCGTCTTGGCCACCCACGGGTAGACCTTGTGGCCCGGCAGCTGGCCGCCCTCACCGGGCTTGGCGCCCTGGGCCATCTTGATCTGGATGTCGTCGGAGTTGACGAGGTATTCGCTGGTGACGCCGAAGCGGCCGGAGGCGACCTGCTTGATCGCGGAGCGGCGCGCCGGGTCGTAGAGCCGGACCGCGTCCTCGCCGCCCTCACCCGTGTTGGACTTGCCGCCCAGCTGGTTCATGGCGATGGCGAGCGTCTCGTGCGCCTCCTGGGAGATGGAGCCGTAGGACATGGCACCGGTGGAGAAGCGCTTGACGATCTCGCTGACGGGCTCGACCTCCTCGATGGGGATCGAGGGGCGGTCGTCCTTGAGCTGGAAGAGCCCGCGCAGCGTCATCAGACGCTCGGACTGCTCGTCCACGCGTGCCGTGTACTGCTTGAAGATGTCGTACCGGCGGGCGCGTGTGGAGTGCTGGAGCCTGAAGACCGTGTCCGGGTCGAACAGGTGCGGCTCGCCCTCGCGGCGCCACTGGTACTCGCCGCCGATGTCCAGGGTCCGGTGTGCGGGCGCGATGCCGGTGGCGGGGTAGGCCTTGGCGTGCCGGGCCGCCACCTCCTTGGCGACGACGTCCAGACCGGCGCCGCCGATCTTCGTGGTGGTCCCGTGGAAGTAGGTGTCGACGAAGGACTCCTCCAGGCCCACGGCCTCGAAGACCTGCGCACCGCGGTAGGAGGCGACGGTGGAGATGCCCATCTTGGACATCACCTTCAGCACGCCCTTGCCGAGCGCCTTGATCAGGTTGCGGATGGCGTCCTCGGCCGGCATGTCACCTGGCAGGAACGTGCCGTCCCGTACGAGGTCCTCGACCGTCTCCATGGCGAGGTAGGGGTTGACGGCGGCGGCGCCGTAGCCGATGAGCAGCGCGACGTGGTGCACCTCGCGCACGTCGCCGGCCTCGATCAGCAGACCGACCTGGGTGCGCTGCTTGGTGCGGATCAGGTGGTGGTGCACCGCGGAGGTCAGCAGCAGCGACGGGATCGGCGCGTGCTCGGCGTCGGAGTGCCGGTCGGAGAGCACGATCAGGCGGGCGCCGGCCTCGATGGCGGCGTCGGCCTCGACGCAGATCTCCTTGATCCTCTCGGCCAGGCCCCTGCCGCCCTCGTGCACGCGGTAGAGACCGGAGAGCGTCGTGGACTTGAAGCCGGGCAGGTCGCCGTCGGCGTTGATGTGTATGAGCTTGGCCAGCTCGTCGTTGTCGATCACCGGGAACGGCAGGGTGACGCTGCGGCAGGAGGCCGCCGTCGGCTCCAGCAGGTTGCCCTGCGGCCCGAGTGAGGAGTTCAGCGAGGTGACCAACTCCTCGCGGATCGCGTCCAGCGGCGGGTTCGTCACCTGCGCGAACAGCTGCGTGAAGTAGTCGAAGATCAGCCGCGGACGCTCGGAGAGCGCGGCGATCGGCGAGTCGGTGCCCATGGAACCGATCGGCTCCGCCGCGGTCTTGGCCATCGGCGCGAGCAGGACGCGCAGCTCCTCCTCGGTGTAGCCGAAGGTCTGCTGGCGGCGCGTGACGGAGGCGTGCGTGTGCACGATGTGTTCGCGCTCGGGAAGCTCGGACAGGTCGATCAGCCCGACGTTCAGCCACTCCTCGTAGGGCTGCTCGGCGGCGAGCTGCTGCTTGATCTCGTCGTCCTCGATGATGCGGTGCTCGGCGGTGTCCACGAGGAACATGCGGCCGGGCTGCAGCCGCCCCTTGCGTACGACGCGGGAGGGGTCGATGTCGAGAACGCCCACCTCGGAGCCGAGCACGACGAGCCCGTCGTCGGTGACCCAGTAGCGGCCGGGGCGAAGCCCGTTGCGGTCCAGGACGGCGCCGACCTGGGTGCCGTCGGTGAAGGTGACGCAGGCCGGGCCGTCCCAGGGCTCCATCATCGTGGAGTGGTACTGGTAGAACGCCCGCCGTGCGGGGTCCATCGAGTCGTGGTTCTCCCAGGCTTCCGGCACCATCATCAGCACCGAGTGGGGCAGCGAGCGCCCGCCGAGGTGCAGCAGTTCCAGGACCTCGTCGAAGATCGCGGAGTCGGAGGCGCCGGGGGTGTTGACCGGGAACGTCCGCTCCAGAGCCATCCGCTCGTCGCCGTCGCGTCCCGGGCCGAACAGGTCGGAGGACAGCTGGGACTCACGAGCCCGCATCCAGTTGCGGTTGCCCTGCACCGTGTTGATCTCGCCGTTGTGCGCGACGAACCGGTACGGGTGCGCCAGCGGCCAGCTCGGGAAGGTGTTGGTGGAGAAGCGGGAGTGGACCAGGGCGATCGCACTCGCGAAGCGGCGGTCGGACAGGTCGGGGAAGAACGGCTCCAGCTGCCCGGTGGTGAGCATGCCCTTGTAGACGAGGGTGCGCGAGGACAGCGACGGGAAGTAGACCCCGGCTTCACGCTCGGCGCGCTTGCGCAGCACGAAGGCGAGCCGGTCCAGCGAGATGCCCGTACGTGCGGCACCGGCGCCGCCGGCGTCCTCCACGAACAGCTGCCGGAAGACGGGCATGGTCGCGCGGGCGCCCGCACCGAGCAGTTCGGGTGCCACGGGGACCTCGCGCCAGCCGAGGACGCTGAGGCCTTCCTCGGACGCGAGCGTCTCGATCTGCGAGACGGCGGCGGCGCCCTCCGTCTCGTCGGCGGGCAGGAAGGCGATGCCCACGGCGTAGGCGCCGGGCTCGGGCAGGGCGAAGTCGACGGTCTCGCGCAGGAAGGCGTGCGGGACCTGGAGCAGCAGTCCGGCGCCGTCGCCGGTGTCCGGATCGGAGCCGGTGGCGCCGCGGTGCTCGAGGTTGCGCAGTACGGTCAGCCCCTGCTCGACCAGTTCATGGCTGGGCTCACCGGTCAGGGTGGCCACGAAGCCGACACCGCAGGCGTCGTGCTCGTACCTCGGGTCGTACATCCCCTGCTTGGCAGGGTGGGCCGCCTGAAACGCCGCACGCATCGGCTCTCCCGTCGTCGTCCTGGCTTACAGCACCTCCCCGGCATCGCCGGGGGGACCCCCGATCCGGACCGGGTCCGGGGAGCGGGGGCCGAGGGACGACGTTGGCCCTCTGCAGAGCAAATTTCCGTGAAGGTTACATGATGGACCACACCCCGAAAAACGGATGTCGCATCTCAGAACGTGGACTCGGTGGCCACATAGCGATACACGATGGGGTGTCGCCCAGGGCCTGCGGCGGGGGTGCGGATTGCCCCTGCACGACGGCGCTGTACTCGGGTCCGGTGCGGGCGTCATTGCTCGCGGACCTTCCGGCTTCTGCCCGGCGTCGCACGACCTGAAACCGTGAGGTAACAAGAAGATCGTGCAGCGGACAGCGGCATCGAGTCCAGCTCACGGGCCATGACTCACCCCACAGCCACGCCGAAGGCGACGCCCAGCCCGTACGTCACGGCCGCCGCGGCCGCACCCAGCGCCAGCTGCCGAAGCCCGCTGAACCACCACTTCCGCGCAGTCACCCGGGCCACGATCGCCCCGCAGGCGAACAGACCGGCGAGTGCCAGCACCACCGCGTACCACAGCGATGTCGCGCCCAGCAGATACGGCAGGACGGGCAGCGCGGCACCGACCGAGAAGGACAGGAACGAGGAGACGGCCGCGACCGTCGGGGAGGGCAGGTCCGTCGGGTCCACGCCGAGCTCCTCGCGGGCGTGCGCCTCCAGTGCCTTCTCCGGGTCCTCGTGGAGCTGCCTGGCGACCTCCATCGCCAGCCGGGGCTCCACGCCCCGGGACTGGTAGACCTCGGCGAGCTCCTCGAGTTCGTCCTCGGGGTGACGGCGCAGCTCGCGCCGCTCCACCTCGAGCTCGGCCTGGACCAGTTCGCGCTGCGAGGCGACGGAGGTGTACTCGCCCGCCGCCATCGAGAAGGCTCCGGCCACCAGACCGGCGAGCCCGGAGATCACGATGGTGCGGGAGGAGGCGGAGCTGCCCGCCACGCCCGTGACCAGCCCCAGGTTGGACACCAGGCCGTCCATCGCACCGAAGACCGTGGGCCGCAGCCACCCACCGCTGACGTCCCTGTGCGTGTGGTCCGCGTGATCGTTGCGGGGACCCTCGTCGCTCTGCCCGTCCGCACCCGGCGTTGTGTCCTTCTCCATGACCGCCATATCCGGTTCGCTTCCTCCTGCCTCGGCGGAGCCGACCGCCCGCGCCGGCTTCCAGCTCCTCGAAGGTATGCGCGAAAGAGGTGCTCCCGCCAGCAAGGAAGGCCGAACTTACCTGGTGAGGGGACCGCCGCCCGGCGCCCGATCCGAGCGCCCGTTCCCCTACGGCGGCGGCCACCCGGCGGTGAGAGCTGGGTCACACGGCATTGACGCCCGCGAGAACTGCGCGCAACATTCCTGTCACTCACCCCGCACTCCTGCCCAGGGCGGTTGCCGCGGGAGCTGTAAACGTTTCCAGTCGGTTCTCAGATCAGCGGTCGAAGGGGCAGATTTGTGGTGACGACAGGCGGGCCACCCACCGTCGAGACGATCGCCGAGCGCGCCGGCGTCTCCATCGCCTCGGTCTCACGTGTGCTGAACGGTCACGGGGCGCGCCCCGACACCGTCCGCCGCGTGGAGCGCGCCGCCGCGGAGGTGGGCTACGTGCCCAACGCCGTGGCCCGGTCCCTCAAGGGCGGCCGGTCGATGCAGCTGACCTTCGCCATGCAGGACATCGGCAACCCCGTGTACGTCGCGATGGTCAGGCAGATCCAGACGATCTCCAAAGCACACGGTTACCGGCTGCTGCTGCATTCGACTGACGCCGTCGTCGAGGACGAACTCGCGGTGCTCCGCAGCCTCGCGGACCGCACGAGCGACGGGCTGATCCTCTGCCCCATCCGCATCACCCCGGAGCACATCGAGGCGCTGCACACCGCGGCCCAGCCGGTCGTCGTGATCGGCTCGCTCCCCGAGGGCGCTCCCGTGGACAGCGTCCGCGCCGACTCCGTCACCGGCTCGGAGCTGGCCGTGCGCCATCTCGTGGAGACGGGACGGCGCACGGTCGCCTTCATCAACGGGCCCGCCGACACCGTTCCCGGGCGGAACCGTCAGCGCGGCTACCGCCAGGCCCTCGAGACCTGCGGGCTGGAGGGCGACCCCGGCCTGGTGGAGACGACGGACTTCACCATCGAGGCGGGCGCCCGCTCCCTGCACCGGCTGCTGGACGCCGCCCCCGGCATCGACGCGGTCTTCTGCGCCAACGACCAGCTCGCACTCGGCGCCTCGCAGGCCCTGCACTCCCGCGGCCTGCGCATCCCCGAGGACGTCGCGGTCGCCGGAATGGACGACACCGTCCTCGTACGGGCCGGCTGGCCTCCGCTGACCAGCGTCGACCTCGGCTCCGCCGAGCGCGGGCG
>NZ_JACBXA010000201.1 GCF_013870515.1 Streptomyces albidus (ex Kaewkla and Franco 2022) | reverse complement strand
ACCGCGGCCGGGGTGGCGCTCACGCCGCTCCCCCTGATCCCGCCGGGAGCGGCGTTCCCTGTCGGCCTCAGTGAGCCGGTGGCGTGGGTGGTCATGCCCGTCCTCCTTGCAGCGCGAAGTCCCTGCCCATCAACGCGTCCTTGGCCGCGTAGGCGCCGCCGAGCAGCGCTCCCCGTGCCCGATGCAGGGCACCGCCGCGGCGGTTGACCAGATCCGTCATCAACTCCTCGTAGCGCGCCCCCACATGGGCCGGGTCGAACCGGGCCGAGGAGACGAGTGCGGCCTGCCTCATCCGCTGCCGCAGAGCGTCGTCGTTCATCAGGCGCAGCAGCGCCGCGGAAACGGCACTCACATCGCCCGTGGGCGCGAGGAGGCCGTCCACCCCGTGGCGGATGATCTCCCCGGGCCCGTGCGGGCAGTCGGTGGCCACCACCGGGAGTCCGCAGCGCATCGCTTCGACGATGGTCATCCCGAAGGACTCCAAGCTCGAAGTGACGGCGCCTATGGACCCCTTGGCCCACTCGGCCTCGATGGGATGCGCCGGGCCCATGAGGAAGACGTGGTTGTAGAGGCCGAGTTCGTCGATGAGGGCGCGCAGTCTGCCGTACTCGCGTCCGCTGCCGTAGATGCGCAGCCCCCAGTCGGGCCGCTCGGCCACGGCACGGCCGAAGGCGCGTATCAGCACGTCGTAGCGCTTGGCGGGGGCGAGCCGCCCGGCCGCGACGACCCACTTGCCGGTGCCGTCGGAGGGCGTGACGTCCGGCTCGGGCACGCTGTTGGGCAGCGCCTCGACGCGCACGCCGGGCAGCCGGAGGACGCTGCGGTAGTCGCGCGCGTCAGCCTCGGTGACCGTGGTGACCGCGTCCAGCCGCGGATAGGTGTCACGCAGCATGAGCTTCAGCCGCGCCGAGTGCGTGGACAGCGTGAGGTGTTCCTGTCCCAGGCGTGCGGGTCCCCGCCGGGTCTGGCGTGCGATGTGCGCGTTGAGCCCCGGTCTGGTGCCGATGACGATGTCCGCCGCGGTGGTGGCCAGGTGCTCGCCGATGCGGCGGTCGGTGAGGGCGCTGTACTGCGGGTGCCTGCCGTCGCTGCGCGGGAACACGCGGGCGGGCAGGGCGTGTTCGGGCTCTGCGCCCTCGTAGCCCGCACTGTCCCGACGCATGTCGACCAGCGACCTCAGCCGTACGCCCGGTCCGGGATCGAAGAACGGCCTGTCCCGGTAACGGAAGACCGAGACGACCTCCACGTCGTGATGTTCGGCAAGTGTCCGCGCCAGGTTGTAAGTGGTGCGGATGGTTCCCCCCATGCCGTACCCGCTGTTGATCAGAAACGAGATGTGCAATTGCCCCGACCCCCACGCTTTCGTCGCGTTCAGTCCCCTACTGCCCGCGTGCTGTTGGCTAGACCGGGTGGGAACGGTGATGGTTGGGCGCTATCACGTGGTTGTTCCAGAAGAGTTCTGACATCGTGAGGCAGATCCTGGAACCTAACTGCCCACTACACCGGTTGAGCAGTCTTCCGATCACGACCGGTTCGCCATCGGTCGGATTCCGCAACGGTTCACGCGTGACCGGGACCACGGATCGCCCGTTGTTCATACGGACAAGAACCGAACGCCAGGAGCGGAGCCCCCGTGTCCCCCATCCTCGATGTCAGCGACGACGTACGCGCCGAGATCGGCGACGATGAAACCAGCAGGCTGCTCACCGGCGAGAACGCCCCGGGCAGCTACGACTGCACCTCCTGCCGCACTCCGGGCGACACCGGCCAAGTGCGCACCAGCACCGTCCTGTTCGTCGGCGAGGAGACCGCGGTACTCGCCTTCGCGCACGCCACATGCGTCCCTTCCCAGGTCGTGAAGGTCTCGGAGGAGGAGGTGCAGGGCGCCGTGCGTACGATCACCGCCGACGCAGCGGCGAGCGTCCCCGGCCATGCGGGCGCAGCCGCCCCCGCGCCGGCCCACACCTTCGCCTACTCGTCCCCCGGTTACGGGACGGCCGACCACGCGGCACCGGCAGGCGCCGCGGTTCCCGGGCCGGCAGCATCGACGGGCGCATCAAGTCCAGCGCCTGAGCGGGCAGTTCTGGGTGTCACATGCGGTCAGATCCTCATCGAGGACACCCTGCACGCCGCTGTCGTCGTCGAGCCGACCACGCGCATCGCCCGCCCCGGAGCGGACGGCTCCTCAGGCGACGACTTCCTACCCCTCCTCATCGAGCAGGGCTTCCTTCCGGTCACCGGCCTCACGCAGACGCCGGCGCCCGTGACGGGCTGGTCGGTGCTGGTCGCCATGGGCCAGCTGCACGCGATCCTGCAGCCGCCCATGAACGGCTCGATGCAGCCCACCGCCTGGTGGCAGGCGCACCAGGCCCTGCCGGTCACCGACGGCTGGCGTACGGCCGCGAACACCAGCAACACGGTGCTCGTCTACGCCGCCCCCGCGGGCACCATCGGCCAGCAGCCCCGCGAGGACCTGCTGCGCGAGGCGCTGGTGCAGGCCGCCGCGCAGGGCGTCCTGGTCGCCGCCGTCATGCCGCTCGCCGGGTCCTGAACCGAGCTGTTCGCACGAACGCTCCTGCACCACCCCTGCGAACAGGTCATTCGCCGCGCCGCCCCGCATCCGCCGGGCGGCGCGGTCGTTGGCACAGACGTGCAGCCTTATGAACCATCCCGCGCCCATCACCCGTACGTCGACCAGCGCCGCATCACCGGCATCCCCGGCATGCGGCTCAGCCACGACAACCCCTCGGGCGGCAGTTCCGCCACACCCATCTACGACTCGCTGTACGCGGAGTACAGCCGGCTCTTCCGTACGCTGCCGGGCGACCGGACCGGCGAGGAGGAGCTGAGGTTCGAGGGCTTCGGCACGGTGCACGGCACGGGCACCGGCCAATGGGGGAACGGCAGTTGGCGCGGCGAGGAATGGCCTCACGAGGTGCTGCCGGCGCGCAGCAAGCACACACCGCCCGCGCTGCCGCCCGGCCGGCACGACGGCCAGCCGTACGGACACTGAGTTCGCGCCGCGTACGCCGGTGCCCACCGGCGTACAGGCGGGACGGCCGGTGTGTCCGGCCGCGAACGCTGAAGATCCCGAACCGCGAGGGCCCGGCACGCTGAGGGCGCCGCACGCATCGGCGTCGCGGCGCCCTCAAAGCGCGATCACGGGCTGATCAGGCCCGTCGGTCACTTCTTCCTGCCGCGCTTCTCCCGCACCCGCACCGAGATGTGGATCGGCGTCCCCTCGAAGCCGAACTCCTCGCGCAGACGCCGCTCGACGAAGCGCCTGTAGCCCGCCTCCAGGAAGCCGGAGGCGAAGAGCACGAACCGGGGCGGCTTGGTGCCGGCCTGCGTCCCGAAGAGGATGCGTGGCTGCTTGCCGCCCCGCACCGGGTGCGGGTTGGCGGCGACGATCTCGCCGAGGAAGGAGTTCAGCTTCCCGGTCGGCACCCGCGTCTCCCAGCCCTCCAGCGCGGTCTCCAGGGCGGGCACGAGCTTCTCCATGTGACGTCCGGTGCGCGCCGAGATGTTCACCCGGGGCGCCCAGCGGACCTGCACCAGGTCCCGGTCGATCTCCCGTTCCAGGTAGAAGCGGCGCTCCTCGTCCAGGTTGTCCCACTTGTTGTACGCGAGGACGAGCGCGCGCCCGGCATCGACCGCCATGGTGATGATGCGCAGGTCCTGCACGCTGATCGACTCCGTGACGTCGATCAGCACCACCGCGACCTCGGCCTTCTCCAGCGCGGCGGCGGTGCGCAGGGAGGCGTAGTAGTCGGCGCCCTCCTGGAGGTGCACACGGCGGCGGATACCGGCCGTGTCGACGAACATCCAGGTCCTGCCCGCCAGTTCGATGAGCTCGTCGACGGGGTCGCGGGTGGTGCCCGCGGTCTCGTTGACGACGACGCGCTCCTCCTTGGCGACCTTGTTCAGCAGAGAGGACTTGCCGACGTTCGGGCGTCCGATGAGCGCGACCCGTCGCGGGCCGCCCACCCTGCCCGCACCGAAGCTCTGTTCGGGCGCCTCGGGCAGGGCGTCCAGCACGACGTCGAGCAGGTCCCCCGTACCGCGCCCGTGCAGCGCCGAGACGGGATGCGGCTCGCCCAGCCCGAGTGCCCACAGGTAGGAGGCGTCGGCCTCCCCCGTCGGGCCGTCGACCTTGTTGGCGCAGAGCACCACGGGCTTGCCCGCCTTGCGCAGCATCCGCACGACGGCCTCGTCGGTGTCGGTCGCGCCGACCTGGGCGTCCACGACGAAGACGACGGCGTCCGCGGCCTCCACCGCGAACTCGGCCTGCGCGGCGACGGATGCCTCCATGCCGAGGACGTCCTGCTCCCAGCCGCCGGTGTCGACGACCTTGAACCGGCGGCCGGCCCACTCGGCCTCGTACGTGACACGGTCCCGGGTCACGCCGGGGCGGTCCTCCACGACGGCCTCGCGGCGTCCGAGGATGCGGTTCACCAGCGTCGACTTGCCGACGTTCGGCCGCCCGACGACGGCGAGCACCGGGAGCGGGCCCTGCGAGGCGTCCTCCAGGGCTCCCTCGACCTCGTCTGCGTCGAAGCCCTCTTCCGCGGCGAGTTCCATGAACTGGGCGAACTCGGCGTCACCGAGCTCGCCGTGCTCGTGGCCGGTCCCGGATCCGGGAAGGCCGTCGTCCTGGTTCTGGTCGTTCATGCCGTCTCGTCCTCGTCGTTCCTGTTCAGGTGGTCTGCTGCCGCCGGAGGTGTCCCTGCGGCTCGCTGCTGTGCCGACGGGCTGCCGGCGCGCGGTGTGTGCTCCTCGTGGCGGAGCGGGCGGGTCATCGTGAGGCGCGCCGCCGGGCGTCCGCCAAGTGGTCCGTCAGCCGCCGCTGGATGCGTACGGTCGCCTCGTCCAGCGCGGAGCGCGTACGGCGCCCACTGCCGTCGCCCGCGTGGAACGGGTCACCGAAGACCACGTCGATCCGGCTGCGCAGTGCCGGGAGCGCCTTCGCGAGCCGGCCGGGCCGGTCGTTGCTCCCCAGAACGGCCACCGGGACGACGGGCGCACCCGAGCGTACGGCGAAGTACGCCAGGCCGGAGCGCAACGAGGCGAAGTCCCCCTCGCCGCGGGTGCCTTCGGGGAAAATACCCAGCACTCCGCCGCGCTCGAGCACGCCCAGAGCGCTCAGGACCGCTCCCCGGTCGGTGGTGTCGCGGTCGACCTCGATCTGCCCGATGCCGCGAAGGAACGGGTCGAGGGGGCCGACGAACGCCTCCTTCTTGATGAGGAAGTGCACGGGGCGGGGGGCGGTGCCCATCAGCATGGGTCCGTCGAGGATGTGCGAGTGGTTGACCGCGAGGATCGCGGGCCCGCTCGCCGGCACCCGCCAGGCGCCCAGCACGCGCGGCCGCCACAGGCCGTACATCAGCCCCACGCCCATCCGGCGCCCGGCCGCGGCCCCCCGCACGCCGGGCACGGAGCCGGTCGATGTCACTTGGAGATCTGCCCCGCCTTCTCGTTCGCCGTCCCCGCCGCCGGGGCCTGCCCCTCACGCTGCTCCTTCGCGGAGGCCGCGCTCTCCACGAGGGTGACCACGCACTCGACGACCTGCTCCAGGGAGAGTTCGGTGGTGTCGACCTCGACGGCGTCGTCCGCCTTCTTCAGCGGGGACGTCTTGCGGCTGGAGTCGGCGGCGTCACGCTTGATCAACGCCTCGCGGGTGGCCGAGACATCGCCGGCCTCCTTGCCCTTCAGCTCCCCGCTGCGGCGTGACGCACGGGCCTCGGGCGAGGCGGTGAGGAAGACCTTCAGATCGGCGTCAGGAAGGACGGTCGTACCGATGTCCCGGCCTTCGACGACGATGCCGCCGGCCGCATCGGCGGCGATCGAGCGCTGGAGCTCGGTGATGCGCGTGCGCACCTCGGGGACCGCGCTGACGGCGCTGACGGCTGCGGTGACCTCCTGGGTGCGGATCGGCCCGGAGGCGTCCACCCCGTCGACGGAGATGGCGGGGGCGGCCGGGTCGGTGCCGGAGACGATCTCGGGCCGGCCGGAGGCCGCGGCCACCGCCTCCGCGTCGCTCACCGGAACGTCGTTGGTCAGCATCCACCAGGTGATCGCCCGGTACTGGGCGCCGGTGTCGAGGTAGCTGAGCCCCAGTGCGGACGCGACTGCCTTGGAGGTGCTGGACTTGCCCGTGCCGGAGGGGCCGTCGATGGCGACAATCACTGCAGACACGCTGTATGGGACCTTTCTCGAACACGGGCAGGGCAGGCGTGGGCCGAACGGCCCCGGCACAAGGCTACCGGCTGAAGGGACCGCTCATTCCTGCCGCCCTCACACCGTGAGCACCGCCCGGGACGGGCTCCCGGCGCACCCTCGCCGTCACGTCCGTCGATGCGTCCGCCGCCGAGTCCGTCACTGCTGGCGGATCGACCAGCCGCGCTCCCGCAGGGCGGCTTCCAGTGCGCCGGCCGCGCCGGGGTCGACCATGAGCTGCACATGACCGGCCTGCTGCCCCGTGGCGTGCTCGATGCGGACGTCCTCGATGTTGACGCCGGCAGAGCCCGCGTCGGCGAAGATCCGGGCCAGCTCCCCCGGCCGGTCACTGATCAGCACCGCCACCGTCCGGTAGGCCGCCGGAGCCTGGCCGTGCTTGCCGGGCACGCGGGCCCGGCCGGAGTTGCCGCGGCGCAGCACGTCCTCGATGCCCGCGACGCCGCCGCCCCGCTTCTCCTCGTCCGCCGAGTCGAGCGCGCGCAGCGCCCGTACGGCCTCGTCCAGGTCGCCCGCCACGTCGGCGAGGATGTCCGCGACCGGGCCCGGGTTGGCGGAGAGGATCTCGACCCACATCGCGGGGTCGGAGGCGGCGATGCGGGTCACGTCGCGGATGCCCTGACCGCACAGGCGCACGGCCGTCTCGTCGGCGGACTCCAGTCGGGCCGCGATCATGCTGGAGAGCAGCTGCGGGGTGTGCGACACGAGGGCGACGGCCCTGTCGTGGGCGTCGGCGTCCATCACCACCGGGACTGCGCCGCACAGCGCGATCAGTTCCAGAGCGAGGTTGAGGACCTCGGTGTCGGTCTCGGCGGTCGGCGTGAGCACCCACGGCCGGCCCTCGAAGAGATCGGCGGTCGCGGCGAGCGGGCCGTTCTGCTCGCGTCCGGACATCGGGTGGCTGCCCAGGTAGCTGACGGGGTCACCGCCCAGCTCCCGCAGCTCCCTGCGCGGACCTCCCTTGACGCTTGCCACGTCCAGGTAGCCGCGCGCGAGACCGCGGCGCTGCACGTCCGCCAGGACCTGCGCCACGTGCGCCGGGGGTACGGCCACGACCGCGAGGTCGACGGGGCCTTCGGGGTCGCTGTCCGTACCCGCGCCGAGTGCCGCGGCCGTACGGACCCGCTCGGGGTCGCTGTCCCTCAGGTGCACCTGCACACCGCGTCCGACGAGGGCGAGCGCCACGGAGGTGCCGATGAGGCCCGTACCGACGACGAGGGCTGTACGCATTACTGGGCGATGTCCTTGCGGAGAGCGGCGGCGGCACCGAGGTAGACGTGGTTGATGCCCGACTTGGGAAGCTCCGACTCGACGTGCGCCAGCACCCGCACCACCCGTGGCATGGCCCCGGCGATGTCCAGTTCCTGCGCGCAGATCAGCGGAACGTCCACGATGCCGAGCTTACGGGCGGCGGCCGCCGGGAATTCGCTGTGCAGGTCGGGGGTGGCCGTGAACCAGACGCTTATGAGGTCGTCCGCCGTCAGGCCGTTCCGCTCCAGCACGTTCGTCATCAGTGCCGAGACCTGCTCGTGCATGTGACCGGCTTCGTCCCGCTCCAGCTGGACGGCTCCCCGCACCGCTCGTACCGCCACGTGCCTGCTCCGCTCCCTGTACGCCGTGCCTCCTACCCTGCCCAGCGTAGATCCGGCCGCCGAGGAGGCGTTGGGGCGGACCGCCCACTGAGACGGCGGCGCCCGCAGCAGTCGCGGGCGCCGGCGGCGGCAGGCTCAGAGGCCGACCTCGTCCATCAGCATCCCGACCTCCGTGTTCGTCATCCGGCGCAGCCAGCCGGACTTCTGGTCGCCCAGCGCGATGGGGCCGAAGCGCGTGCGGACCAGCTTGTCGACCGGGAAACCGGCCTCGGAGAGCATGCGGCGCACGATGTGCTTGCGGCCCTCGTGCAGGGAGACCTCCACGAGGTAGTTCTTGCCGGTGTTCTCCACGACCTTGAAGTGGTCGGCGCGGGCGTAGCCGTCGTCCAGCTTGATGCCGTCCTTGAGGCGCTTGCCGAGATCGCGCGGGATCGGGCCCTGGATGGCGGCGAGGTAGGTCTTCTTCACGCCGTACCGCGGGTGCGTGAGGCGGTGTGCCAGCTCACCGTGGTTGGTGAGCAGGATGATCCCCTCGGTCTCGGTGTCGAGCCGGCCGACGTGGAAGAGGCGCGTCTCACGGTTCTGGACGTAGTCGCCCAGGCACTGCCGCCCCTCCGGGTCCTCCATGGACGCGACGACGCCCGCGGGCTTGTTGAGCGCGAAGAAGACGTGCGACTGGGACGCGATGGTCAGCCCGTCGACCTTGAGCTCGTCCTTGTCGGGGTCCACGCGGACGCCCTGCTCGACGACGATGCCGCCGTTGATCTCCACCCGGCCCTGCTCGATGAGCTCCTCGCACGCCCGGCGCGAGCCCATGCCCGCGCGGGCAAGCACCTTCTGCAGACGCTCGCCCTCCTGGTCGCCGAAGGTCTTGGGGGACTTGACCGCGGGCTTGCTGTGACGGGCGCGGTTGCGCTCCTCGATCTTGGCCTCGTACTCGCGGGGCCTCGCCGGCGCCGACGCGTTGCGGGCACGCGCCTTGGGGGCGCCGCTCTTCGCGGTCTTACGGGGCGCGTTCTTGGCCGCGGCCTTCGCAGCGGCGCTCTTGGGGGCGCCGCCGCGCACGGTGGTCTTCTTCGCCGTTGCCTTCTTCGCGGCCGCGCTCTTCGAGCCGGGGCCGGTGCTCCTCGGACCTGCGGAGGTCTTCTTCGCGGAGCCCTTCACGGGACCACCCTGTGCGGACTTCTGCGCGCGCCCGTCCTTGCGTGCGCCCGGCTTGGAACCGCCCGCCGCGGGCCCCTCGCCCTTCTCGTAGCGGCGCTCCTCCGGCCGCGGACGCCCCGCGCCGCTCTTCTGCCTGCCCCCGCCCTTGTTCCTGCCGTTACCGCCGGTGTTGCTGCCACTGCTTCGCATCAATGATCCGTCTGCGTTCTGTCGGGGACTTCGTCGCCACTGTCGTCTACGTCGAACGACGGCATGCCTTCCTGGGAATCCCCCTCGACGGCCTCCGCCTCCGGGAGGAAGGGCGCCAGCTCCGGAAGCTCGTCCAGGCCGCGCAGGCCGAGTCGCTCCAGAAAGTAATGCGTCGTCCTGTACAGGATCGCACCTGTCTCGGGTTCCGCGCCCGCTTCCTCCACCAGTCCCCGCTGGAGCAGCGTACGCATCACGCCGTCGCAGTTGACTCCGCGTACCGCCGAGACCCGTGAACGGCTCACAGGTTGCCGGTAGGCGACCACGGCGAGCGTCTCGAGCGCGGCCTGCGTGAGACGTGCCTGCTGCCCGTCGAGCACGAAGTTCTCGACGGCTTCAGCGAATTCGGCCCGCGTGTAGAAACGCCAGCCCTCGGCCACGAATCGCAGTTCGAAGCCCCGGCGCTCCCGGTCGTACTCGTCGGCCAACTCCTGCAGCGCGTCCGCGATCTCCCTGCGCTGCCGCCCCAGCACCTTCGCCAGATGTTCCTCGGTGGCCGGTTCGTCGACGACCATCAGCACGGCTTCCAACGCGGGCTTGAGCTCCAGTTGCTCGACTTCGCCGGCGTCGTCCTGCTCGTCCTCCGGCACCGACGGCACCTCGCGGACCATGTCGGTCTCGAGCGCGTCCTGGATCTCGTACGTCTCCTCGCTCATGCCTGCATCTCCTCCTGGGGCTCCGGGTCCGGCTGTGGCTCCTGCCCGGACCCGGCCTGGTCTTCCGGCTGCTGGGGGCGGGGCCGCTCCCGCTGAGGGCGGGGCTGCTCCCGGTCGTCCGGCTGTGGCTCCTGCCCCGACTCGGCCTGGTCTTCCGGCTGCTGGGGGCGGGGCTCCTGGTCGAACTCGTCCGTCACCACGGGTTCCGCGCCCTCCTCGCCGCTCCAGCGGACCATGAGCAGCCCCAACGCCTCTTCCTGGTCGAGGGACACGGCACGTTCGCGATAGAGCTCCAGCAGCGCGAGGAAGCGCGCGACGACGGTCAACGTGTCCGGTGCGTCCTCCGTGAGCTGCTGGAAGGTGACCTCGCCCAGCTCCCTGAGTCGTGCGACCACCAACTCCGCCTGTTCGCGCACGCTCACGAGCGGGGCGTGGATGTGCTCGACGTACACCTGCGGCTTCGGCTTGGGCTGCATCGCCTTCACCGCGAGGCGGGCGAAGCCCTCCGGGCCGATGCTGATGGCCACTTCGGGGAGCAGCTCGGCGTGATGCGGCTCGAGACCGACGGTACGAGGGTGGCGGTGCGCCTCGTCCGCCATGCGCCTCGCGAAGATCCCGGCGATCTCCTTGTACGCGCGGTACTGCAACAGCCGCGCGAAGAGCAGGTCCCGGGCCTCCAGCAGCGCGAGATCCGCCTCGTCCTCCACCTCGGCGGAAGGCAGCAGCCGTGCGGCTTTCAGGTCCAGCAGCGTGGCCGCGACGACCAGGAACTCGGTGGTCTGGTCGAGGTCCCAGTCCGGTCCCATGGCGTGGATGTAGGACATGAACTCGTCGGTGACCTTGGAGAGTGCGACCTCCGTCACATCCAGCTTGTGCTTGGAGATCAACTGGAGAAGGAGGTCGAAGGGGCCTTCGAAGTTGTCGAGCACGACCTTGAAGCGGCCGTCGTCGGGCTGCTCTTCGTCCTTGGGCGCTTCGGCGGCGGGTGGCTCGTGCCCCGGCGTCTCGTCCGCCGGCGCTTCGCCTGCGGGTGCTTCGTCGCCCGGTGCCGCCTCGTCGCCGTTCTGCGCTGGCTCCTGCGACGTCCCGTCCGCG
This sequence comes from Streptomyces albidus (ex Kaewkla and Franco 2022), assembly GCF_013870515.1. Taxonomy (GTDB): domain Bacteria; phylum Actinomycetota; class Actinomycetes; order Streptomycetales; family Streptomycetaceae; genus Streptomyces; species Streptomyces albidus. The sequence goes on along the minus strand of NZ_JACBXA010000201.1, from coordinate 45 downwards.
GGCTGTCCCCCTGAGCGACCTGGTGCAGATTGGGCTCCGTGGGGA
>NZ_JACBXA010000200.1 GCF_013870515.1 Streptomyces albidus (ex Kaewkla and Franco 2022) | reverse complement strand
CGGGAGAGGTGACGGGTGCGGTCTGCCGTCCCTGCGAGGCGCCCTTGCCGCCGCGGACGACGGGCCATCCGTCGGCCCAGTCCAGACGGTCGATGAGCATGGGGCGGCGGTTGATGCCGTAGGGCTCGTCGAGGTACGGCTCGGAGCGGTCGATGGCGTGGTAGACGATCCAGTCCTGACCGGCCATGTCCTTCACGACGGAGTTGTGGCCCGTGCCCACCCAGCGGTTGCCGTTCGGGGTGAGGGCGATGCTCCCGCCCGTACGGGAGGCCGTCAGCGGGGCGCCCTCGCGGTCGGTGAACGGGCCGCGCACGGAGCGGGAGCGGCCGACGAAGACCGAATAGCCCGTCGTCGGGCCGGCACAGCAGTCGCCGGAGGAGGCGAACAGATACCACCAGCCGCCCCGGCGGATGACGTACGCGCCCTCGAACCTGTTGTCCGTCGCGACCTTCGTGGGCTTGCCGACCGTGCCGGTGCCGTCGGCCGACAGCTCGGCCACCTCGATGCCGCCGTAGTACGAGCCGTAGTACAGGTAGCGCCGCCCGTCGGTGTCGACGACATGGGACGGGTCGAAGGTCCACAGGAAGTCGTCCTTCTCGCCTGCTCCGCGCCGCGGCGCGACGACCGGCTCGTCGTGGGACTTCCAGGGGCCCGTGGGGCTGGGTGCCGTGGCCACACCGATCGCGCTGTCGTCCTTCTCGCCGGTCACGGTGGTCTGGGTGACGGTGAAGTAGAGCCAGTAGCGGCCGTCGTGGTAGCTGATGTCCGGTGCCCAGTAGGCGGCCTCGGCCTTCTCGTCCGCCCACTCCGGTGCGTTCCGCGGACTGAGTGCGTCGCCCGCGTACGACCAGTTCACGAGGTCCTTCGAGCGCGCCATGGGCAGGGAGTGCATCTTGCCCCCGCCGCTGCGCAGCGGGTCGGTGGTCCCGAACGCGTACCAGTAGCCGTCCTCGCCGCGTATGACGGCGGGGTCCGCGAAGGTGTCCGCGAAGCCCCGGGAGACCGGGTTGACGTAGGTGCCCGGGTGCGGCTTCGCGTCCGCGGACGCGTCAGGGCCGTACGCCTGCGGCACGAAAGCGAGAGGGATCAACAGGACCCCTCCGGCGAGCAGTTGACGGACTCGCGCAACGGCGCTCCGTGCGGTCACTGGGCCCTCCCCGTTCGGCGTATCGCGACAACGCACGTTCTACTGTGGCGTTACAACGTTGTAAAGAGCGAGAGCCGTATCCGCCGGTGAAAGTGCACGCGCGCAGCGCTGGGGAGGGGCACCCCACACACGTGTGCAGCCGCCCTCCGCCTCGCACGGGCGGTGGACGGCTGCACACGGCGGCCCCTCAGGGGCCGGGAGTCAGGAGCTCCGTGCTCAGGTCTGGGGCTTACGGCCGTGGTTCGCCGCGTTCTTACGACGTGCCTTCTTCTTGCGGCGCCGCTTCGACGACATGCCGGCTCCTCTCTGTGGGGCTTCCTTGTGCTGCACCCCACCATGCCTCAGCACTCCTCTTCAAACCGAGGGCGCGGACTGGCCTGGCGCTTCAGCCCCGGATGCTCTGGGCGAAGGAGAGGAAGTCGCCCGGGTCTTCACGGATGACGGTCGCCGTCACCGGCTCCGCTCCCCGGCGGGCGCGCAGCGGTGTCGTGTTCGGCGGCGAGTTCCTCGAAGGTGACACCGGCGAGCCGGCGGTCCAACGTCTCGACCATGTACGGGCATTCGCGGGCGGGATGGTCGGCCGGACAGTCCAGGGCGTGCCGAAGGAAGTAGCGCGCTGCTTCCGCCCGCGTGATCAGCTCCTCCAGCGCGTCCATCTTCTCGCGGACGGTGGCACGCCACTGCTCACCCGCCTCGTCGAGGACGGTTCGGGCCTCTTCCAGGCTCATCCCCATCCGTTGCATGAGCTGCAGAAAGGCCAGACGGCGCAGCTCCTCCCGGCCGTACATGCGCCGGCCGCCCCGCCGCTCCGCGGGCCGGACGAGGCCGCGTTCCTCGTAGTAGCGCAGTGCCGAGGTGTTGACGCCGAGCCGGCGGGCGGCTTCGCCGATTCCCACGAGTGCCATGGCTCATTTGACTTCAACCCGACTTGAAGCGCCAGCCTGTCGGCATGGACTCAGACCGCGCATCGTGGGCCGTCGACAGGCCCGTCACCTCGCCCTTCGCCCATCCCCGCGGCGTGCTCGGCCGCCTCGCCGGGCGGTTCATGCTGTGGACCAACAGGCAGGACGATCTGCTCGGCCTCCTCCGACTCCGGCCGGGCGACCGGGTGTTGGAGGTCGGTTACGGGCCGGGCGGGCTCGTGCGGCTGCTTGCCGCCCGTACGGAAGCCGCCGAGATCCGCGGAGTCGACCCCTCGCCCGAGATGCGTGAGGCGGCCCGCCGCTCCAACCGCCGCGCCGTACGCGAAGGCCGCGTCACGCTGGAGGTGGGGACGGCGGAGAGGACGGGCTCGGCGGACGCGAGCGTCGACTGCGTGGTGGCCGTCAACAACGTGGCGATCTGGCCCGACCTCGAGGCGGGAGTGCGGGAGCTGCACCGTGTGCTGCGCCCCGGCGGCGCAGCGGTGATCGCCTGGCACGGCGGATCGTCACCGGGGCGCATCGCACGCGGTCTGCGCCTGCCCGAGGACAGGCTGGAGCGCATCGAGAACGCCCTGAAGGAACTCTTCACCGAAGTGAGCCGCAGCGAGCTGCCGAGCCTGGAGGTCTTCAGGGCAGTGCGCTGAACCCGTCCGGGGCCGGTCCGCACAGCGGCACGGCCCCGGCCACTTTTGATCGATTACAAAAACTCTTGTTCGCGCTGTCGTCGTGACTGCATGCTGCCCGGGATCAAGCAATTGAGAAGGAGCTCGGGTGGCATTTCGTCTGGGGCAGGACTTCAGCAGGCCGGAAAAACACGTCCTCGACAAGCTCGCGGCGATCGAGGTGGCCACTCTCGGCCACACCACCGATTTCGGATTTCCCCGCGGGCTGACGCCGATAGTGCCGGGGGCGAGCTTTGTGGGACCCGCCTTGACGGTCAAGATTCCCCACCTCGATTCCACGGCCGTCCACTACGCCCTGGATCTCGTGAAGCCCGGCGACGTGATCGTCATCGACCAGTCCGGCGACGACCACCGCTCCAGCTTCGGCGGCGGGCTGGGCAGGATCGCCCAACTCAAAGGCGCCGTCGGTGTCCTCTCCAACGGATCCACCAACGACGTGGACGAACTGCGCGAAATGCGTCTGCCAGTCATCTCCCGTGGGGCGACCGCACACACCACACGGCTCCTCGGAATCGAGGGGGCCGTCAACGTCCCGGTGAGCATGGGCGGCGTCGTGGTGATGCCCGGCGACATCGTCATCGCCGACCCGGACGGTGTGGCGGTCCTCGACCCCGCCGAGGCCGAGGAGATCGCGGACGAGATGAGCCGGCGTGAGGCCCGCCTGCGGGCCCGCGACTCCTTCTCGGCCGTACGCGACGGAGGAAGCTTCTCGGCCCTGACCGGGGCCCGGACCAAATTCGAGTCAGACCTCAAGGACCCCGCATGAGCATGGTGAAGCTTGCCGCCGCCCAGTTCCGAGGCACCGCCGACTGGCAGGAGAACCTCAAGACCTGTCTCGCCTTCATCGCCGACGCCGTGGACCAAGGGGTCGACCTGCTGGTCCTGCCCGAGGCCGCTTTCCGTACGCGCCAGGAGTCGCAGGACGCGGAGGCGAACAGCACGAAGGAACTCCAGCCCCTGACGGGCCCGTTCGTGCAGCAGATCGTGGACGCGACCAGGGGGACCACCCTGACCGTGGTCGTCGGCACCGTCGAGATGACCTTTGATCCCCGCCCGTCGAACACGCTGGTGGCGGCCGCCGAGGGTGAGATCCGCGCCGTCTACCGGAAGATCCACCTCTACGACGCCTTCTCCCGCAAGGAGTCGGAGCGGGTGCTCCCGGGTGACGGTCCGCTGTCCGTCTTCCAGGTCAAGGGCTTCAACGTCGGCATGATGACCTGCTACGACGTCCGCTTCCCGGAGGCCGCGAGGGCGCTCGCGGTGCGCGGAGCGGACATCATCGCCCTGCCCGCCTCGTGGGTCGCGGGACCGCACAAGGAAGCGCACTGGCAGGTGATGACGCAGGCGCGTGCGCTGGAGAACACCTGCTTCGTGGTCGCCGCGGGCAAGACCGGTCCCACACGGATCGGCATGAGCGCCGTGATCGACCCACTCGGCATCGTGCGCGCCCAGCTCGGCGGCGAGGAGGGGATGCTCGTCACCACCGCGTCCAGGGACGAGCTGGAGTCGACCCGACTGGCACTGCCACTTCTTCAGCAGCGCAGAATCCGAACCGAACTCGACCCGCTCCCGGCAGCCGAGCTGTCCGCCAGCAAGTGACGGAGAAACAATGAGCAAGAGCGTGAAGAAGTGTGCTGCCGCGACGGCCGTGCTGTCGGTGATGTCGGCCGGGTTGCTGACGGGCTGCGGAGGTGATTCCGGCGGGGGATCGGGAGAGGCAGGAAATACCTCCGGGCAGAAGGCCGTCCGCATGGACAAGAAAATCCACGACTCGCTTCCGAAGAAGATCAAGGACGCGGGCAGAATGACGGTCGTGATGAACGGTTCGAGCCTTCCCTATTGGAAGAGCACGCCGGGCAAGGAAGGCCAATACACGGGCGTCGGCGCCGAATTGATGCAGGCGCTCGGTCAGGTGATGGGCGTCAAGGTCAACCACGTGGCCATTCCCGACATCTCCGCGGCCGTGGCCTCCGTGTCCTCCAAGCGCTACGCGTTCGCCTTCGCGCCGTACGGTGACTCCGTCGGCGGTGAGAACGAGCGCCCCGGCGTGGAGTTCGTGGACGTCGTGCAGGAAGTGGTGCCCTTCCTCGTCGAGAAGGGCAATCCGAAGAAGGTGAGCAGCCTCGACGGGCTGTGCGGCAACAAGCTCGCCGCGCAGGTCAACGGCGGTGCGTACGAACGCGCTGTGGAGCAGGCCAAGAAGTGCAAGTCCAAGGGCAAGCCCAAGCTCGACATCGTCGGGGTGACCGGCGTGCCCAACGGGATACTCGCCGTCCGGTCGAAGAGGGCCGACGCCTTCTTCAGCTCAGGGGCCCCGCTCTTCCATGCGGAGGCCCAGTCCGGCGGCCGGCTCGAGGTCGTCGGCGAGGAGGCGGCCAACGGTTTCGACGGGCTCTTCCAGGGTGCCGTCCTGCCCAAGGACTCGGAGCTGACCCAGCCGGTGCTCAAGGGCTTCGAGAAGCTCTTCGCCGACGGGACGTACGAGCGGATCATGAAGAAGGCAGGCCTGGAACGGGAGATCCTGGACAAGCCAGGCGTGAATCTGTACTCCAAGTGGCTTGCCAAGCACGAGGGATAGGTGCCGAGAAGTGAAGTCAGTCATGACAGCCGACCGGCGGGCCGACCACGAGGTCGCCTCCGCCGGGCCGCCCACCGGGGTCGACTTCGGGACGGCCCGTTCCCCGCGGAGGCCGCTGACGTGGGTCACGGCGGCGTTCGTCCTGATACTGGCGGCCCAGTTGGTGCACATGCTGTTCACCAACCCCAACTTCGAGTGGAACACCGTCGCGCGGTACATGCTGAGCGCGTCCATCCTCAAGGGCGTCGGCACGACCCTGCTGCTGACGCTCGTTGCCATGCTCATCGGCATCGTGCTGGGCGGGGTGCTCGTCGTCTTCCGGATGTCGGAGAACCTCGTGCTGCGGTTCCTGGCCTCCGGCTACATCTGGGTCTTCCGCGGAACGCCCCAACTCGTGCAGCTCATCTTCTGGTTCAACGTCGGGCTGCTCATGCCGGTCATCGGCCTCGGCATACCCTTCGGCCCCGTCTTCGTGTCGGCCGAGGCCAACTCCCTGATCACGCCGATGCTGGCGGCGATCGTCGGTCTCGGGCTGCATGAGGCCGCCTACCAGGCGGAGATCTACCGCGGCGGCCTGCTCTCGGTCGACGAGGGGCAACTGGAGGCGGCCAAGGCCCTCGGCATGAAGCCCACCCGGATGTTCTTCAAGATCCAGCTTCCCCAGGCGATGCGCTTCATCGTGCCGCCGACGTTCAGCGCGATCATCGGCATGACCAAGGGGACGTCGCTCGTCATGGTCATCGGCGGTGCCGAACTCCTCTTCTCCGTGCAGGAGATCTACAGCCAGACCTTCCAGACGGTGCCGCTGCTGATCGTGGCCAGCCTCTGGTACCTCGTCATCACCACGCTCCTCAACGGCGTGCAGTTCTTCATCGAACGGCACTACGGACGAGGAGCGAGCCGCGGCGGGAGCGCATCGATGATCGGCCGCTATCTCGACCGAAGGTCGGGCCTCCGCCTGCTCGCGGAGACACGAAGGAGCGAGGCATGAGCACGCCCATCGTCCAGATCTCCTCCCTGCGCAAGCACTTCTCAGGTGTCGAGGTGCTGCGCGGCATCGACCTCGATGTCACCCCGGGAGAGACGGTGGCCGTCCTCGGGGCCTCCGGATCCGGCAAGTCCACGCTGCTGCGCTGCATCAACTGCCTGGAGATGCCCGACGGCGGCTCCGTCGTGCTCGACGGCGAGATGATGGGCCACCGGCACCACGGCGGACATCTGCGCAGGCTCACCGAGAACCACATCGCGGTCCAGCGCCGCCAGGTCGGCATGGTCTTCCAGAGCTTCAACCTCTTCCCGCACTGGACCGCGCTGCAGAACATCATGGACGGCCCGCGCTCGGTGCTGCGGCTCTCCCGCGACGCCGCCCGTGAGAAGGCGCTGACCCTGCTGGAGCGCGTCGGGCTGCGTGAGCGGGCCGAGGCCTACCCCCGGCAGCTGTCCGGCGGCCAGCAGCAACGGGTGGCCATCGCCCGCGCTCTCGCACTCGAACCCAAGGTGCTGCTCTTCGACGAACCCACCTCCGCGCTCGACCCGGAGAACGTCGGCGAGGTCACCGACGTGATGAAGTCACTGGCCGCCGAGGGCGCCACGATGCTGGTCGTCACGCACGAACTCGGCTTCGCCCGCGCCGCCGCCGACCGCGTGATCTTCATGGACGACGGCGTGATCCTGGAACAGGGCACACCGTCGGAGGTGCTGGACCGCGCGCGGGAGCCCAGGACGCAGGAGTTCCTGAGGAAGACGCTGGAGTAGGCGCCTACACGGCGTCCGCGGCGAGACGGATGACCCGGGCCACCTCGTCGTAGCCGTCCACCAGGCGTGACGTGGCGACGCGCACGAACCCGCCCTGCTCGCTGGGGAAGGAGTGCCGGCCCGGGTACATCAGGACGCCCTCGGCCGCGCTCGCCGCCACAGCGGCGTCCTCGTCCCTGACGGGAATCCAGGCGCACAGCCCGTCCTTGGCGTCGATCGGGAGTCCTGCCCGGGCCAGCGACGCGGACAGTGCGGCCAGCCGCTGCCCGTACGCTTCCCGGCTGACGCGGATCTGCCGCTGCGTCGCGTCATCGGTCAGCAGCCAGGCGAGCGTCACCTGCAGGATCCGCGACGTCCATTGCCGTTCCAGGAGCATGTGGCCGTGGATGCCGGTGATGAAGTGCTCCGTACCTCCGATGACCGCCATCCGCAGATCCGGCCCGTACGACTTCTCGAACGACTTCACGACCACCGTGCGGCCGGGCAGATGCGCCCCGATGCTGCGGTCAGGCGCGGTGGAGACGTCCCCGATGTCGTCGAACTCGATCACCGCGCACCGGCTGCGTCGAAGCACCGCCGCCAGCTCACCGAGCCGCTCCAGCGAGGTGACGGCCCCTGTGGGGACCTGGGCCCGTGGCTGGAAGACGAGAGCGACCGGGTCCGACTTCAGCCCGCGGGCGAGACCGGCAGGGGAGGGCCCGTCGGGACCCGACTCCACCTCCACCGGGATCAGCCCGAGGCTGCGCACGATGCGGATGACCGGAGGGCTGCCCGGCGCCTCCAGCAGCACCCGGTCCCCGGGCACCGACAGGGCGCGGAGGACGAGCCACAGGCCGTCGCTGGAACCGCTGGCCGTGATCAGGGACTCGCATTCGTACGGCCAGATTCTCCGGCTCGCGGTCTCGAGAGCGGGTGCGATCCCTGCCTTGTCGTACTCGCTCAGTCCCGGTTGTGCGCTCGCGTGAAGCAGAGCCCTGTCGAGCCGGGGGAGCAGCGCGGCGTCCGGCAGCACCAGCCGCAGGTCGTGCCTGACCGGGACGGTGCCCTCCGCGGAGTCCGTCACGGGGGCGAGGTCGGGGGAGGCGACCTCGACGCCGGCCTTGCCCCTGCCGGAGACCAGGCCGCGCTGCCTGAGCAGCGTCCAGGCGGCCGAGACCGTCGAGGGGCTGACCTTGAGCTCTTCGGCCAGGTCACGGACCTTGGGCAGCAGGTCGCCGACGCGCAGGTCGTCCTCGCGGATCATCCGTGCCACCACCGAGGCGATGGCGCGTGCCGTCGGCGGCGATATCCGCTCGGTCAGCACGGCCGTGGCGACCCGGTGGTCATCGCGCAGCATTGTTCGTCCGATTCTGCGGCGGTACGGGAGAACCGGAACACGGTACTCCAGGCGCACGTGAGGCGACCCGTGACAACCGTTGCAGAAGTACGGGGCAGGCGGGGCGCTGCGGGAACGCCGGGCTGCGTCACGCGTCCGCGGGCACCTCTGCGGCCGCGCGCTCCTGCCGCCGTGCGGTGCGGAGGCGGACCTGCCGGACGGGCCAGGCCAGCGCTCGCCGGCACAACCGCAGAGCTCGCCGGGCGCGGCCTGCACGACGGCCGAAGACAGCCTGGTGACGACGTTGGGCCTCGCGCATCTCCCGGGCCCACAGCCTCGTCACGCTGGCGTCCGAGAACCTGCTCGCCGTGCGCCGCGCGTCCCGGCGCATCCTCGCCAGCTCGTCCGGCGACAGGGCACCGACGGCGGCGATCGCGTCGGCCAGCGCACGCTGGTCGCCCTCCTCGATGAGGAAGCCGTTCCGCCCGTCGTCGATCACGTCGGCCGCGCCGTACGGCACGTCGTAGGCGATGGGGACGCATCCCGCCGCCATCGCCTCGACCAGGACCAGCGGCAGCCCCTCGGTGCTGCCGGTGAGAACGATGAAGGACGACTCGGCGAGGTGCTCGCGGGCATCGGACCGGTGGCCGTGGAGCCGGATGCGGTCGTCGGCTTCGAGGTCCGTGATCAGCTTCTGCAGCGAGTCCCGCTTCGGCCCGTCACCGAAGACGTCGAGCGTCACGCGGCAGTCCGTTCGTCGCGCCGCGTCGGCTGCCGCGCGGACTGCGTGGTCGACGCGTTTGCGGTTGATGAGGGAGGCGATGACGATGCCCCCACCGGGGGGCCGCTCGTGGGTGCGCCGGTGACCGTGAAGTCTCCGGCTGTTGGGAATGACGCACAGGTTGCCGGCGGGGCCGAGCAGCGTCTCGACGTCCTGCTTCTGCCGGGGGGTCAGGAGGACGACCGCGTCGAAGTCCTCGAGGTGCTCGAACACCGGGCGTCTGGACTCCCGCAGCGGAGCTAGCGGCCGATCGTTGCTACTGAGATGCGAGTTGTGGACGACGTGCATCGTCGTGGCCAGCTTGCGCCGGTAGGTGAGCATGAACGTCGCGACGGTCTTGCTGTCGACGATCATGATCGAGGGTTCGCGGTTCCTCGCGAGGTCCAGCCAGAAGCGGTAGAAGGACCACATGCGGGCCCACGAGCGGACGGGCTGTCCGTTCCCGTCGCACAGGACCACGGATCTGTTCTCCGTGTCGCCCCGTACGTGCGCGTCCCGGCGGTCGCTCAGGAGAAGGGAACCGTCCTCGCGGAAATGGTCGACCTGAAGCACCGTTCCGTCCTCGGCCCGCCGCGTGCGGCTGAGTTCGATGTCACCGCGGAACGCGGAGAGGTGGGACGGGCCGGCGTCGAGCGGGGTGAAGGGATGGCGCTTCAGATCGAGCGAGCCTGCCGCATTCTCCGGGATCCGTGTGTCCCGGAAGAAGTCGTAGAGGTTCATCAGGCGCATGCCGTCGATGAATTCACCGGCCGCGCGCAACTCTGCTTCGAGCGTCGGGTAGTCGGGGCGCGCGTCGAAGGTGAGGACGTCGACGGGACGCTTTGTGAGGCTGACCAGAGCACGGGAGCGGTGCAGCATCGCGCTCGTCATGCCGCCGAAGTTGTCGGGGATGCCCCAGGTCAGGGCGTACTGACGGCTTTTCGGGAGCCGCAGGCGGGTGACCGGGAGAAAGTCTGCCATCCGACGAGCGTAGCCGGGGTGATCACCGGGGGTTGACCGGCGACGTGCCGATCCACTATGGGCAGGTTCGGCCCGGCTTGCTCCGACGCGGACCGGCCGGGTTCCGAACCCGCCCGACGGGGCGGGCGAATCAGGGCTTGAGGACCAGCGAGTCGCCGACCGGACGTTCGCCTGCGGGGTCCGAGGGCCGCGTGATCAGTTCTCCTCCGAGAGCCATGGCGGTCGAACCGCCGCCGTCGAGGTTCATCGCGTCGACGGCCCCCAGAGCCTTCATCAGATCCGCGGTCTGCGTGACGGACAGGCCGTCGCTGTACCCCGGCTGACGGCCGTCGGCCGTGACGAGCAGGACGCGTCCCCGGCCGTCGACGCCGAGGGCGGTGCGCGGATTGCGCTTCAGGCCCCACGCGTACGGGGTCGAGGGGTCGCCGGGGCGGTCGATGCCGTCGGCGCCGAAGTCGACGGCCACGTCACCGTCGTCCACCAGGGTGGGGCCGCCGTTGACGATGTCGTCGCCCGAGCCGAGACGGACCTCCCTGCCGTGCTGGTCGGTGACCTTCTCCTTCAACGCGAGCGTCGTGCCCTCGCCCGCGTGGGAACGCAGCCACGAGGCACCCTTGCCGGTGCCGGCCAGTACGTCACCGCCGGGCGGAACGTCGCCGCCGCGTGGCCTGAGCTGGACCACCCGGCCCGTACGGTCGAGCACCGCCTCCACGCCCGCGCCCTCCGGGGCGCGCGCGCCCAACTCGTCGGTGAAGTGGACGAGTTCGTCGGTGTCCGTGCAGGTCACGTCGTGCCGGGGGAGTTCCGTCGGACGGTCGCCGCCCACACCGCCGCAGTTGCGGATCAGGCCCGGGGTGCGGTTGATGCCGTCGACGGTCGCCGATGCGCTGCCGGAGCGTACGGTCAACTCGGTGCGCAGGTGCCGGAACCGGGGCCGCAGACC
>NZ_JACBXA010000020.1 GCF_013870515.1 Streptomyces albidus (ex Kaewkla and Franco 2022) | reverse complement strand
CGTGCACCACCCGCGCCCCCTCCAGCGTCTCCACGCGGATCTGGTCGGGGGAGGTCGGTCCGGTGGAGCGCGCCTGGTTCTCGGCGGACGACCCCGCCCCGTTCTTCGCCATGACCCGCTCCTCGATCCGCCGCTGCGCACGCAAGGCCTGGCTGCGCGTCAGACCTGCGCGTCCCGAGTTCCCGGCCACCGTGCTGGGGCTGCCGTCCACAACGCATTTCCGCACCACTCGTGATGAGCGATCAGTGAATGATCAGAGAGAAGGAAACGCATGTACGACCTCGTAGTGGTGGGCGCCGGCCCCTACGGCCTCTCCATCGCCTCGCACGCAGCAGCGGCCGGACTCAACCTGCGCGTTCTGGGCCGGCCCATGGCCTCGTGGCGCGACCACATGCCCCAGGGCATGTTCCTGAAGTCCGAGCCCTGGTCCTCCAACCTCTCCGACCCCTCCGGCACCCACACGCTGGCCGCGTACTGCGCCGCACGCGGCATCACCGTGGAGCACGGACGCCCGCTGCCCATCGGCACGTTCACCGAGTACGGGCAGTGGTTCGGCAAGCGGGCCACTCCGCTCGCGGACGAGCAGACGGTGACCTCCGTCGTCCCCTGCGCCCGCGGATTCCGGGTCGAGACGGCGGAGGGCGAGGTCCTCGTGGCGCGTACGGTCGTGCTCGCCATCGGCGTCATGCCGTTCGTGCACAAGCCCGGACCGCTGCGCAAGCTCCCCTTCGAGCTCGTATCGCACAGCAGCCACCACCGCGAGCTGTCGCAGTTCAAGGGCAAGGACGTGACGGTCGTCGGAGCCGGCCAGGCCGCGCTGGAGTCCGCGGCGCTGCTCGCCGAGGAGGGTGCCCACGTGCGCGTCGTCGCCCGCGCCGACCGCATCAACTGGAACTCCCCGCCGCAGCCGCTGCAGCGCTCCATGATGCGGGCGCTGCGCGACCCGCACTGCGGCCTCGGCACGGGCTGGCCGAGCTGGGCGTGGTCCGAGATCCCGTGGGCCGTACGGAAGTTGCCGGCCGGGCTGCGCTTGCACATCGCGCGCAACGCGCTGGGGCCCGCGGGCGCCTGGTGGCTGCGCGACAGGTTCGAGTTCGCGGTGCCCGTGCTGCTCAGCAGCCGTCTGACCTCGGCGGAGCTGGTACGGGACCAGGTGCGGCTGCGTCTGGAGTCCACGGACGGCGTCGTCCGTACCGTCGAGACGGACCATGTCGTGGCCGCCACCGGCTTCACTCCGCGGCTGTCGCGGCTGCCGATGCTCGACGAGTCCGTACGCCGCATCCTGCACCGGGTCGGCAACAGCGACGCACCGGAGCTGAACGGACGCTTCGAGTCCTCGCACCCCGGGCTGTTCTTCGCCGGTCTGATCACGGCGCCGTCCTTCGGGCCTTCGATGCGCTTCGTGTACGGCGCGACCTTCACCGCCTCCCGGCTCGTGCAGGGCGTCCAGCGACGCCTGGCCGAGCCGCGGCTGCCGACCGTGCCGCACGCGGCCCGCTCCCGCGTGAGAGACGAGGAGAGGAGAGCGGTCGAGCAGCAGCTGAGCGCTCAGGCCGTACGGCGCTGAGCGCGCAAGCCTGTCAGGCGCTGAGCGCCGGCGAGTCACCGGATCAGGACGTGCCCAGCGCGCCGGCGGCCACCCGCAGGTCCTCCACCAGACCCCGGCGGACGGCCTCCCGGTCATCGGCGCGCAGCACGGCGGACGGGTGGATCGTCGCGAGAAGGCGTTCGGTCCGCCCGTGCACGTCCTGTTCCATGAGCACACCGCGCTGCTTGGTCACCCGGAACGAGGAGCCGAGCAGCGCCTTTCCCGCTGTCGCACCCAATACGACGATCAACTCCGGTTCGACCAGGGCGATTTCAGCGGCGAGCCACGGACCGCACGCGGTCATCTCGCGCAGGCTGGGCGCCTTGTGGATCCTCCGCTTGGACTTCGTCCCGGAGGAGTCCCCGCCCTTGCCGCGCCCGGCGGAGGCGTACTCGAACTTGAAGTGCTTGACCGCGTTGGTGACGTAGGACTGCGCGGGGTCGATCCCCGCCTCCTCCAGGGCCCTGTCGAGGACCTTGCCGGCGGGGCCGACGAAAGGCTCTCCCCGCCGGTCCTCCTGGTCGCCGGGCTGTTCCCCGAGAATCAGGATCCGGGCACCGGGAGCGCCCTCGCCGAAGACCGTCTGCGTGGTGTCCCGGTGCAGGGGGCATCCCCGGCACCGGGCTGCTGCCGCGCGCAGCTCGTCGAGTCCGGCCCCGCCTCCGGGAACGAAGGGCGCAGCGGTGTAGTCGTCCTCGGGACTGCCGTGCTCACGGGGTGCGGCCATGCGGCCGCGAGTACCCCGCCGCCCGTCTCAGATGCGCATCGGCTGAGGCGCCTCGCGGCGCTCCGGGTCCGGGCCGTCGTACTCGCGCAGGATCTCGTAGCGGGTGTTCCGCTCGACGGGCTTGAAGCCCGCGTCGCGGATCAGGTCGAGCAGATCCTCACGGGTGAGCTTGTCGGGCGTGCCGTAGTTGTCGGCGTCGTGAGTGATCTTGTACTCGACGACCGACCCGTCCATGTCGTCCGCACCGTGCTGTAGCGCGAGCTGGGCGGTCTGGACGCCGTGCATGACCCAGAAGACCTTCACGTGCGGCACGTTGTCGAAGAGCAGACGGGAGACCGCGAAGGTCTTCAGCGCCTCCGCACCGGACGCCATCGTGGTGCGCGCCTGAAGCCGGTTGCGGACCTTGCCGTCCTGCATGTCGACGAAGTCGTGCTGGTAGCGAAGGGGGATGAAGACCTGGAAGCCGCCCGTCTCGTCCTGCAGCTCACGCAGACGCAGCACGTGGTCCACGCGGTGACGCGGCTCCTCGATGTGTCCGTACAGCATCGTGCTGGGCGTCTTGAGGCCCTTCGAGTGCGCGAGGCGGTGGATGCGCGACCAGTCCTCCCAGTGGGTGTCGTGGTCGACGATGTGCTGCCGGACCTCCCAGTCGAAGATCTCGGCACCGCCGCCCGTCAGGGACTCGAGGCCCGACTCGATCAGGACGTCGAGGATCTCGCTCGCGTCCATCCCGGAGATCTTCTCGAAGTGCTGGATCTCGGTGGCGGTGAACGCCTTCAGCGACACGGTGTCGGGCAGCGCCTCCTTGAGCGCGCTGAGCGACCGCGGGTAGTACCGCCAAGGCAGCGTCGGATGCAGACCGTTGACGATGTGGAGCTCGGTGAGGTTCTCGCCCTCCATCGCCTTGGCGAGCTTCACCGCCTCCTCGATGCGCATCGTGTAAGCGTCCTTCTCACCCGGCTTGCGCTGGAACGAGCAGTACGCGCACGAGGCCGTGCACACGTTCGTCATGTTGAGATGGCGGTTGATGTTGAAGTGAACGACATCGCCGTTCTTGCGCGTTCGCACCTCGTGGGCGAGCCCGCCGAGCCATGCCAGGTCGTCGCAGTCGTAGAGGGCGATACCGTCCTCGCGGGTGAGCCGCTCACCTGCGTGGACCTTCTCCTCCAGCTCGCGCTTGAGCCCAGCGTCCATGCGTAGCCCTCCTCGGATGTCTGCTTCGAGCGCCTTGTGGAGCCTACTCCCCGCACTTGCGGGGCTCGGGACCGGTCTGGTCCCGCTCAGACCTCCTGCGGGAGTTCACCGACGCGGTTCTCCCACTTCGTGGACAGCACGACTGTCGTGCGCGTACGGGAGACGCCCTTGGTGCCGGAGAGCCGTCGGATGAGGGTCTCCAGCGCGTCCACGTCCGATGCGCGCACCTTGAGCATGTAGGAGTCGTCGCCGGCGATGAACCAGCAGTCCTCGACCTCGCTCAGGTCACGCAGCCGGCCGGCGACGTCCTCGTGGTCGGTGGCGTCGGAGAGCTGGATGCCGATGAGCGCGGTGACCCCCAGACCGAGCGAGCGTGCGTCGACGGTCGCGCGGTATCCGGTGATCACACCGGCGGTCTCGAGCCGGTTGATGCGATCGGTGACACTGGGGCCGGAGAGGCCGACGAGTCGGCCGAGCTCGGCGTAGGAGGCCCTGCCGTTCTCGCGCAGCGCCTGAATGAGCTGCCTGTCCACCGCGTCCATGTGTCCTGGTGCCTTCCGTTGCCGAATGCTTGAGGTCTCCCCGCCGAGCGTGGGGAAGCGTGGCTCCGTGAAATCTCCGGTAACGAATCTAAGGCATGGGGGTCGCTCGCCCTCAGACACCTCTCCTCAAGCGGCTCCGAGGCCACTCTTGGGCCTCCCCGTGCGCTCCTCCGGGATCCGCCGGGCGGGCCCCGCCCCAGGGCTTCGTCCCCGACGCCCCCGCGTACGCTCGACGACGTGACCGCATCGACCGACCGCCGCCCCTGGGTCGTCGGCGTCTCCGGCGCCTCGGGAACGCCGTACGCCGCCGCCGTGCTCCGTGCGCTGCTGCACGCGGGTGAGGCCGTGGACCTCATCGTCAGCCGCGCGGCCCGGCTCACGATTCTCGACGAGACCGGGCACCCCTTCCGTGACGGTCACGCCCAGGAGGACCTGCGCCGCTGGCTCACGCGCGGCGCCGACGGCACACCCGACGCCTTCGACCCCGACGTCTCCGCTGTACGGCACTGGCCCGCCGGCGACCTCGCGGCCGGCCCCTCGTCCGGCTCGTACCCGGTGAAGGGGATGCTGATCGTGCCGGCAAGCACCGCCTGCGTGGCGGGAGTTGCCCTCGGCCTCTCCAAGGACCTGCTGCAACGCACCGCTTCGGTCACGCTCAAGGAGCGGCGGCCCCTCGTCGTCGCCGTGCGCGAGACGCCGCTGAACGGTCAGACGCTCAGGCACCTGGTCTCCCTCGACGATGCGGGCGCCGTCGTGCTGCCCGCCTCCCCCGCCTTCTACGCGGGCGGCAGTTCCGTCCAGCACCTCGTCGACTTCGTCGCGGGCCGTGCGCTGGACGCCGCGGGCGTACCGCACAAGCTCTACCGGCGCTGGGAAGGCGAGTTGGCGGATCCTGACCGCCGCGCCTGACGCTCCCGTGATTTCCGTATCGTCCTGACTGGCGTCGAAGGCCGGTGATGCTGTTGGCTCGGTGCATGCACACCTCCCGCCCGCTCCACCGCCCGCGGCTGCGGCTCGTCGCCGCCGTGGGAGGAGTCGCGTTGCTGGCCGTCTCCGCATCCGCGTGCAGCGCGACGGAACGTCTGACGACCGGCATGAAGGTGCGGAGCGCCGTGGTCAAGCTCGGCGAGCAGTCCTCCGCGACCGTCGTCGCCTCCGTGGACGGTTCTACCCGTCAGGCCCGCACCTTCCTCACGCAGGCGCGCGGCAAGGCGGTCACCCACCGGGACGCGGTCCGGCTCGCGCGGGCCGAACTGACCGTCGCTGCGGGGTCGGGGGACGACGAGACGCCGCTCAAGGAGATGCCGGCGTCCGACGCGGCGGACGTGGCGGCTGCAGTCAACTTCGGCGGCAGGGACGTCGCCGCCCTCAAGTCGGTCGACGACAAGCTGTATCTGCGCGTCAGCCTGCGCTCGCTCGTACGGCAGACGGAGGGCTCGCACGAAGCGCAGAAGACGGCCTCGGAGATCGTCGAGCTCGCGGACGACCTGCCGTCCACGCTCCGGGCGGCGAAGGACGCGCTCAGGGGCGAGTGGGTCAGGGCCGACCCTGAGGCCTTCGACGACTTCGCACGGGCCGCCGAGACGCTGGCGGCACGCGAGGTGGACGAGCGGCACCGTTCCGAGAAGAAGTCCTCCGAGAAGTCCGAGAAGAAGGACAAGGGGAGCGACACCGGCAGCGAAAAGGCCCGCGCCCGCGAGGAGGCCCGCCGCGCGAGCGACGAGGCCAGGCGGAGCCGGGAGATCCGCGACGCGGTGACCGTCGGGGCGGCTCTCGACGGACAGTCGCAGCGCGAGTTCGTGGGCGGCGTGCAGGAGCTCCTCCGCGAGCACGCCACCTTCGCCGACAAGGGCGAGCACCACGGCGCCGAGCGCGTACGGATGACGCTGCCGGGCCGCGAGGCCGCCCATGACCTGGTCGCCGCGCTCCGGCCACTGGGTGCGGAGATCGACCCGGACCGCGTGCCGAAGCGCGACATCACCGCGGACCTCGACATCCGGCGCGGACAGCTGACGACGCTCTCCCTCGACCTCGGCCAGTTCACCGGCGCGGACGACCACCTGCCGCTGCGTCTGGAGTTCAACGGCGGCGACGCCGTGGCCGTCACGGCACCCGGCGGCACCAAGGAGCTGCAGCCGCAGGACCTGGTGGCGGCGCTGATGTACGGCACCCTGGGCACCGAGCGATTCTGACGCCATCCTGGTGTGCGGAACTCGGCAAGCCGTCTGCCACGTTGTAAAGCCACAGGCATCGGCCTCGCTCACTCTCTCTCGGGGGGAGACTCGATGGCGTACGGATCAGGCTCCGACATCAACCGCACCACCAGCGACAAGTCCACACGCGGGGGCGCCATGGCGGCGGCCAAGCTGATCCTGCTCTGGACCGGGCTGCTGTGGCTGCTCGAGGTCGTCGACCACATGACGGGGCACGCGCTGGACTCCTTCGGCATCGTGCCGCGGCAGCAGGGCGAGCTGGTCGATGTGGTTCCCGCCGCATTCATGCACTTCGGCTTCGGTCACCTCGTGGCGAACACGGTGCCGCTGCTCGTCCTCGGCTTCCTCGCGGCGCTGCGCGGCACGGGGCGCTTCCTGGCCGTCGCCTTCACGATCATCCTGGTGAGCGGCCTCGGCGTGTGGCTCGTCGCCCCCGACGGGAGCAACACGGCGGGCGCATCGGGCCTGATCTTCGGCCTCTTCGGCTATCTGCTGGTGAGGGGCTTCGTGGACCGCCGCATCACGGATGTGGCGCTCGGCGGGGTCGTCGCCGTGCTGTACGGCTCGATCCTCTGGGGCGTCCTCCCCACCGACGGAGGCATCTCCTGGCAGGGCCATCTGTTCGGCCTGATCGGCGGCATCATGGCTGCGTTCGTGACCTCGACGGGGCGCTCGTCCGGCGGCGGGAAGCCCGCCTGGCACTGACACCGGTGCACCGGGGGATGCCGCTTCTGCTCGGCGCCCACGGCCCCGTCACGGGTGTCAGACGCTGAGCCCGCGCACCGCCAGGTCCAGCAGCGCGCACACGAAGAGCGCGATGCCGATGAACCCGTTGACCGTGAAGAAGGCGCGGTTGAGGCGGGAGAGGTCGCCGGGCTTGACGATCGAGTGCTCGTAGACGAAGGCGCACGCGACGATCAGCAGCCCCAGCCAGAAGAACACCCCGGCCCCTGTCAGCACACCGAACCAGGCGAGCAGGACCACCGTGACGACATGGCTGCCCCGCGCCCCGTACAGCGCCGCCGCGATCCCGAAGCGTGCCGGTACGGAGCGCACGCCGTGCGCACGGTCGGCCGCGACGTCCTGGCAGCCGAAGATGAGGTCGAAGCCGCCGATCCACACGCCGACGGCCAGCCCCAGCACCACCGCGTCCCACGACCAGACGCCCGTCACCGCGATCCAGGCGCCGATCGGGCCGATGGCCTGCGCGATCCCGAGGATGGCGTGCGGGAAGTCCGTGAAGCGCTTGCCGTACGGATAGACCACCATCGGCACGACGGCGACGGGCGCGAGGGCGAGGCAGAGCGGGTTGAGCAGGGCGCACGCACCGAGGAAGACGGCGACGGCGACGAGCGCGCCCGTCCACGCGGACCGCACGGACAGCGCGCCGGTGACCAGTTCGCGTCCGGCGGTTCGCGGATTGCGCGCGTCGATCTCGCGGTCGATGATCCGGTTCGCCGCCATGGCGAAGGTGCGCATCCCCACCATCGCCACGGTGACCAGGAGCAGCTCCCGCCACTGGACCGTGCCGCTCGTCTCGAACATCGCGGTGAGCCCGGCGATGTAGGCGAAGGGCAGCGCGAAGACCGAGTGCTCGATCATCACCAGGCGCAGGAACGCCTGCACCCCACCGCGTGACGGGAGGTCGGCCTCCGCGCTTCCGCCCGTCGCGACGTCCCCACTCACAGGCCGTACTCCTTCCAGCGCCTCGTGACGCGTTCGGCGACTTCGGGATCCGACTCGATCATGTTCGGCCAGCCGCCGTCACGGGTGTAGCCCTCCTCGGGCAGTTTCGCCGTCGCGTCGATGCCGGCCTTGCCGCCCCAGAACTGCTGGTACGAGGCGTGGTCGAGGTGGTCGACCGGGCCCTCGACGATGCTGAGGTCACGGGAGTAGTCGACGTTCCCCAAGGCGCGCCATGCCACTTCGTGGAGGTCGCGTACGTCGCATCCGGCGTCCACGACGATGATCAGCTTCTCCAGGGAGAGCATGTGTGCGCCCCAGATCGCGTGCATGACCTTCTGGGCGTGCTTCGGGTACTTCTTGTCGATCGAAACGATCATGCAGTTGTGGAAGCCGCCGGCCTCGGGCAGGTGGTAGTCCACGACGTCCGGGACGATGATCTTGAACAGCGGCAGGAAGAACCTTTCGGTCGCCCGCCCCAGCGGCCCGTCCTCCGTCGGCGGGCGGCCCACCACGATCGACTGGAAGACCGGACGCTTGCGCATCGTCACGCAGTCGATCGTCAGCGCGGGGAAGTCCTCCTGCGGCGTGTAGAAGCCGGTGTGGTCGCCGAACGGCCCCTCCGGCAGCGTCTTCCCTGGCTCCAGCCAGCCCTCCAGCACCACTTCGGCGTTCGCGGGCACCTGGAGCGGCACGGTCTTGCAGTCGACCATCTCCACGCGCTTGCCCTGGGTGAAGCCCGCGAAGAGGTACTCGTCGATGTCGCCGGGCAGCGGCGCGGTCGCGGCGTAGGTCACCACGGGCGGGCAGCCGAAAGCGATGGCGACGGGCAGCTTCTCACCGCGCCGGGCGGCGACCTGGTAGTGGTTGCGGCTGTCCTTGTGGATCTGCCAGTGCATGCCGATGGTGTTCCGGTCGTGGCGCTGGAGCCGGTAGAGGCCCAGGTTCCGTACGCCGCTCTCCGGGTGCTTGGTGTGCGTCAGACCGAGGTTGAAGAAGGACCCGCCGTCCTCGGGCCAGGTGAACAGGGCGGGCAGCTGCTCCAGGTCGACGTCGTCGCCGCGCAGCACGACTTCGTGGACGGGCCCGTCCTTCACCTTCTTCGGCGGCACGTGCGCCATCGCGCCGAGCTTGCCGAAGGCCTCGCGCATGCCGACGAAGCCCTGCGGCAGTTCGGGCTTGAGCAGCCCGCCGATCTTGTCGCTGATCTCGTCGTACGACTTCAGGCCGAGCGCTTTGAGAAGGCGCCGGTCCGTACCGAAGACGTTCATGGCCAGCGGCATCGAGGAACCCTTGACGTTCTCGAACAGCAGCGCGGGACCGCCGGACTTCTGCACCCGGTCGACGATCTCCCCGATTTCGAGGTACGGATCGACCTCGGCGGTGATGCGCTTGAGGTCCCGGTCCCGCTCCAGCGCCCGCAGCAGCGAGCGAAGATCGTCGTATGCCATGCGCCCCAGTATCCGCCATGGCTTCACGCACTCGGCCGCCCGCCCCCGGGGGTTCCCGCACACCGTTACGCTTGCCCTGTACGTGAACAGCGCCGTGACCGTACGAACCGCGAAGCACGCACCATCCGCACCAACCGCACTTCTGGCCCGCCACGCCGAGTCAGCCCGTCTAGGGGGCGTCCCACATGCTCAGGTATCTGCCGTTCCTTCTCGTCCTGGCGGTGTGGATCTATGCGTTCATCGACTGCCTGAACACCCCGGAGAACGAGGTCCGCAAGCTGCCTAAGGTGGTGTGGGTCATCATCATCCTGCTCTTCGGGCAGGTGGTGGTGGGTCCCGTCGCATGGTTCGCCGCCGGCCGTCCGCGCAAGAACGCGCCCTACGGAGCGACTCGCCCCGACGAGCGGCGCTGGGTCGCCCCGGACGACAACCCGGAGTTCCTGAAGTCGATCAACGAGAGCACCCCGTCCGGGAGTCCGGGCACCGAAGCGGACCTCGCCGAGGAGCGGAACGCGGACAGCAGTGCCGACGAGGGCCGTACGGCCTCAGAGGCCGAGGACGCCACCACGGCCGGTCCCACTGCCGATCCCGGCACCGGCTCCCGTCCCGACCCGGCGCGGCAGGAGGCCGAAGTGCGCCGCCGCGAGGAGGAGTCGGGCGGCCGGGACAACGGTACGGACGACACACCGCCCCAGAGCCGCTGAGCGGCGCCGGGGCGGACGCGGTGGGTGCGGAGCGGGTCCGGCTCAGCCCACGCCCGCGTAGCTGTGCTTGCCGTTGAAGATGATGTTCACGCCGTAGTAGTTGAACAGGAAGCAGGCGAACGCGAGCAGCGCCAGATAGGCGGCCTTGCGTCCCTTCCATCCCGCGGTGGCCCGCGCGTGCAGGTAACAGGCGTACGCGACCCAGGTGATGAACGACCAGACCTCCTTGGGGTCCCAGCCCCAGTAGCGGCCCCACGCGTCGCCCGCCCAGATCGCGCCGGCGACGATGGTGAACGTCCAGAAGGGGAAGACGGCCGCGTTGATCCTGTACGCGAACTTGTCCAGGGACGCCGACGACGGCAGCCGCTCTAGCACCGATGTGGCGAAGCTGCCCGGGGCGCCGCCGTCCAGCAGCTTGGTCTCGTAGCGGTCGCGGAAGAGGTAGAGGATCGTCGCGACGAAGCCGAGGTAGAAGAGAGCTCCGCAGACGATGGCCAGCGAGACGTGGATCCACAGCCAGTACGAGTGCAGGGCGGGCACCAGCTGTTCGCTCTCGGTGTAGAGCACCGTGACGGCGAGGCCCAGGTCGAGCAGCACTGTCGTGACGAGCGGCAGCCCGATCCAGCGGACGTTCTTCTTCGCGACGAGGAATCCGAGATACCCGGCGACGGCCACCATCGAGAAGGCCGTCGAGAACTCGTACATGTTGCCCCAGGGGGCACGCTGCACCGACAGCGAGCGCGTCAGGACGCCGCCCGCGTGCAGGAGGAAGGCGAGAATCGTCAGCGAGACGGCGATGCGCCCGTAGAGGTCGCCCTGTTCGTCCCCTGCGGCGGCTCCGGGTCCGTCCGGGAGGTCGCCGCGGCGGCCGGCGGAGGAACGGACGACGACCTCGGGGCGCTCCAGTACGGAAGTGGCCCCGCCCGCCCGCACCTTGAGGGGCGCGGCGCCGGTCGCTCCGTTCGCCTCGGCCTCGGAGCTCCGCCCGCTCAGCGCGGCTGCCGTGCGGGCGACCTTGCTGCGGCTGCCGAATACCCACTCGGCGATGTACGCGACGAAGGCGAGGGTGTAGACGGCCATCGCCGAATAGATCAGGTAGTTGCTGATCTCGGCGAGATTCTCGTTCGTTGCGGCAGCGATGTTCACTGGCGTTCTCCTCGCGGCGAGGCTTCGGCGCCGTCATCGGGACTGGGTTCTGTGGTGGGTCGGGGTGCGGCCGGGGCAGGCTGCCCGTTCTCCGTCACGGGCTCACCCTCCGCTTCGGGCCGGCTCTCCGTTTCCGGGTCGCTCTCCGTTTCCGGATCGCTCTCCGCCCGGGCCGACGGTGCGCCGGCGTGCAGGATGAGCGCCAAGTCACCCAGCTCGTCGGGGAGTCTCGCGGACTCGCTGCGGCCCAGCCCGGCCATCTCGACGACCGTGGTGCCGTCCGGGCCGGGCACCGCCCGCACCCACAGACGGCGCCGCTGGATGAACAGCGATCCGGCGAGGCCCGCGATGGCCGTGAGCGCACCGCCCAGCGCCCAGCCGTTGCCGATCTGGTGGACGACCTGGAACTGGGCCCACTTCCGCACGCCCTCGAACTTCAGCGAACCGCCGCCGTCGGGCAGCTTCATCGATTCGCCGGGCAGGATCTTCTTCGCGAGCGGCTTTCCGCCCTCCGCCTTGAACTGCTTCATGCGCTCGGTGTCGAGCTGGTAGACGCTCTGCGCCGCTCCGTAGTCCAGGCCGAGGTCGCCGTGGTAAGCGGTGAGGAAGAGCACCGGGTACTGCAGCGCCGGTGAGCGGGAGAACATCGAGCCGGATCCGGAGCCGCCGAAGGTCGGCACGAAGAAGCCCTGGAAGCCGAGCTGGTCCCTGCGCCCCTGCGCGTTCTGGTAGTCGGTGACCTTGACCACGCCGGACGATGTCAGATTGCCGTCCTGCGGAAGGAAGGCGACGGGGCCGCGGTAGGCGGTCCTGCCCTTGCCGTCCTTGACGGAGACGACGGGGGCGTAGCCGTTGCCGTTCAGAAAGACCTTGGACTCGCCCACCTCCAGGGGGTGGTTGACCCGGATCGAGCCCTTCTTCTCCTTGCCGTCCGCGCCCTGCCAGTAGGAGACGTCGGCGCGGAAGGTGCGGGCGGTCCCCTTCTCGGGGCCGCTCTCGTCGTACGTGGCGTGGAAGCCGTCGAGGCTGAAGCCGAAGGAGTCCAGGTCGTCCGCGGAGAAGAGGGAGCCGGACTTGAAGTCGTCGTACTGCGTGAGGGTGTTGGAGAAGCCGTCACCCTGGATGATCAGCTTGCCGCCTTCGGACTTCCACAGCTGACCGGCGGCGAAGGCCAGCAGCAGGACGATCAGCGCGATGTGGAAGACGAGGTTGCCCGCCTCGCGCAGATACCCCTTCTCGGAGGCGACCGCTTCGCCGTCGCGGTGCACGCGGAAGCGGCGCTTGCGCAGCAACTTCACTGCGGAGCCGAGCACTTCGTCCGGCGCCGCGTCGGTGCGCCACGTGGTGTAGACGGGCATCCGGTCCAGACGGCGCGGCGCCCGCGGCGGCCTTGCCCGCATCTGGCCGACGAACTGCCAGGTGCGGGGCACGATGCAGCCGGCCAGCGAGATGAACAGCAGGATGTAGATCGCCGAGAACCACACCGACGTGTAGACGTCGAAGAGCTGCAACTTGTCGTAGACGGGCGCCAGTACGTCGTGCTTCTGCTGGAACTCCTCGACCTTGACGCTGTCGACGTTCGACTGCGGGATGACCGAGCCGGGGATCGCCGCCAGCGAGAGCAGGAAGAGAAGGATCAACGCGACGCGCATCGAGGTCAGCTGCCGCCAGAACCAGCGGGCCCAGCCGAGGACGCTCATGGACGGGACGTTGAGCTTGTCCTCGCCGGGCGCGGTGGACAGCTGGGATTCGGCCTCGCGCGTCAGCCGGCTCTCCTCGGCGGAGCCGTCCGCGCCGTCGGCCGTACCGGTGGCGTCCTTGCTGGCGGATGCGGTGTCGGTCGCGGTGTCGGTCGTACGCATTCTCAGATTCCCACGGTGTAGTCGGACGACCAGACTTGCAGGTCGTACACGATGCGGTCCCAGGCGCCGGTGACGAGCAGGACGCCGACGACGACCAGCATCCCGCCGCCGATCCGCATCACCCAGGCATAGTGCCGCTTGACCCAGCCGAAGGCACCAAGGGTGCGCCGGAAAGCGACGGCGGCGACGACGAAGGGGACACCGAGCCCGAGGCAGTAGGCCACGGTCAGCAGCGCGCCCCGGCCGGCGCTGGCCTCGCTGAAGGCGAGCGTCTGCACGGCGGCCAGCGTCGGCCCGATGCACGGAGTCCAGCCGATGCCGAACAGGACGCCCAGCATGGGGGCGCCCGCCAGCCCGACCGCCGGCTTGCGGTGGATGCGGAACTCGCGTGAGGTGAAGCGCGAGAGCGGCCCCAGGGCTCCCATGAAGGTGAGCCCCAGGAGGATCGTCAGCGCACCGAGCACGCGGGAGATGATCACCCGGTGCTCCTGCAACGTGGCGCCGAACCCTCCGAAGAGTGCGCCTCCCGAGACGAAGACGGCGGTGAAGCCGAGCACGAACAGCCCCGCGCCGAGGAACATCCGGCCGCGCCGGGCCTGTGCCAGATCCGTGCCGCTGACCCCGGTGACGTAGCTGAGGTAGCCCGGAACCAGGGGCAGCACGCAGGGCGAGAAGAAGGAGACCAGGCCGCCCAGCACCGCGACGGGCACGGCCAGCAGCAGGGCGCCGCTGAGCACCGTCCGGTTCACACCGCCCGAACCTGCGGCGGCCGTGTGGACAGCGGCAGCAGCGGTGTCGGCGAGCGCGCTCATGCCGAGGTCACTTCTCCGCCGTCAACGGGTCCAGGGCGGAGCGCAGTTCCTTCTCGCTGAGTTCCTTGAGGGCCCGTACGGCGATCTTGCCGTCGCGGTCGAGGATGAGCGTGGACGGGATGGCCTGCGGGGAGAGGCTGCCCTTGGGGAAGCGGAGGATCAGCTTGCCGCTGGGGTCGAAGAAGCTCGGGTACTCGACGCCGTAGTTGCGCTCGAAGGCCTTGGCGTTGGCGCGGTCCAGGTCACGCGTGTTGATCCCCACGAACTGGACGTCCTTGTCGTCGGTCTCCTTCTCGACCTTGGCGAGGTTGGGCGCCTCGGCACGGCAGGGCGCGCACCAGGAGCCCCAGACGTTCAGGACGACGATCTTCCCCTTGTACTCGGAGAGTTCGAGACGGTCTCCGTCGACACCTTTGCCCGAGATGTCAGGAACGTCCTGCCGGTCGCCCCTCTTCACTTTGGTGATCTTGCCGGTGCCCTGCACGAACTTCTTGTCGCCGGAGGACGATCCGGTCACCTCGTCGCCGCACCCGGCCAGCACCGACGCACCTGCTGCGACCAAGGCGATCAGCAGGGCGGGACGGCGGGAGAGGCCGCGGGTCTGACTCATGTGAAAAGTTTCGCATGGGTCTCCACGCGATCTTCCGCGCCCCCCGGCGGCCGTCCTCGCAGAGGCTGTGCGCAGCCTGGAACGCTCCGGACCGGTCGGAGGGGTCGCAGGATGCCCGGCCGCCCGCTCAAGCCCCGCGCCCCCCGGCGCCCTTGACCCGCGCCGCACCGGCACGCAGATGCGGAGGGACCAGATCACGAGCCGGCTCCGTGTAGCCGACCGAGACGATCTTGTCGCCGTTGAAGGTGAAGGTCGTCAGCGAAGCCAGCGTGCACTGCCGTCGACGCGGGTCGTGCCAGAGGCGGCGCCGCTCGACGAAGCTGCGCAGCGTCCAGATCGGCAACTGGTGGCTGACGCAGACCGCCTCGTGTCCGCGGGCGGCGTCACGTGCGGCGTCGAGCGCGGCGCGCATCCGAACGACCTGGTGCACGTACGACTCGCCCCACGACGGGCGGAACGGGTTCAGCAGATGCCGCCAGTTCGCGGGCCTGCGCAGGGCACCGTCGCCGACGCCGACCGTCTTCCCCTGGAAGACGTTGTCGGCCTCGATCAGCCCCTCGTCGCTCGCGATGTCGAGGCCGTGCGTCTTGGCGATGGGCGCGGCCGTCTCCTGCGCGCGCTCCAGCGGGGAGGCCACGACGTGCGTGACGTCCCGGTCGGCGAGGTGCTCGGCGACCCGGTCGGCCATCTGCCTGCCCAGCTCGGAGAGGTGGTAGCCGGGCAGCCTGCCGTAGAGGATGCCGCTGGGGTTCTCGACCTCGCCGTGCCGCATGACGTGCACGACGGTGACGATCCCCTCGTCACCCTGCTCCTGCTGTGGGCCGGAGCCGCGGTCCGCGCTCATGCCGTCGCCTCCGCCGCCGCTCGCGCCGCCTCCGGCAGCGCTTCGGCCACGCGCTCCAGCGCACCGTCGTCATGGGCGGTCGAGACGAACCACGACTCGAAGGCGGAGGGGGGCAGATAGACGCCCTGCGCGAGCATCGAGTGGAAGAACGCGGTGAAGCGGAACGCCTCCTGGCTCTTGGCGCCTTCGTAGTCGGTGACCGGCTGGTCCGTGAAGAACACCGAGAACATGTTCCCCGCGACCTGCACCCGGTGCGCGACTCCCGCCTTCGTGAACGCCTCGGTGACCGCGCCCCGCAACTGCTCCGACGCCGCGTCGACCGCCGCGTACGCCGCGTCGTCCAGAAGCCTCAACTGCGCCACGCCTGCCGCCGTGGCGACCGGGTTCCCGGAGAGGGTGCCCGCCTGGTAGACGGGCCCGGCCGGTGCGAGGTGCTCCATCACGTCACGCCGGCCGCCGAAGGCAGCCGCCGGGAAGCCGCCGCCCATCACCTTGCCGAACGTCATCAGGTCGGGCGTCACGCCGTCGATCCCGTACCAGCCGCGCCGGTCGACGCGGAAGCCCGTCATCACCTCGTCGGAGACGTAGAGCGCGCCGTGCGCACTGCACAGCTCCTTGAGCTGCTCGTTGAAGCCGGGAAGCGGCGGCACGATGCCCATGTTCCCGGGCGCCGCCTCGGTGATGACGCAGGCGATCTCGTCCGGCTGCGCCGCGAACGCGGCCCGTACGGCCTCGATGTCGTTGTACGGCAGCACGATGGTGTCGCCCGCCTGCGCACCGGTGACCCCAGGGGTGTCGGGCAGCCCGAGAGTCGCCACTCCCGACCCGGCCGCGGCGAGCAGGGCGTCGACGTGCCCGTGGTAACAGCCCGCGAACTTCACGACCTTCGCGCGACCGGTGAAGCCTCGTGCGAGCCGGATCGCCGACATCGTCGCCTCCGTGCCCGAGGAGACGAGGCGCACCTGGTCCACCGGGTCGATGCGGCCGGTGATCTCCTCCGCGAGGGCCACCTCGTCCTCGCCGGGCGTCCCGAAGGACATTCCGCGGCTGACGGCTTCCTGGACGGCCGCGATCACTTCGGGATGAGAATGGCCCAGAATCATCGGCCCCCATGAGCAGACGAGGTCGACGTACTCACGCCCGTCCGCATCCATGAGGTACGGACCGGCGCCGGACACCATGAACCGGGGCGTACCCCCCACGGCACGGAAGGCGCGGACAGGAGAGTTCACGCCTCCTGGTGTCACAGCGGCGGCGCGGTCGAAGAGCGACTGCGATACTGGGGCCTCGTACGAGTAAGTCACAGGGCCATGGTGTCAGAGCATCCTGAGCCGCACGCCTTCCCACCGGGAGCTACGGGAGGCGCGGGAGGTCCGGGGAGATACCAGCCGGGTAACACGGGGATTACCCGGGCGCTGCGGGGCGTTTCACGACCCGTAGGACGGGGAGGTCTCTGACACGATGATCGGGTTGCGCGGCGGCGGCCGCGAGTGGTCGGGTGGTGACATGCAGCGCGGTGGAGGACTGGGCGAGGGTACCGGGGACCTCGGTCCGGAGCGCGCAAGGGGACGTCACCGAAGAGACGCTGTGGAGAGGGACACTGGGAGCAGCAGAGGTGGCGGCCGAGTGGGGGTGACCTACAAGTACTTCGGCGCCCCGGACGGAGCGACGGCCGCACGGGTCCCTGTCTCGATGCGCCCCGAGGAGCTCGGCGGCGACGAGTTGGGCCACGGCATGTTCACCAAGATCAAGCCCGAGACGATGGCGGCCATGGTGCTCACGGGCATCGAGGGCATGCCGCTCCACAAGGTGCCGCCGCTCGAACTCGTCGTCCTGCACCCGGACTACGCCGTGGTGAAGCTCCCCATGACCGTCGTCGACCCGCTGCGCGGCATCGGCGAGGAGTCGGTGGGTGCGGCGGCGTTCATCTGGTCGACCGTTCCGGACCGCGCCGGCCCCCAGGACGCGTTCAACGTCTACCAACTGCTGCACGAGTGGCAGGACTTCTCCGACCGCCTTCACATGGCGGGTCACCAGCCCTACTGCCTTGTGTGGCCCTGAGCCGGCAGTCTCGCCGGCACCCTGACGACGGCCTGGTTCGACAGCCGTGATCGTTCGACAGCCCTGATTGACTTAGCGACGGCCCGCGCGGCTCACGCATGCGGTTGACGCGTGCGTCGCCTCGCGGGCCGTCGCGCTGTCGGGGTACGGGTTCTGACTCTCGGCCCTGGTCACCGGCCGCCCCGGGCCCGCCTCTTGAGGCTCGGGCGCCCGATTCGCCGCCGGATGCGGGGTAGTTGGAAGCCCCCGTCCAGGCTCGCCGTCAGACCTTCGCCGTTCAGACCCTCGACGCGTTGCCGGCTGCGGACTCGGCGGCCGTCTTGAACTCGCCCAGATCGTAGTTGGTCAGCGTGGAGTCGAGGTTGGTGAGTGCTCCCAACTGCTCCACGAAGCCCTGCGGGTTGTACTCGATCTGGAGCGTCACCCGGCTCCTCTTGTCGTCCAGGCGGTGGAAGGTGACGACACCGGCGTGCTCCACGCCTTCGGTGGTCTTCCAGGCGATGCGCTCCTGCGGGATGAGCTCGGTGATCTCGGCGATGAAGCTCTTGTCCGCACCGGGGAGCGCGAGCTTCCAGGAGAAGGAGCGGTTGTCGATGCGGACGACGTCCTTCACGTGGCTGAGGAACTTCGGCCACTCGGCCACGTCACTCCACAACGCCCAGCTCACGGCCACCGGAGCTTCGACATCGACGGTCTCTACGAGGGAGGACGACACGCTATGACACCTCTCATCGAACTAGGGGTTCGTCTGCGGTGTGCTGAGTACCCCTCGTGCGGAAGTCAGGCATGTCTTCCGGGCCCGGATTTCGCACTGCCGGGCCGCGCTCTAGCTCAACTGCGGCGCTTCCGCTGTGAGATAGCGCTGCACCGTCGGCGCGAGCCACGCCACGATCTCGTCGTCGGTGAGTGAGACCGCGGGCGGCAGCTTCAGCACGTACCGGCTCAGGGCCATGCCGAGGATCTGGGACGCGAGGAGCGCGGCCCTCGTGGAAGCCGGCACACCTTCCGGGCAGACGGCGGCGACGACCGGGGTGACCTGGTCGCGGAAGACCGCGTGCACGCGGTCGGCTCCCGCGGGGTTGGTGACGCCGACGCGGACGAGCGCGTTCAGCGTCTCGTCCCCCTCCCAGCGGTCGAGGAAGTGGCGGACCAGGCGGGCACCGATCTCCTCACGCGGGCAGTCGGCCAGCAGGGGCAGGCGCAGGTCGATCTCGGAGGCGGCGGCGAAGAGCCCCTCCTTGTTGCCGTAGTAGCGCATCACCATCGACGGGTCGATGCCGGCCTCGCGGGCTATGGCGCGGATCGTCGCGCGCTCGTACCCGTCGGCGGCGAAGCGGTCGCGTGCGGCGCGCAGGATGGCGGCCCGCGTCGCGTCGGAGCGGCGGGGCCTGCCCTCGGTGGCGAGCTGGGCGGCGACGGCGAGATTGGTCGCCGCGCCCGCGTCGGCACCTGCCGTGTCTGCATCCATGACAACAACTGTAGGCCAACACGCGTTGACACGCCAAGGCCGCACGTTTACCGTTGCCAACGAGCGTTGACCAACAAGCGTTGGCAACTTTCGAGAGGAGACCGCCATGTCACGCAGCAGCTCACAGGGCACGTCACCCGTCCCGTCCACCGGCGGAGGCACGCCGGTGCCCCGCAGCGGCGACATGTCCGACGTGCTGGTCGTCGGTGCGGGCCCCACCGGGCTGCTGGCCGCCGGAGATCTCGCGGCAGCAGGGCACCGGGTCACGCTGGTCGAGCAGCGTGACGAGGCGACCAGCAATCTCTCCCGCGCCCTCGTCGTGCACGCCCGCACCCTGGAACAGCTCGACGCTCGCGGCCTGGCCGACGAGCTGGTGGAGAGGGGCACCACCGCGGAGGGTCTCCGGCTGTTCGGGCGGGCCACGCTGGACCCCACGTCGCTCCGCAGCCGATTCCCGTTCGTGCTGATCGCGGGGCAGTACGAGGTCGAACGGCTGCTGCACCGGCGTGCCGTGGAGGCGGGCGTCACCTTCCGGTACGGCACGCAGGTGATCGGGCTCCGGCAGGACGAGGAGAGCGTGGACGTCGACGTCACCACGGAGCAGGGCGACTCCGGAAGGCAGAAGGCCACGCTCCGGGCCGCGTATCTCATCGGCGCCGACGGGGTGCGCAGCACCATCCGCGACGCCCTCGGGCTGCCCTTCCCCGGCAGGTCCGTCATCCGCTCCATCGTCCTCGCCGACGTGCGCCTGTCGAAGCCTCCGTCCGAGAAATTCCTGATCAACGCCGTCCCGGACGCCTTCGCGCTGATCGGCAGCTTCGGCGACGGCTGGTACCGGGTGGGCGGATGGAACCGGCATCGTCAACTCCCCGACGGGGGCACCGCCCGGCCGGAGGCCGGGGGAGAGCCCGTCGACCTGGAGGAGGTCAAGGAGTTCACACGGCAGGCGCTGGGTTCCGACTTCGGCATGCACGACCCGCGCTGGATCTCCCGCTTCCACAGCGACGAACGGCAGGCGCCGCGCTACCAGGTGGGCCGGGTCTTCCTCGCGGGCGACGCCGCGCACGTGCACTCACCGGCAGGGGGCATGGGCATGAACACCGGCATGCAGGACGCCGCCAACCTCAGCTGGAAGCTCTCGGCGGTGCTTCACGGACGATCGCCTGCGGCGTTGCTGGAGTCGTACCAGGACGAGCGCCACCCCGTCGGCACGATGGTGCTGCGCACCAGTGGTGCGATCATCCGTCTCGCCCTGGCCCGTTCGGTGGTGGGCCGCGGTCTGCGTGCTGTGGGCACCGAAGTGCTCAGCCGGGTCCGGCCGTTGGGCGCCCGCGCCGTGCGTACGGTCTCCGGGATCGGCATCGCCTACCGGGCACCGCGCGGCTCCCACCCGCTGGCGGGCAAGCGCGCCCCTGACCTGGCGCTCACCGACGGACGTCTCTACGAAGCCCTGCGGCAGGGGGAGTTCGTGCTCGTCTCCCCTGCCGGTGCGCCGGCGGACACGGCGATAGCCTCCGGCAGCCCCGTCGTCCAGGCTCAGGCGGCCGGTTCGCGCACGATGCTCATCCGTCCCGACGGCTACATCGCATGGGCGAGCGACAAGCCCGACCCCGAGGGCCTGCGCCGGGCACTCTCGAGGTGGACCGGCTCCCCCGCCGCCGTGACGGCATAGCCTGCGCCCATGCTCGTCGCACGCTCCGTCTCCCTGTTCGTCCTCGCCGCGCTCATGGAGATCGGCGGCGCCTGGCTGATCTGGCAAGGCGTGCGGGAACACCGCGGATGGGCCTGGATCGGCGCCGGGGTCGTCGCGCTGGGGATCTACGGCTTCGTCGCCACCCTGCAGCCCGACGCCAACTTCGGGCGCATCCTGGCCGCGTACGGGGGCGTCTTCGTCGCCGGCTCGCTGGCCTGGGGAATGGTGATGGACGGCTTCCGCCCCGACCGCTGGGACGTCACGGGCGCACTCATCTGTCTGGTGGGAGTCGCGGTGATCATGTACGCACCGCGAGGCCATTGAGCGTCCCGGCACACGTCGTAGCCTTTGGCCATGACTAACCGCACTGCCGTCATCAGCGGCGCCAGCAGTGGCATCGGCGCCGCCACCGCACGTCAACTGGCCGCAGCCGGTTACCGAGTCGTGCTCACGGCCCGGCGCCGGGACCGTATCGACGCCCTGGCAAGAGAGTTGACCGATGCCGGTCACGAGGCTCTCGCCCGGCCGCTGGACGTCACCGACCGGGCCGCGGTCGACGCGTTCGCGGCTGAACTCGACCGCTGCGACGTCCTCATCAACAACGCGGGCGGCGCATTGGGCGTCGATCCGGTCGCCACCAGCGATCCGGCCGACTGGCGCCGGATGTACGAGGTCAACGTCCTCGGCGTGCTGCACCTCACCCAGGCGCTGCTACCGGCCTTGGTCGACTCCCCCTCCGGCGAGGGCACCGTCCTGATCGTCTCCTCGACCGCCGGCCACGCCACGTACGAAGGCGGCGGCGGCTATGTCGCCGCCAAGCACGGCGCCCATGTGCTGGCGGAGACGCTGCGTCTGGAGCTGTGCGGAAAGCCGGTCCGGATCATCGAGATCGCGCCCGGCATGGTGAAGACCGACGAGTTCGCCCTCACCCGCTTCCGCGGAGACAGCGACCGGGCGGCCAAGGTCTACGAAGGAGTGGCGGAGCCGCTCACGGCGGAGGACGTCGCCGACACCATCACCTGGACGGTCACACGCCCGCCGCACGTCAACATCGACCTGCTGGTCGTACGTCCGCGGGCTCAGGCGTCCAACTCCAAGGTCCACCGCGAGCGCTGACCGCGCTCTCCGCCCGATCAGCACGTGCCCGCGCATCCCCGGGCACCCCGTGCACCCCTGCGCGAAGCGCGCCGCCCCGCACCGGAGACCGGTGCGGGGCGGCGCTTCCAGGACGGGACGGCCGGCGGCCGCCCCTCCCGGTCAGCCCTTCACACAGACGACCTGCTTCAGCTTCGCCACGACCTCGACGAGGTCGCGCTGCTGGTCGATGACTTTCTCGATCGGCTTGTACGCACCGGGGATCTCGTCCACGACGCCCGAGTCCTTACGGCACTCCACGCCCCGCGTCTGGTCCTCCAGGTCCTGCGCCGAGAAGCGCTTCCGCGCCGCGTTCCGGCTCATCTTCCGGCCCGCGCCGTGCGAAGCGGACTGGAAGGACGCGGCGTTGCCCAGCCCCTTCACGATGTACGAGCCGGTCCCCATGGAGCCCGGGATGATGCCGTACTCGCCGTCGCCGGCCCGGATGGCGCCCTTGCGGGTCACCAGCAGGTCGACGCCGTCGTAGCGCTCCTCCGCCACGTAGTTGTGGTGGCAGGAGATCACGGAGTCGAAGCGGGGCTTCGCCTTCTTGAACTCCTTGCGCATCACGTCCGTCAGCAGCCCCATCATCACCGCGCGGTTGTGCTTGGCGTACTCCTGCGCCCAGAACAGGTCGTTCCGGTACGCCGCCATCTGCGGTGTCTCCGCGATGAAGACGGCGAGGTCGCGGTCGACCAGGCCCTGGTTGTGCGGCAGCTTCTGTGCCACCCCGATGTGGAAGTCGGCCAGCTCCTTGCCGATGTTCCTCGACCCGGAGTGCAGCATCAGCCACACCGCACCGTCGGTGTCGGTGCAGACCTCGACGAAGTGGTTGCCCGACCCGAGGGTCCCCATCTGCTTCGTGGCCCGCTCCTGACGGAACTTGACGGCCTCCGCGACGCCGTCGAACCGCTGCCAGAAGTCCGCCCAGCCTGCCGTCGGGTAGCCGTGCAGACGCCCCGGGTCGACCGGCTCGTCGTGCATCCCGCGCCCCACCGGGATCGCCTGCTCGATCTTCGAGCGCAGCCGCGAGAGGTCGCCCGGAAGGTCGTTCGCGGTCAGCGAGGTCTTCACCGCGGACATGCCGCAGCCGATGTCCACGCCGACGGCGGCCGGGCAGACGGCACCGCTCATCGCGATGACGGAGCCGACCGTGGCGCCCTTGCCGTAGTGGACGTCCGGCATGACCGCGAGTCCCTTGATCCAGGGCAGTGTGGAGACGTTGCGAAGCTGCTGCATCGCGCCTTCCTCGACCGTGGAAGGGTCGGCCCACATCCGGATGGGCACCCGGGCGCCTGCGACCTCGGTGTAGGACATCTCACTCAACTCCCCCTAGAACAAAGAGCAGAAAGCGCGTCAAGTCCATGAATGGGAAAATGCGGACTTTGCGCAACATAAGCATCACGGGACCGGACGGCCGCGTGGTGCGTGCGATAGACATTGTCTTCCGTCGCCCCGTCACGGGGGCAACACGTTTTCGACCTGACGGCACCAGTGCCGGACCTGGAGGCAGGACAGTGCAGCGGAGGGCAAGGACGTACGTCACCGGCGTCGCGCTGGTCGTAATGCTCTCCGGCGGCCTCACCGCCTGCACGGACTCCTCGGACGGGAACGGCGAGGACACCAAGGCGGGAGACCCCACCGCCAGCGCCTCCTCGGCACCGCCCGGAAAGTACCGGACGCTGCCCGAGCCCTGCGGAGCCGTCGACGTCGCCATGCTCAAGGACCTGCTGCCCGGCGCCGAGCCGCCCCAGGACGGGGAGAACGGCTCCGGCAGCGCGGGCAAGTCGACGCAGGGCGACGAGGAGACCTCCCCCTACGAGGGCGAGCCCATCGCCACCTACGACACCGACCGCCGGGCCGGCTGCCGCTGGAAGAGCGCGAACAGCCTCGCCACCCGCCACCTCTCCGTCGACTTCGAACGCGTCGTCTCCTACGACCCCGCCGTCAGCGACGACGAGCAGGCACAGCTCCTCTGGGACGAACGCGCAGGTCAGGCGGAGATCCCGACGGAGAGCGACGCCCCCGCGGAGGAGAACGGCGACAAGAGCGGCGAAGAGGCCGAGGGCGGCGACGACAAGACCGCCGACGAGAGCCAGAGCGACGCGACGGCCGGCGGTGACGGCGAAGCGGGCGACGGCAAGGGCGGAGACAGCTCCCCCGGGAGTGAGAAATCCGACAGCCCCTCCCCCGGCGCCGACGAGCCCGAGGCGGATTCCTCGCCGCCCGCGGACGAGGATCTCTCCCCCCGTATGCTCGGCGAGATCGGCGACAGCGCCTACATCGACGACCAGCTGGACACCGGTGACTCCGGCGTCCACCGGGACATCACGCTCGTCTTCCGCAGCGCGAACGTGATCGCCACGGTCAAGTACGACCAGTGGCTCACCGACAAGCGACACACTCCTGACAGCGCCGAGTTGCAGAAGAAGGCCCGGAGCGTGGCCGAGAAGCTCGCTGCGGAGTTCGACGACAACTGACGCAGACTGACCGGTGACCGGAAAGCCGGACTGACTGGAAGCGAAGGAATCATGCCCCGTAAAGCTCAGCGAACCACTACGCGGAGCGCCCCGCGTCTCGCCCGGACGCTCGCCTGCGCGGCAGTCGCAATCCCCGCACTGCTGGTGTCGGGCTGCTCCTCCGACTCCGGCGGCGGCGACGCGGCAGGCTCCGCCGAGGACGGCGGAGGCCAGAAAGCCGCTCCCGTGAAGTTCAAGGAGCTCCCGGACGCCTGCAAGACCCTCTCCAAGGGCACCGTGAAGAAGCTGACGCCCAAGACCGAGAACGCGGGCGGCAAGCGCATCGGCGCGGGCAACACCCAGGACTCGGGCAGCTGCCTGTGGAGCGGTCTCGACAAGTTCGACTACCGCCAGCTGACCGTCTCGCTCAAGCGTTTCGAGTCCGACACCTCCCGCGGCTCCGGCGACAAGCTCGCCGCCGCGTTCACGGAGCAGCAGGCCGACGCCCTCAAGACCGACAAGGCCAACAAGGACCTCAAGACCGCCCCGGTCAACGGTCTCGGAGAGCAGGCCACGTCGATCAGCTACAAGTCCAAGAAGAAGGACGGCAAGGACTCCGAGGACTTCACCGAGGAGCGCGTCGTCGTCCGCTCGGCGAACGTCGTCGTGACGGTGGACTACTCGGGTGCGGGCTTCGAGGACGGCAAGGCCCCGAAGTCCGAGGACCTCAAGAAGGACGCCCAGAACGCGGCCAAGGAAGCGGTCGGCTCCCTGAAGTGACGCCTGTCCCCGCCGTGCACCCGTACGGCGGGGACTTGACGCGTGTGCCAGTCTGGTGCGCCGCGCCGGTTTCCGAGGGTGGGGGACAACTCCAGTGCAGGCCGTACAACTGACTCGTACACACCGCATATTGGTCGCGGTGGTCATCATCGGTGCCGTGACGATCGCCGCGATCGGTTTCGCCGGTTCGTTCGCCGCCGTGCGCGACCTCGCCGAGAAGAAGGGCTTCGGCGCGTTCGCCCCCTTCTTCCCCATCGGCATCGACGCGGGCATCGTCGTCCTTCTCGCGCTGGACCTGCTGCTCACCTGGATCCGCATCCCGTTCCCGCTGCTGCGCCAGACGGCGTGGCTGCTGACGGCCGCGACGATCGCCTTCAACGGCGCGGCCGCCTGGCCGGACGCCCTCGGCGTCGGCATGCACGCGGTGATCCCCGTCCTCTTCGTCGTCTCCGTCGAGGCTGCACGGCACGCCATCGGCCGGATCGCCGACATCACCGCCGACAAGCACATGGAGGGCGTGCGCCTCTCGCGCTGGCTGCTCGCCTTCCCCTCCACGTTCCGGCTGTGGCGCAGGATGAAGCTGTGGGAGCTGCGCTCCTACGACGAGGTCATCCGCATGGAACAGGACCGTCTCGTCTACGAGGCGCGGCTGCAGGCCCGGTTCGGGCGCAACTGGCGGCGCAGGGCACCGGTGGAGTCGCTGATGCCCCTCAAGCTCGCCCGCTACGGCGTCCCCCTCTCCGAGACCGGACCGCAGGGCCTGGCGGCGGCCGGCATCAAGGCGCCCGCCACGGCGGCACGTTCGGACAGGGCCGCGGGGCGCCCGGCAAAGGCCCTGCAGGAGCCTCGCGCGGCCCTCACGACAGGAGAGGCGCCCCCGGAGGCGGAGGCACCCGCGGACGCCTCACAGGCGCCTCAGGGCCTTCAGGCGCCCCAGACCTCCCAGTCGCTCCAGGCTCCTCGGACCGCTCAGGCCCCGGCGGCCGAACCCGAGCCGTACGGCTACGAGTTCACGGCCGACCCGCGTACACCCCAGGCCCCCGCCGCATCGCCCTCCGAACCGGCGGCGGCCTCCGCGCAGGCATCGCCGAGGCCCGTTCCGGATGCCGAACCCGCGCCTTCGCCCGAGTACACCTACGCCGCCGAGACACAGCCCACCGGCCCCCAGGTGACCGTTCCCGTCGGGCCCGGCCGGCGCCGCGCGCTGGGCAACTCCAACGCACCCGTCAACGGCGGGCCCGCCTACCTGCCGCCCCAACGCACCGAGGAGCAGCAGCTGTTCGTCGAGCCCGCGCCCACTGCGGGCCCGCAGGAGTTCGAGCAGGAGTTCATCCCGGAGCAGGAGCCCCTCCACTACGGACAGTCCGACGAGGCCGAGCCGGTGGGCATACCGGACGGCGTGCCGCGCGACGAGTTCTACTTCCTGGCCTACCGCCAGTTCGTCGCCGCGCAGGCGAGCTTCCCCAACGCGCGCCAGCTCTCACGCGCGCTGCACGAGCGGCACGGCGTGACGAACGCCGACGGTTCGCTGCTCAGCGAGGCGTATCTCCGCAACTACATGCGGGAGTTCAAGGAGCGCTACAACACCGAGATGGGCCTGGCCGGCTGAGCGGCACGAGCGGAATCCGGCGCGGCTCTCACCGTGCCGTCCCCCCTCCGAACCGCCGACCTGGCCAAGTGGTCCGGCCGGTCAGGCCGTTCAGGCCGTTCAGGCCGTTCAGGCCGTTCAGGCGCCCAGCAGCTTGCGCACCCGGTCCGTGCCCACGGCCAGCAGCAGCGTGGGAAGCCGCGGACCGGTCTCGCTGCCGACGAGCAGCCGGTAGAGCAGCGCGAAGAACGACCGCTGCGCCACCTTCAGTTCAGGCGTCGGCTTGGCGGCCGGATCGATGCCGGCCTGCACCTTCGGCACCCCGTAGACGAGTTGCGTCAGGCCCTCCAGCGACCAGTGGTCGTCCAGGCCGTCCAGCAGCAGCCGCAGCGACTCGCGCTGTTCGTCGTCCAGCGACTCCAGCAGCGCCGTGTCCGGCTCGTCCCGCACGCGTGTGCGCTGCTCCGCCGGAACCTGCGTGGTGATCCAGCGCTGTGCGCGGTCCAGCCGGGGCCGGACCTCCTCCAGCGTGCTCACCGGACGCTCCGGGTCCAGATCGCTCAGGATGCGCAGCGTCTGCTCGTCGTTGCCTGCCGTCACGTCCACGACGGACGCGAGTGTGCGGTACGGCAGCGGACGCGGCGTCGACGGCAGGGGCCCGGCGGCCGTGGACGACGCACGGAGATGCGCTGCGGCGTCCGCGGGCTGCGCGTCGCCGGCGGCGAGCTTGCGCTCCAGCGCGTCCCACTCGTCGTACATGCGCTGGATCTCCTGGTCGAAGGCGACCTTGAAGGACTGGTTCGGCCGGCGGCGCGCGTAGAGCCAGCGCAGCAGCGGCGCCTCCATGATCTCCAGGGCGTCGGCGGGCGTGGGCACGCCGCCCTTCGAGGACGACATCTTCGCCATGCCGCTGATGCCGACGAAGGCGTACATCGGGCCGATGGGCTGCTCCGCGCCGAAGATCTCCTTCACCAGCTGCCCGCCGACGACGAAGGAGGAGCCGGGCGACTGGTGGTCGACGCCGCTGGGCTCGAAGACGACGCCCTCGTAGGCCCATCGCATCGGCCAGTCGACCTTCCACACGAGCTTGCCGTGGTCGAACTCGCGCAGCAGCACGGTCTCGCTGTGCCCGCAGGCGCAGGTGTAGGTCAGCTCCGTCGTCTCGTCGTCGTACGCCGTCACCGTGGTCACGTCGCGCGAGCAGACGGTGCAGTAGGGCTTGTACGGGTAGTACGCGCCGCCGCCGGCTCCCGAGCCGTCGTCCTCGGCGGCCGCGCCGGAGCCCTCGGCGGCCTCGACCTCGGCGGCGTCCGGCTCACCCTGCTTCTGCTGCTTCTTCTTGCCGGCCCCGCCTGCGGCCGCCTTGTCGAGCGTCCGGTAGCGGTCGAGCACGGCGTCGATGCGGCGGCGTTCGCGCATCGCGAAAAGGATCTGCTCGCGGTAGGCGCCCGAGGTGTACATCGCGGTCTGGCTGATGCCGCGGTACTCCACCCCGAGCTGGGCCAGCGACTCGGCCATGGCGGACTTGAAGTGCTCGGCCCAGTTCTCGTGGGCGCTGCCGCGCGGCGCGGGCACCGACGTCAGTGCCTTGCCGATGTGCTCCTCCCAGGACGCGTCGACGCCCTCGACCCCGACGGGCACCTTCCGGAACCGGTCGTAGTCGTCCCAGGAGATGATGTGCTCGCACTCCACACCGCGCCGCTTGATCTCGTCCGCGACCAGGTGCGGAACCATCACCTCGCGCAGATTGCCGAGGTGGATCGGCCCGGAGGGTGAGAGACCGGATGCGCAGACCACTGCTTTCCCGGGCGCCCGACGCTCCGCTTCGGCGATGACGTCGTCCGCGATGCGGGATACCCAGTCGGTCTCGAGGGTGGTCTGAGCCACGTCCGGCACTTCCTTCTCTCTGCGCTTGGCTTCCAGGCTTGAGGGCCCATTCTCCCACTGCGGCGGGCCGGATTTCACATGGGATACTGGGGCACTGACCCAGCCAATCACCACGGAACGGCTCTCATTCATGGCCTCGGTCCCGTCCCTCGCCGCCACGCTCGACAAGCGCCTCACGGAGGCGATCACGGCAGCCCTTCCGGATGCCGGGAGTGCACAGGCCGCACCCGCGCCGGGCGCGGACGCGGTCGACCCCATGCTGCGACGGAGCGACCGGGCCGACTTCCAGGCCAACGGGATGCTGGCGCTGGCCAAGCGCCTCAAGGCCAACCCCCGGGAGCTGGCGGGCGAGGTCGTGGAGAGCCTGCCGCCCAACGAGGAGATCGAGGGCGTCGAGGTCTCCGGGCCCGGCTTCCTCAACATCACCGTCTCGGACGCGGCGATCCTCCGCAATCTCGCGGCACGCTCCGACGACGACCGCCTCGGCGTCCCGTACGCCGACCGGCCCGGCACCACGGTGATCGACTACTCGCAGCCGAACGTGGCCAAGGAGATGCACGTCGGGCACCTGCGCTCGACGGTCATCGGCGACGCGGTCACGCA
Organism: Streptomyces albidus (ex Kaewkla and Franco 2022); assembly: GCF_013870515.1. Classification (GTDB taxonomy): domain Bacteria; phylum Actinomycetota; class Actinomycetes; order Streptomycetales; family Streptomycetaceae; genus Streptomyces; species Streptomyces albidus. Next base: position 16,629 of record NZ_JACBXA010000020.1, on the reverse strand, counting down.
GATCCTGGAGCACCAGGGCGAGAAGGTGATCCGCCGCCACCACATCGGCGACTGGGGCACCAACTTCGGCATGCTCATCCAGTATCTGATCGAGCACCCGCACGAGTTGGACCACGAGTCGGACGCCGCGAACGCGCACGACGAGGGCGAGGCCGCGATGGCGCGCCTCAACCGCCTCTACAAGGACTCCCGCCCCCTGTTCGACTCGGACGAGGAGTTCAAGAGCCGCGCCCGCGACCGGGTCGTGGCCCTGCAGAGCGGCGACGAGGAGACGCTCACCCTCTGGCGCAAGATCGTGGACGAGTCGAAGACGTACTTCCAGGGCGTCTACGAAGACCTGGACGTCGAGATCCACGACGAGGACATCGTCGGTGAGAGCGCCTACAACGACGACCTCCAGCAGGTCGTGAAGGACCTGGAGTCCTCGGGCGTCGCCGTGCGCTCCGAGGGCGCCCTGTGCGTCTTCTTCGACGACGTCAAGGGCCCCGACGGCACTCCGACCCCCCTCATCGTGCAGAAGTCCAACGGCGGCTTCGGCTATGCCGCGACGGACCTCGCCGCCATCAGGGACCGCGTCGGCACGCTGAAGGCCGACACCTTGCTGTACGTGGTGGACGCCCGCCAGGCGCTGCACTTCCGCATGGTCTTCGAGACCGCGCAGCGCGCCGGATGGCTCCCCGAGGGCGCGGCACGGCAGCTCGCGTTCGGCACCGTCCTGGGCAAGGACGGCAAGCCGTTCAAGACCCGCGAGGGCGAGACCGTGCGCCTCGTGGACCTGCTGGACGAGGCGAAGGAGCGCGCCGCCGTCGTCGTACGGGAGAAGGCGCAGGACCTGACGGACGAAGAGATCAACACCCGCGCAGCCCAGGTCGGCATCGGCGCGGTCAAGTACGCGGACCTGTCCAACTCCATGACCCGCGACTACGTCTTCGACCTGGACCGCATGGTCTCCCTCCAGGGCGACACCAGCGTCTACCTCCAGTACGCGTACGCCCGTAACCGTTCGATCTTCCGCAAGGCGGGAGACCTGAAGCCGGCGGTGCACCCGACACTTTCGCTGGCCCCTCAGGAACGTGCGCTCGGGCTGCATCTGGACGAGTTCGCGGACACGCTGGCGGCCGCCGCGGAGACGTACGAGCCGCACAAGCTCGCGGCCTACCTCTACGGCCTGGCCACCCTCTACGCCGGCTTCTTCGAGAACTGCCCGGTGCTGAAGGCGGAGACCAGGGAGCTGGCCGAGAACCGTCTCTTCCTGTGCGACCTGACGGCGCGCACCCTCCGCCAGGGCATGTCGCTGCTGGGGATCCGTACGCCAGAGCGTCTGTGACGCAGCCCGAGGTGGTGACGGCGGGCCCGGAACTGCTGGCCCGCGCCGCGGAGTTGGCCGACTCCGGAAGCCGCCGCCTCCTCGGGGTCGCCGGGCCTCCCGGCGCCGGCAAGTCCACGCTGGGATCCTGGCTGGTCGACTCCCTCGGTCCTGAGCGCGCCGTGCTCGTCCCGATGGACGGCTTCCACCTCGCCGACGTCGAGCTGCACCGCCTCGGGCGAAGCGACCGCAAGGGCGCGCCGGACACCTTCGACGCGTACGGCTACTCGGCGCTCCTGCGACGGCTGCGCACGCCGCGAGCGGGCGAGACCGTCTACGCGCCTGCCTTCGACCGCGAGTTGGAGCAGCCCGTGGCAGGCTCGCTGCCGGTTCCGCCCGAGGTGCCGCTCGTCGTGACCGAGGGCAACTACCTGCTGCTCGACGAGCCCGAGTGGCGGCCGGTGCGGCAACTCCTCGACGTGTGCTGGTGGTTGGGCCTGGACGAAACCACCCGTGTCGAGCGGCTGATCGCCCGGCACGTGCGCTTCGGCAAGTCACCGGCCGAGGCTGCGAGTTGGGTGCACCGCTCGGACGAGGCCAACGCCCGCCTCATCGCGCCGGTGCGCGAAAGAGCCGACCTGGTCGTGGAGATGGCGCCGGGGAACGTTCCCGGCTGCTCGTCTCAGGAACCGTGAACGGTTAGGTCCGGGCTGAGTACGGCTGCGCCGCCCGGCTCCGGTACGGGCCCGCGCGAGGGCGCCTGCCGTGCTGTCAGGGGCGGTCGTTCCCGCTCACTCCGCGCCCCGCTGTCACCGCCTCGATGAACGGCTCCGGCGGACGGTAGCCGTGATCAGTGACGTAGTGCAGCACCAGGTCCGGTGCGATCAGCCAGCTTCCGTCCTCGGCGACGACCCGGACCTCGGCCCCGCCCAGCGACAGCTCGCTTTCGCCTACCTGCGCCTTGACGGGATAGGGCGCCTCGCCACCCGCGTGGTCGAGGTGGCACATGTGCCACCCTCGCATCTTCATCTGCGGCTCGTCACGGCACAGGACGCCCAGGGACGCGACGAACTCCTCGGGGACCTCTCCCTGCGGTACGTCGTCGCCCGCCTCCAACCAGCCGACGTTGAGGGCTTCGACGCCCTCCGGCACCGAGTCGGGCATGTACGCGTACGCCGAAAGGTCGGAATACCGTGCCAACTGTTTGCCTCCATCACTCACATGACCGATCGACATGCCGCCCAGTGCACGGGGCCCATGTTGGGCCGCAGCAGGTCGGACAGCGCGGTCTCACCCGTCACCGTCACGTTTCTCGGAACGCCCAGGATTTTCAGTCCGTCGGGCGGGAACAGCGAGTAGTTCGGGAGTTGTTCGCCCGGACCGTAGACCTCGAGCCGCGACGGATTCTGCGTCTCGATCTTGTTGCCCAGGGCGTCACTGATCGGCTCGCCGTGCCTACTGTACATCGACACGCTCGTGCCCTCCGGGACGGTCACGGGGGTCCCGTCACCTGCACGAATACCGCCGTGGCCACTGAAGACGAGGTTGTTGTCGGGCCGCCCGAGATGGCGCACGTCCTGCACGGCACCGTTGGCGTCGGTGACGAAACTCGGCGCCGTTCCCTGCGTCGGGAGCGGGTTGCTGTTCGGGACGCACGGGGCGAGACCCAGCGGGTCGGTCCAGGCATGCGGATTCGGCACGTACGTGGCCGGGTTCGGCGCGGCCTCCAGGCCGAGCGGGTCGGGTGAGGCGTAACGGGCCGTCTGCGGGTCGTAGTAGCGGTAGTGGTTGTAGTGGAGCCCGCTCTCCGGGTCGAAGTACTGGCCGGGGAACCGCATCGGCATGTAGGCCGTGCTGTCCCGCGTCCATGTCGTCGTACCCCAGAGCGTCGACCGCGAGCGCCACGCGATCCCGCCGTGCTCGTCGACGAGTTCGGACGGCGTACCGACCATGTCCGTGACGATGGTGAAGAAGCGGCTGTCGATCTCCCGCTGCGTCATCTCGTCGGTGATGCGTTCCGTCTGCGCGACGGGACGCCCGCCCTCGTGGTCCCACGTCAGGGTCACCGGGTCGGGAAGTCCCTCAGCGGTGGTGGTCTGCTCGACCAGCGTGGAGCCGTCCCAGCTGAAGTCCACCCGCTCCACGACGGTTGCACCGTCGTCGGCAAGACGCTGCTTGGCGATGCGTCTCCCCAGCGGATCGTAGAGGTACCGCCAGAGCGTCCCGTCGGGCGTCACCAGCGAGGTCAGCCGGTCCTCGGCGTCCCAGGTGCAGCGCCAGACGTCGGGCTTCTTCGACAGCCGGCTCTTCAGGCGCCGGACGATGCGCCCGGCGGCGTCGTGCTCGTACCGGACGCGTCCCGCAGTCGCGATGCGCGTGCCGACGTAGACGCGTGGTCCCGTCGCCTCCTGTCCAGGGACCGATTCGGGCCACGTGGCGTGTGCCTGGTTACCCGCCTCGTCGTAGGCGTAGGTCTCGGTCCAGCCGCGCGCGTGGACGGCTGTGACCCGTCCCTCCTGGTCCAGGTCGTAGTGACGACTGCCGTCCAACCGGTCCCGTACGCCGACGAGATGGCCGTCGGGACGGTAGTCGTACGCCCGGTGCTGGACCGTCTGGGCCCCCGGACCGGTCACGTGCTGCGTGAGGAGCCGGCCCACGGGATCGAAGGTCTGCGCGAGAGCAAGGGAGTCCTCGATGCGGCGGCCGGTCTCACGTCCGGCCGTGTCCCGCTCGAAGCCCAGGTTCCGGCCGGAGGCGACCAGTGCGGTCCGGCGTCCCGCCGCGTCGTAGGAGGAGCTGGAGACGGCCCCGGAGGGGGTGATCCGGCGTGTGGGACGACCCACCGCGTCGTAGGAGTGCGTGAGCGCGCGGCCGTTGACGAGTTCTGTCCGGACGCGTCCCATCCGATCCCGGTCGAAGATGACCTCGGCGTCAGGGCCCGACGCCGAGACCAGTCGTCCGGCACGGTCGTAGGCATAGGTCGTCAACATCCCGCCGACGTCCTTGCGGATCACACGGCCGCCGGGGTCCCTGACGAAGGAGACAGTCTCGTTCAGCGGGTTGGTACGGGAGACGATCCTGCCGTTGGCGTCGTGCTCGTAGACCAGCGTGCGGTCGTCGAAGTCCGTCTCGGACAGCAGCCGCCCCGCCGGGTCGTACTCATAACTCCACTCCGCCCCCTGCGGGTTGACGACCTTCCGCAACCGCAGTTCCGCGTCGTGCTCGAACTCGAAGCGCGCGCCGTCGTGCCGAGTCTCGGCCGCGAGCCGGTCGAAGTGCGTGTACTCGTACCAGGTGACATTGCCCGTGGCGTCAGTGTGGCGGACGCAGTTGCCCTCGCCGTCCCACTCCCATGTCTGTTCGGCACCGTCCGGGGCGGTGTGACGAGCGAGCTTGCCCTCGACCGTCCACTCCATCCGGGCCGTGGCCCCGAGCGGGTCGACAACGGCCGTCGGCCGCCCGAACGCATCGCGGTGGTAGACGGTCGCACCGCCCAGCGGATCGGTGACCTCCACCGGCAGTCCCGCCGCGTCGCAGCGGATGCGGGTGGTGGCCCCAAGTGCGTCCGTGACCCACGCCGGATGCCCGTGCTCGTCGTAGCCGGAGGTGGTGCTGTTTCCCGACGGGTCGGTCACCGACGTCCGGTTGCCACGGCTGTCGTACTCCTGCCGCCACGTCGCGCCGTCCGCGTCAGTGAAGAGGACCGGCAGGTTCAACTCGTTGTGGACCGAGGAGGATTCGCCACCGTCCGGCAGCGAGACCCTCTCCAGCCGCCCCACTTCGTCGTAGCCGAAGCGCGTGGTGTGCCCGAGAGCGTCCGTACGGGAGACGACCCGGCCGCCGCGGTCGTACTCCGTGCGGACGGTGTGTCCCAGCGGGTCGGTAACGGCGACGACGCGGCAGCCGTCGTCGATCGAATAACGCGTGGTGCGGCCCGCGGTGTTCGTGACGGTCGTGACGCGGTGCCCGGTGCGGTCATCGACGCCGTCGTAGTCGATGCGGACAGAGACGTGCCCTTCGGTGCCGCCCTCCGCGACGCAGCGGTCCCGGTCGTCGTAGACGTAGTCATAGCGGCGGTCGTTGGAGTCCGTCCACGCGATGACACGGTGCTCGTCGTCGTACTCGAACCGCAGCGCTCTGCCGCAGGAATCGACGACTTCGGTGAGGTCGCCGCCGGTGTAGACGTACTTCTTGAGGACCTGGTCGCCACCGCCCGCCGCGGCACCCGCCAGCGCGAGGGCGGTGACACGGCCATCCTCGGTCGTCAGCTTCAGGTGGTAGCCGCCGCTGTGGAAGACGCCCGTGGGAACGCCCTCGGGGGTGTACTCGAAGGTGATGCGGTGACCGTTGCGGTCGGAGAGTTGCTCCAGGAGCGCCTCGCCGTCACCACCACTCGCGGGCCCCGTGAAGTGCCACGTACGTCCCGAGTCGCGGTCCTCGACGATGTAGTCACCGTCGGCGGTGCGCTCCAGCGGCATGCGCGGGCCGCATTCCGGCAGCGTCGGCACCCCGGGTGCGGGATGCGGGTAGGCGAGCAGCAGACCGTCCTCGGCCAGGAGGACGACGCCCTTCGCATCGATCTCCAGCCGCTGGTCGACGGTGCTGGACCAGGACGGCCCGAACCAGCGACCGGCACGGTAGCCGGACTCAGCCCGGCGACGGAAGACGAGCGCCAGCGCGCCGGGCAGAGCCACATCAGTCTGCGGGAGGTACATCCTGCCGGTCGCCAAGTCCACCGGGTCGGTGACGCCCTGCGTCTTCGCGCCGTCCGGTGTGCTGTGCATCCCGGGGCCGTTCGTGTCCAGGTCGATGCGCCCCGGAGGCTTCCCGTCGGGCACGTGCTTGGCGACGGTGGCGACCTTCTTCACAGCGCCCAGACCCTTCGTCCCCAGCAGTTCGGGGATGAGGCGGCCGGTGCCCTCGGCCGGGTCCTTCATGAAGGTGTCGTACATCGTCTTGGCCGTGCCCACCGGGTCGTTGGCCATCCGCACGAGTCCGGCAGTGGTGCTGTTCAGGCTGGTCATGTATTCGGCGGGGTGAGTGATGTTGTACGGGTCGGTCGGGTTCACGCTCCGCGCGAAGTTGACCAGCCCCGCGGTCCCCTTGACGATGCCCCCGTAGAAATGGGAGGCGTTCAGCTGCATTCCGGTGAGGCCGTCCTTGAACTGCTCACCGTACGAAGGTTTGTCGGGCGCCTTGTCCCGGGCCGCCCCCACTGCGCTCTCCGCCGAAGTCCGCGCCGAGTTGCGCTGGCTGCGCGCCTCGGCGAGCTTCTCCTCGGCCGCCTTCACATCCGCGGCGCCCGGGTCCGTCGAACTCGGCTTGTCCGGCAGCGATGCCGGGTCCCGCTCGTCCTCCGGCTTGGCGTTGTACGAGTCGACGGCGCTGTTGTAGGAGTCCACCTTCGACTTGTGCGCCTTGGAGGCCTCAGTGCCCTTCTTGTACAGGGCGATGGCCTCCTTGGCCTGCTTCTGCGCCCAGTCCACCGTTCCCGCGAAGTCGCGCAGCGCCTTGCCGGCGTCCTCGCATGCATCAGCGGCCTCGAACCACTTCTTCGGCTCGACGGACACCTTCGCGCGGAAGGCGTCGGCCGCCTCCCCCTTCAGGTGCGAGGAGTCGAGCCCTTTCAGCCCGTTGCCGACATTGGTGAAGGCCCTCTTGAAGTCCGTCAGATGACTGGCCGTGGACCGCAGCTTGTCCACGCTGCCGTGGACGAGTTTCGTCTCGTCCTCGGTCTCGCCGAGCTGCATCTCGTCCACGTCCGCGCCAAGTGCGTTCGCGAGGGAGTCACCCTTTTCACGCACCCAGTCGGCGCCCGACTCCCAGCCGACGTCGTCGAGCCTGTCCGCGCCCCAGTCGGAGACCTCGTCGACTCCCTCGCCGACCTTCTCGACGCCGTCCTCGACGAAGTCCTCGACCGGGTCCGGAATGAAGTCTCCGATGCCCATCAGCCCTCACCCCCCGGACCCTGCTGCTGCTGTTGCTGAGCGCGTTCCTCCGGCGACGGGCCGAAGAGGTCGTCCCGGGCCTGCTCCTGCTGCTCCTCCGAGATCCCGGCCGCGTCCATGACCAAGTCGTTCCGCATCCCGCCCATGCCGTCCTCGGTCAGCGACCTTCCGGTGTCCTTCCACGTCTGGCCGATGTCCTCCTGGGCCTGACGGAAGGACTCGGGGCTGTAGTCCGGGTTCAGGTAGTCCGGCTTGAACGTCTCGCCCCAGCTCTGCTGCGCGACCTCTTCCTCGGTCGCATGCGGGTTGCCGACGAGCGAGTTCACGCCCACCTTGAACGTTCCTGCCCAGTACTCGTCCTCTGCGTGCACCATCCCGGCGGCCAGCCCCAGTCGCTGGGCCAGGCCGTTGGCGTCCTGGACCAAGGCCCGTACGCCCCACTCCCAGCGCTCGCAGAAGCCCTCGAACGCATCGGCCAGCGAACCCCCGCCCGCCTCCATGCCGGTCATGGACATCGACTCGAAGCCCGCGCCCTGCAACGCGTCGGTCGAGCTACCGACGTCCTTCAGTTCGCTGATCGCCGAGTTGAGGCCCTTGGTGACCAGAGCCAGCGACTCCTTGCTGAACTTGAGGTCCTCATCGCCCATCCGAAGCGCCCCCGTCCCCCGTGATCCGGTTTCCGTCCTCGTCGACGTCGACGGCCACCGCGTCCGGGACGATCCCCGCCACCGGCGGGAACATCATCGAAGCGTCGTCGTCGGCCACGTCCACCGCCACACCCGTCGGACCGTCCAACTCCGGGATGATCCCGTCCAGCAGCCGCGCCCCGAGCACCGTCACGAACTCCCAGGCCTCATCCGGAGCCGAGCCGCGAGCCTCCGCGAAACGCGCCAGGGGAGCCTCGTCGGTGAAGGCGTAGATCCACCGGATACCGCCGTACTCGGCGGACATGAAGCCGTCGGCCACGACCGGCACCAGCACGGCCGTACGCCTGAACTCCCCCACCATCTCCTGCGGGTCACCGACCCCCGCCCGCACCGATGCGATCTGCTCCGCCAACTGCATGGCAGTCCCCGTTTCTCACTCTCGTCAAGCAGCCCCCAGAAAGGTAGTCGCAAGGGGGTGGTGGGAGGCAAGACCGGTCGGAACGCTGTTGCGGACTTGAAGAGTTGCCGCGCGCAGCGGCGCTCGACACCTGTGGTCCCCCAGAAGGGTAATGATCCCCGCGGACATCTGACGGTGAGTAGCATCCAGCGGCGGAGACGCTCCGTAGACGCCGCCCCAGGAGGACACTCATGCGCCCCGAACCGACCAGACGGACCGCCCTGTACGGCCTGGCCACGGCAGCCGCCGTCGTCGGATTCGACCCGGCGGCGCGCGCCTGGGCCACCGAGAAGCGGAAGCCCGCGGAGGGCGACTTCGACCACGTGCCCCCGCTGGACGGGACGCTGCTGACCGACGACGCGTCACGCGACGCCGCCTCCGAGGACTTCGGCCACATCGTCCACCGGCGCCCGGCAGCCGTACTGAGACCAGGCTCCGTCAACGACGTCGTGGTGATGATCCGGTTCTGCCGCCGCCACAAGATCCCGGTCGCCCCGCGGGGCCAGGGCCACGCCACGTTCGGGCAGGCGCAGGTCAAGGGCGGTCTGGTGATCGAGACGGCCCCGCTCAAGCACATCGGGCCGGTCAAGGGCGACACCGTCACCGTCGGCGGAGGCGCCCGCTGGAGCGAGGTGGCCAAGTCCACTCTGCGGAAGGGGCTCACGCCTCCGGTCTTCACCGATTACCTCGAACTCTCCGTCGGCGGCACGCTGTCCGTGGGCGGACTCGGCGGCCAGACGCACCGGCACGGCGCACAGGTCGACAACGTCACCGAGCTCGAAGTGGTCACCGGAGCAGGCGAGTTGGTCCGCTGCTCGGCGACGCGTCACGCCGACCTCTTCGATGCCGTACGGGCCGGGCTCGGGCAGTGCGCCATCGTCGTCGGCGCGACGCTCCGCCTCGTACGGGCCCCGCGGACGGTACGGCACTACCAACTGCCCTACACCGAGCTGTCGGTCTTCCTGGAGGACCAGCGGCGGCTGATCGACGACCGGCGCTTCGACTACGTCGAGGGCCTGGTGCTTCCCGACGCGACCGGAGCGTTCCGGGTCCACGTGCTCGAGGCCGTCGCCTACGGGCCGCCCGCCGGCCCGGAGCCCGACGACGACGAACTGCTGGCCGGGCTGCGGTTCGAACGCCCCGGTCTGGTGGCGGAGACCCTCGACTACTACGCCTTCCTCGACCGCCTCGCGGCGTCCGTGGCCGAGCAGATGGAGGCCGGGCTCTGGGACGACCCGCACCCGTGGCTGAACCTGCTGCTGCCGTCCGACTCGGTCGAGGAGCTGGCCTCCGGCATCCTCGACGAGCTGCGGCCCGAGGACGTCGGCACGAGCGGTGTGGTGCTGCTCTACCCGATGCGCCGCAAGGTCCTGCGCACGCCGCTCCTGCGGATGCCCGACGACCCCGCGCCGTATCTGCTCGCCGTCCTCCGCACGAGCCCGCCCGACGACGCGGCCACCGTGAAGCGCCTCCTCGCCGCCAACCGGGCCGCGTACGAGCTGGTGAGGGACGCGGGCGGCAAGCAGTACCCGGTGGGCTCCATCCCCTTCGACCGCTCCGACTGGAGGGACCAGTTCGGCCCCGCCTTCCCCGCGCTGGCCGCCGCGCGGCACCGCTACGACCCGGCCGGCCTCCTCGCGCCGGGACAGGGCATCTTCTAGGGGGTCCGCGCAGGGCGTCGGCGTCACCGGTCTTCGCGGTGCACGCCGGCGCCCTGCTGCCTCGCGATCAGACCCTTCAATGCGCAACGATCGCTCTGATAGCTTCAACTCCGCTGCATCCGAAGGCTGTTGACGAACCGCCGAGACCTCGTGGCACGCCCGGCGATGCCGCACTACATCCTGGGCAATCGCTCGGAGGGCCGGGAGAGCCGCCCGCAAGACCTCTTGCGAAGGCGCGACGCGGGCACGGACGTGATTGCCCTGCACCTCCAGGCAGCGGCAGAAGAGGAAACACAGCGATGACCGGTTCCGGCGGACAGCCCACCCAGATCGACACCAGCAGGGCGCACTCGGCCCGGATGTACGACTACTACCTGGGCGGCAAGGACTGGTACCCCGTCGACCAGGAGGCGGCCGAGAAGGTGAAGCAGGTCTTCCCCTTCATCGTGACCGGCGCCCGCGCCAACCGCGACTTCATGCACCGCGCGACGCGCACCCTCGCCTCCGAGTACGGCGTACGCCAGTTCATCGACATCGGGACCGGCATCCCCACCGCGCCCAACCTGCACCAGATCGCCCAGGAGGTCGCTCCGGAGGCGCGCGTGGTCTACGCGGACAACGACCCGACGGTGCTGGAGTACACCGACGCGCTGACACTCAGCAGCCCCCAGGGCCGGACCGCCTACGTGCACGCCGACCTGCGCCACGACTCCATCCTGGACGACCCCGCGCTCCGCTCGACCATCGATCTGGACGCGCCCGTCGCCCTGTCGATGCTCGCCGTGACGCACTTCCTCCCGGACGAGTTCAGGCCGCTGGAGATCGTGCACGCGATGGTCGACCGGCTCGCCCCCGGCAGCTTCCTGGTGCTGTCCCACGCCACCCCCGACTTCAACCCCGCGGCCGAGAAGGCCGTCGAGGTCTACCGGGCGAGCGGCACCCCCGCGCAGATACGCACCAAGGCCGAGATCGAGCGCTTCTTCGACGGCACGGAACTGATCGAGCCCGGCCTGACCACGACGCACCGCTGGCGCCCCGAAGGCGAGTCCGGCATCACCGACGAGGACGCCTTCTTCTACGCGGGCATCGGCAGGAAGCCCTGAACTCCGCGGAACGCAGCAGGTCCCGGGGCGTCTGCGGACCTCACCGTGTGCCGGGCGACCGTCCGGCGGCATGGGCGAGGAAAGCCGTGAAAGCCGTGTGGGTGAAGGCGAGTTGGGGCCCGCCGAGGCGCTTGGAGTCCCGGATGTGGACGCTGTGCGAGCGGGCCGCCACCTCGACGCAGTTCGGACCGTCGTTGCTGCTGTAGCTGCTCTTGGTCCACTCCAGCCTGCTCTGTCCGGTTGTCGGTCTGATCATCAAGTCTCTCCAAGCACCTTCTCGATGAGGGCCAGCGATTCCCGTGGATCGAGCGCCTGTGAACGGAGGATCCCGTGACGCAGTTCCAGGATGTGCACATCCTTGGGGTCGGAGATCAGACGGCTGGCTAGCTGCTCCTCGGACTGTCCCACAGCAGTACGGTCCTTGAACTTGATCAGATGGATTCCGCCCGCCATTCCCGCGTGATCGTCCCGTCCCGTCGGCATGACCTGAATCTCCACGTGGCGCAACCGCCCGATCTCCAGCAGATGTTCGAGCTGGCGGCGCAGGACCATTCTGCCCCCGATGGGGCGGTACAGCGTCACCTCTTCCTGGATGAACGCGAGCGTAGGAGGTGACACCCGCCGGATGATCTCCTGCCGCGCCAGCCGTGCCGCGACGTACTGGTCGATCTGATCCTCCGAGTACGCGGGCCTGCGCATGCCGTACAGCGCCCGCGCGTACTCCTCGGTCTGCAGCAGTCCGTGCATGTTGTGGTTGGCGTACGCGCCCAGCTCGACCGCGTCGGCCTCCAGCTTCGCCAAGTCCCGTACTTTCCTGGGGTATCGGGCCTCCGCGACGTCCTTCTTCATCGCGGCGATGATGCCGCCCGCACCCAGCGCCTCGTCCGCGTTCACGAGGAACTCCGGCTTGGGGACGCGTCGTCCGCGTTCCACGGAGGAGACCTGATCGAGGCCGTAGCCGATGGCGGCTCCGAGCTCGGCCTGCGTCATCCGCGCCCGCTCGCGCCAGAGTCTGATCAGTTTGCCGACGGTCCGTACGACTGCCGCGGTGTCGTCCTCCTCCCACCCCGGCCGTTCCGTGCCGTCCGGCATGCGCCCCGACTCGTCCATCCCCACCTCCGGTGCCGGACCTGCCCAACTCCCGTGCGGGACAAGGCGTCACGTGCCCGGACACGTACACGGCCGAGTTGTCGAATCGGGTGCCGGACGTGTCACTGGAATCGGTGAGCGGGGCCCAGGACGAGGGCGGCACCGCGTCACGGAAGGCGAAAGCGCCGGTACGGGAGTGTCCGTACCGGCGCCGATGCACCCGGAAGGCAAGCGCTGCGCGCGGACCGCCCGTGCGCGGGGCGGCCCGAGCCGCTACAGCTTGCCGGCGAACTCCGTCGCCCAGTAGGTCAGAATCAGGTTCGCGCCTGCCCGCTTGAAGCTGGTGAGGGTCTCCATGATGGCCTGGTCCCGGTCGATCCAGCCGTTCTGCGAGGCGGCCTCGACCATCGCGTACTCACCGGAGATCTGGTAGACGCCGACCGGCACGTCGGCCCGCTCCGCGAAGTCCCGGAGGATGTCCAGGTACGGCAGACCGGGCTTGACCATCACCATGTCCGCGCCCTCGGCAAGGTCCAGGGAGAGTTCGCGCTGAGCGTCACGGGAGTTGGCGGGGTCCTGCTGGTAGGTCTTGCGGTCGCCCTTGAGCGAGGATGCGACGGCCTCGCGGAAGGGGCCGTAGAAGGCCGAGGTGTACTTCGCGGTGTAGGCGAAGAGGGACACGTCCTGGTGGCCCGCCTCGTCCAGGGCCCTCCGCACGTGGCCGATCTGGCCGTCCATCATCCCGCTCGGGCCCAGCACGTGGGAGCCCGCTTCGGCCTGGACGACGGCCATCTCGGCGTAGCGCTCGAGGGTGACGTCGTTGTCCACACGCCCCTGAGCGTCCAGGACACCGCAGTGGCCGTGGTCGGTGAACTCGTCCAGGCACAGGTCCGACATGACGACGAGGTCGTCGCCGACCTCGCCCCGCACGTCCCGCAGGGCCAGTTGGAGGATGCCGTCGGGGTCGGTGCCGGCGCTGCCGACCGCGTCCTTGTCCCGCTCCTCGGGCACGCCGAAGATCATGATCCCGCCGACGCCCGCGCGTACGGCCTCTGCCGCCGCCTTCTTCAACGTCTCCCGCGTGTGCTGGACCACGCCCGGCATGGAAGAGACGGGCACCGGCTCGTCGATGCCCGCACGTACGAAGACGGGGAGGATCAACTCCGCCGGGTGGAGCCGGTGTTCGGCGACCATGCGGCGCATCGCCGGGGTGGTGCGCAGCCTCCGCGGCCGTACCGACGGGAATCCGCCGCCCGGAACGGGGCCCGCCGGACCGGATCCGGCGGGAACGTGCTCTGTCACGATGAGCGTGCCCTCCTCCTGGCCGGGCGCTTCTCGCTCGGCCGCTTCACTGCGTCTCCCGCGGCGACCGCCTCCGCGCGGCGCTTCGCGCCGAAGTCCGCGAGAGCCTCCGCCAGTTTGTGCACCGAAGGCTCGGGTGACATGACGTCCACCCGGAGCCCGTGCTCCTCGGCGGTCTTGGCGGTGGCCGGGCCGATGCAGGCGATGACGGTGACGTTGTGCGGCTTGCCGGCGATGCCGACGAGGTTCCGCACCGTGGACGACGAGGTGAACAGCACCGCGTCGAAGCCGCCGCCCTTGATCGCCTCACGCGTCTCCGCGGGCGGAGGCGACGCCCGCACGGTCCGGTACGCCGTGACGTCGTCGACCTCCCAGCCCAGCTCGATGAGCCCGGCCACGAGCGTCTCGGTGGCGATGTCGGCCCGGGGCAGGAAGACGCGGTCGATCGGGTCGAAGACCGGGTCGTAGGGAGGCCAGTCGTCCAGCAGCCCGGCGGCGGACTGTTCGCCGCTGGGCACCAGGTCGGGCTTCACGCCGAACTCGACCAGCGCCTTGGCGGTCTGCTCGCCGACGGCCGCGACCTTGATCCCGGCGAACGCCCGGGCGTCCAGGCCGTACTCCTCGAACTTCTCCCGCACCGCCTTCACCGCGTTGACGGACGTGAAGGCGATCCACTCGTACCGGCCGGTGACGAGCCCCTTGACCGCCCGCTCCATCTGCTGCGGTGTGCGCGGCGGTTCGACGGCGATGGTGGGCACCTCCGCGGGCACCGCTCCGTAGCTCCGGAGCTGGTCGGAGAGGGACTCCGCCTGCTCCTTCGTACGCGGTACGAGCACCTGCCAGCCGAAGAGCGGCTTGGACTCGAACCACGCGAGCTGCGGGCGCTCCGCAGCGGCGCTGTGCTCACCGACCACGGCTATCACCGACTGCGCGCCGTCCGAAGAGGGCAGCACCTTCGCCGACTTGAGGACCTGGCCGATGGTGCCGACCGTGGCCGTCCAAGTGCGCTGGCGGGTCGTCGTACCCGCGGCCGTGACGGTCAGCGGGGTCTCGGGCTTGCGGCCCCCCGCGACGAGTTCACCCGCGACGGCGACGACGGAGTCCAGCGTCGCCGAGACGACCACCGTCGCGTCGCTCGCGCCGACCTCGGTCCAGCATCTTTCGTCGGCGCTGCGCGCGTCGATGAAGCGGACGTCGGTCCCGTGGCCGTTCCGCAGCGGAACACCCGCGTACGCGGGGACACCGACAGCGGTGGCGATACCGGGCACGACCTCGAAGGGGATGCCCTCGCCGGCACAGGCGATCATCTCCCGCGCGGCGTCCGCGTCGAGCCCCGGATCACCCGTCACGGCACGCACGACCCGCTTGCCCGCACGCGCTGCGGCCATGGCAAGATCTGCTGCACCGCTCTGGGAGGCGGAGGGAGCCGACGGATCGTCAGCTTCGTGAAGCGGCGTGTCCACCCCTGCCCGCGTATGGGTACGGACGACGTCGTGCACCTGGGGGTCGGCCACAAGCACGTCGGCCTGCGCCAGCGCCTCGACGGCGCGCAGCGTCAGCAGACCCGGGTCTCCGGGCCCGGCACCGAGGAAGGTGACGTGTCCGTGTGCACCGTAGAGGTGCTGAGTTGTCGAATTCTGGGCAGTGGTGGGGCTCAAAGTGCTCGCTCCCCCATCAGACCGGCCGCACCCTTGGCGAGCATCTCGTCGGCGAGTTCGCGCCCCATTTTCTGCGGGGTCGCTGTGTCGGCGGCGGATGCCGGTACGGGACCGGTGGTGGACAGCTGCACCAGCGTCTCGCCGTCGAGGGTGCCGACGACGCCACGCAGGCGCATTTCGGTGACAACCTGCCCGTCGCCAAGCAGGTCGGCGAGCGCACCCACAGGTGCGCTGCAGCCGGCCTCCAAGGCGGCGAGCAGGGTTCGCTCAGCGGTCACGGCGGCCCGTGTGTACGGGTCGTCGAGATCGGCGAGCTGGACAGCCAGGTGCACGTCGGCCGACGCGCACTCGACGGCCAGTGCTCCCTGGCCGGGGGCGGGCAGTACGGCGTCGGGACTCAGCAGTTCGGTGGCTTCGTCGAGACGTCCGGTGCGCTCAAGTCCGGCGGCTGCGAGCACCACGGCGTCGAGTTCGCCTGAGCGCACATACCCGATGCGCGTGTCGATATTCCCACGGATCGGCACGGTGTCGACTTCCGTTCCCAGGCTGCGTGCCCAGGAGTTCAGCTGCGACATGCGGCGCGGGGAGCCGGTGCCGATGCGCGCTGCCCTGCCGGTCGTCCTCATCGTGTACGCGAGCTGCGTGAAGTCCAGCCCGTCGCGTGCCACCAGTACGTCGCGCGAGTCCGCCCGCTCGGGCACGGCCGCCAGGGTCAACTCGTCGGGCTGCGCTGTCGGCAGGTCCTTCAGCGAGTGCACCGCGAAGTCGATCTCACCGCGCAGCAGCGCGTCGCGCAGCGCGGTGACGAAGACGCCGGTGCCGCCGATCTGGGCGAGGTGCTCCTTGCTGGTGTCCCCGTACGTCGTGATCTCCACCAGCTCGACGGGGCGACCCGTCAACTGCCGTACCTGCTCGGCCACGAGGCCCGACTGGGCCATGGCGAGCTTGCTGCGCCGGGTGCCCAACCGGAGGGCCGGTGCCCGTGTGTTGCTCATTCGCTCACCTCGTCGCACCACGGCGCGCAGTCGCGCGGGGCGCCTTCTTCGTTGACTTGCTCACTCCGGCTACGACCACTCCGGTCGTCGCGGACACTTCCTGGTCCGGCCTCGCGCACGTTCACGGCCGCCCCCCGCCCGTGGTGGGGTCGGGGGCGCGCTCGGCGGTACGTTCCGGCGACTCCGCGGGTGCGGGGACGCCCGTGGGCATCGGGCTGCTGACGGCGGCGACCGCTTGCGGGTCGAGGTCGAACAGTTCGCGGAGGGCGTCCGCATACCCGGCCCCGCCCGGCTCGCCCGCGAGCTCCTTCACGCGCACCGTCGGCGCGTGCAGGAGCTTGTCCACCAC
The DNA here is from genome assembly GCF_013870515.1 of Streptomyces albidus (ex Kaewkla and Franco 2022). Lineage (GTDB taxonomy): Bacteria > Actinomycetota > Actinomycetes > Streptomycetales > Streptomycetaceae > Streptomyces > Streptomyces albidus. The sequence goes on along the minus strand of NZ_JACBXA010000020.1, from coordinate 114 downwards.
CCGGCGGACGGTCTGGGTGATCTCCGCGCGCTGCTTGTCGTCGAGCCCCTGGAGCCGCCCCTCGAGGCGGGCCATCTCCGCGGAGACGACGTCGGCGGCCATCGTGCGGAGCGC
>NZ_JACBXA010000002.1 GCF_013870515.1 Streptomyces albidus (ex Kaewkla and Franco 2022) | reverse complement strand
CGGATGGACCGCGCTGCGACGTGCTGTGCGGCACGGGCGCGGTCGATGGACGGTGCGTCAGACACAGCACAGAGCCCGAAAAGTCAGGCGGGCCGCCCCAGCTGGTCTGGGGCGGCCCGCGGCGGTTGACGTCTACAGGGACTCACCCGGTACGCGCTGGGGCAGCGGTTCGCGCTGCTCCTGGTTGTCCGGGGCCCGCCCGTGCTCGGGCTCAGGCTCGTTGCTCACTTCTCACCGCCCTGCTGTGCGGCGGCCTGGGCTGCCGCTTCGGCGAGCCGGGCCGCGGCCTCTTGCGAGGCTGCGAGGGCGGCAGCGTTCTGCTGGCGGGCGGCTTCCAACTGCTCTGCCGGCGTCACCGGGAACCACCCCCGGACTGGATGCGGCGCAGGGCCTCGTCCATGTCGGGGTCCGAATCGGTGGGCTGCGCCGCTAAGACGGCGCGTGTCATGCTGGCGATCACAGGTCCTCCTACATAGGTCCTGTTCAGCGCCGTCCGGAGGTGCAACTCCGGGCGGCGCCCTGGTGTGTTGGGGCGGTCCTGCTGCCCCACGCCGACGCCATCCCGTCAGCACCCGAAGGTGGCTGGGGATGGTGACGACGTGCAGCGCAGGGCTGCGGTGAATCGGGTGGCGGCGCGGCACTTCGGGCTCCTCAGCCGGAGGTGCCAGATCTCGGTGTCCGTGTGCGGTCGCTACCGGCCCGGGGAGATCCCTCCTGGGCCTTCGTCGCGGAACTAAGGTCGCGCTCACGGGTTCTTTCACGTCGGTCCAGCTCAGCGACTCACGCTCCCCGCGGGGCCATCCCCGCGGATCGTGGCACTACGTCCGATGCAGCCAGGCTTGCTGACTACTGCTGCCGACGGATCTCCACTCACCTCAACCGGCATCGTCACGGCGTCGCAGGCGGCAGATCACTCTGTTGAGTTCTCAAGCAGTTCTCCATGCGATGCATGTTGAACATGTATCGCATCATGTCGAGTCTGGATACCGCCGTCAACCCACGTCGGGTGTCTGGCTTGAATCCCTCTCGCTGTGGAGTGGTTACAGAGTCGCGCGGCGAAGCGAGACAAGTAACCGCGCTGGTGGACGAGTTGGAGACGTCTCGCGTACCGTCAAGACGTCCCAGGACGTCCCTGACCGGGGAAGGACGGCATGGCGAACGAACGACTCCGCGGCGCGATCGTGGAGCAGAGGATGACGCTCGATCAGGTCGCAGAAGAGCTCGAGGTGTCGACGAAGACTGTCGAGCGGTGGGTCACGACTGGCCGAATCCCCTACCAGCGCCATCGCCTTGCGGCGGCCACTCTCCTGAAGCGGGAGGTCTCCTACCTCTGGCCGTCCGAACGAGTGGTCGCCGAGGTGACCGAGTCGAGCAGCGCGGAGATCGTGAAGGTGTACCCGTACCGCGCGGCCGTCCCGCAAGGCCTTTGGCCGCAGCTGTACGCGAAGGCTACCCAGCACTTCGACGTGCTGGTCTACAGCGGCTTCTGGCTGACCGAGGACCCGGCCTTCCTGCGCGTCGTGAGGGAGAAGGCCGCCGACGGGGTCCCCGTCCGATTCATGCTTGGGGAACCGAGCAGTCCGCAGGTAGCCCAGCGAGGCGAGGACGAGGGAATCGGGACGTCGATGGGCGCCAAGATCCGCAACGCGCTGGTGAACTACCGTCCCTTCTTCCGCCTGCCCGGGGTGGAATTCCGACTTCACTCGACGACGCTGTACAACTCCATCTACCGCGCGGACACCGAACTCCTCGTGAATCCGCACGTGTACGGCGTCGGCGCATGGGGCGCCCCACTGCTGCATCTTCAGCGTGTCCCAGGCGGCGAGCTGGCAGACACCTACCTGGAAAGCATCGAGCGGGTCTGGGAAGAGGCCCGGCCGATATCGTCCCCGACCGACTGCTGAGAGACGCAATGCGCATCGACTACTTCCGCGATCCTCAGGCACCACTGGCGAACAGCGTTGTTCCGTCCGTCGTCGCGATCGTGCGGAACGACACAGGGGATCTGCTCCTCATCCACAAGACCGACAACGACCTGTGGGCACTGCCAGGCGGCGGCCACGACATCGGCGAGAGCATCAGCGATACCGTCGTCCGTGAAGTCGAGGAAGAGACGGGCGTCAGAGTCGTTGTCGATGGCGTCGTTGGCCTATATACGGACCCTCGCCACGTCATGGCGTACGACGACGGTGAAGTGCGGCAGCAGTTCAGCATCTGCTTCCGGGCGGTGCCAATGGGTGGAGAGCTGCGCACGAGCAGCGAGTCGAAAGAGGTCCGGTGGGTCTCCCCATCGGACCTCGATGACTTGAACGTCCACCCCTCGATGCGACTTCGTATCCAGCACGGTCTCGCGGGGCGCGCGGAACCCTACGTCGGCTGAGTGTTCAGCTCTGCGGCCTGCATGCGCCGGCTGACCCGGTCCGTGGCCGCGTGAATCTCGGGAGCTGCTCGCTGGATGAAGCGGCCGACGATGGTGTCGGGCCCATACCGGCTCACGATCTCTTCGATCCGTTCTGGGGTCGTCGTGTGCCCCCCGAACGGGGTCGTCGTCATGTCGCACACGACAAGGGCGTCGACGAGTTCGGGGCGCTCAAGTTCGAACTCGGTCTCCAGCTCCTCTCGAAGACCGCGCTCCTCAGCTTCGAGCAGTGCGAAGGAGTGGTGCGCAACGAGCCTCACGACACGTTCGTCAGCGTTTTCCTGATCCCGGAGAAACCGCGCCCCATCAAGAGGATGGAACCCTGTGGCGGCGATCGACGGCGAGTAGCCGACGTCATGCAGCACCGCAGCAGCCTCCATGAGCTCTGCGTCTTGGCCCAGGATCGTCACTAGCTCCCGAGCACGGCCGGCGACGCCGAGCGAATGTGACCACCGCTGCGGCAGCGGCTCGGACAGCATCGACTCCGACAATGCGTACGCCCACCGTGTGAGCATCAAGGCCCCTCCGATTCACTCGGCTCCGGCAGTGCCTGCACGAATCGTCCTCTGCCGTGAACAACCTTCAGGATCCCCTCTCCCTGCAGTTGAGCGAGAGCTTGTCGCACGGAACCCCGAGACACCCCAAACCGATCGGAGAGCATCGACTCCGAGGGGAACCGGTCGCCGGGCTCCAGACCGTCAACTCTGATGAGTTCGCGTACCTGCTCCACGAGCGGACGCACTCCGGAGGCGTCTCCCCCAAGGAAGGTCCACCCCTTGCCCGGAACCGACGCTACGACGCCTTCCTCGGCAAGTGTTCGAAGTGCTCGCCGCACCGTCGTCCGTGACACACCATGCCGGCGCATCAGCTCCGCCTCGGACGGCAGCACGGCCGCTCCGTTCGCTGTTCGGAGTTCGCCCCGGAGCACGTCCGCGACCACCAGATACGTCCCGCGTGGACTTGCCACCCGCACCCCTTCCGCTCGCGCCTCAACAACCCAGGTTGTCATGACTCTGGTCTCCCCGGTACGTGCCCTGCAGCGACGTCAACGGTTGCTGCAGGGCACGTACCGGGGGGGGCCTGCTTCCCCGTGTCGACTCCAGATGGGTGGCGGCAATTCCTCGCACCACGGCTCATTCCTCGTGGGCGAGGGGCGATTGCTGTGCTGCCAATTGTTCAATGAGCTGAGAACGACCATTTAGATCGAGGGCTTGATCGGAGGTCATCTCATACGCTTCGAGAGCTCTGATTTCCATCCGCCCTGCAGCAATGTCACCGGTGAACGCAACCACGAGCGCTCTGAACGACCGGAGGTCCACGATGAGGTCGGGCAAGTTGTATTCGGCCGTGATCGGCAACAGAGTGCTATTGATCATTCGTAGCGCTTCGTATGGATCACCTACCTCGAACAAGATGAAGTCGACGACGTCCTGCCCAGAGTCGATGGCCTGGCGCCACGCACCAGTGGCGAGGAAGAGCTTCATCGCAGGGTGAGCCCAGGCCCTTTCCCCCGAATCTAGATTTCCCATTTTCCGACAAGTACGCACGTAGGCAGCAATGCAGTCGGCGAGCCGCTTATAGTCATCCGAGGATGCATTTCCTTGGGCAATGTGGGCCTTCAGGTCATCGACGGAGAGTTGCGCATAGTCGCTGGGCAGACCGAGGTGTGTTACGTAAGACTGCTTAACGCTTTCCACGACGGAAATGCTGACTTCGTAGTCACCTAGATAGAACAGGGCGGCAGCATACTCATAGCGCAATGACCGATCGAACCGAGATGGGCGGGGCACCTGCTCGATGGCTTCATCGAATACCAGCTTCACACCCGCGCGGTCTCCGCCCTCACCAAGAAGTCGAATCTTTCTGGCGGCCACCAGGATCTTGTCACGCAACCCGAACTCGGAGTGACCAGCATCCAGGAGTTGCTCCATGGCCTCAACGTGGTGCGCGAAAGCGTCAAAGTCGCCGTTCCCACATGTCCGGGAACTCAAAGCGCTGTGCGCAGCGAACCGCATGGCCGTGTCTTGGCCAAGATCTTCAGAGATCTCAGCGAGAATCACCCAAAGCCCAGGCGGGTAGCCGCTTTCGTAAAAGCCTTCTTGCTCAGTCAGGTCCAGCAGGGTGTTGACCTGACCTGTGCGAGGAAGGAGCATCAGCCACCGCGACACCCGCGCAAAGTCATGGTGCTCTTCAAGTATCTGACACAGAGTGCGCAGCACCTGGTCCGTCTTCCCTCTATCAAGTTCGCCTCCGAACGAAGCCGCAAAGGAAAGCACAGCGTCATGACACTTTAGGTACCCGCCACCAAAAGACTGCAACAGACCATAACCGACAAGCTCGCGCAGTGCCCTCGCATTCGCAGATGAGGAATTTGTCAGCTCGGCAGCTTCAGTCAATTGCTGCAATTCCTCTCGCGTTATTGGCACCTCAGCCAACGCAAGAAGACCGGCGATGGTCTTCGCTGTCGTAGTGAGTCGCTCCCAGGAGCGCTCCAAAATGCGGTCCTGAGCAGAGGCCAGCGTGTGGGTTTGCGCTTCGAACGCATCGCAGAAGTCCTTGGCATCAGAGCCATATGCAATGCGGGTCAGGCGTGCTGCCTGAAGGACGAACAACGGCAGGCCGCCGGTCAGCCTGCGAATGCGCTCAGCGCTCGGGTAATCCAGCCCGCAGCCTTCCGTGACGAATGCTGCCGTAACCGTGTCGGTGCTCCACCCAGGCAGCGACTCAGCGCTGACGCTCATGTAGGCCTCGAACGTGAGTTGATCCGGCCAAGGCTGAGCCAGCAGGACAAGTTGAACTGCGTTCAGCGCGTCAATAAGTGTACGAATGTCGTCTATGGCCAGCCGATGGATATTGTCGAGCACCACGACGGGCCTCTTTGGCACCGCCGCTAGGCGGAGATGCACCGCCCTCAAGAGCTCCAAGCTGGTGCCGTTAGGTAGCGGCGTGTCAGCCGGGTTGTCTAGGTGCCGAGCAGCCAGCTCGCGGGCCATGGCCTCGGCCACAGCTTCAACCGACGCACTGTCAACATCGCAGTACGTGACCGGGAACGGGCACTCCTCAGCGGCCTTGGCAGCCCAACTGCTCTTGCCAACACCGGAGTAACCGACAATCAATCGCACCCGCTGCTCGCCGATCAGCTCCGGCTCGTAGTCATGCGGCAGGTAGCTATCGGGCACCTCGGGAAGAGTCCTCAGCTCCTCAACGAACCGCTCGCAAAGCGCCGACAGGTCTGCCGCTTGGAAGGTCTGATCATGGGCTCCGGTGCAGGCGTATTGCACCTGCGCGGCGAGCTTCCACACCAGCGTCTGCGCCTTCAACGAGGCGAACGGCACTCTCCCCGCTTCAGTGGTGCACCACTGAAGCATGCCGTCAAGGTCTTGGGACGGCGCCGGCAGCCAACCGTCCTGCGCGGGTGGTCCGCCAGGCCACAGCAGGTACACATCGTCCGGCCAGTCCGGTTGCCCCATCTTGACCTTCAGATTAGGGCCCGGAGGGACATTGCTGACCACAATCAGCGCGGGCGTACCGCTGCGGCGGCCTTCCTGGTGCTCCATGCGAATCTGACGGAATTGAGCAACCGCGCCGACAATATCGCTCCATCCGATCGCGTCCTGACGGGTCTTCACCTGCAGATAGAGCCGCCGCCCCGGAAGTGTGACCTCAAGGTCCTCATCAAGCTCCACCGAGAGGCACTGTGCACCCGCTTGCTGCAAACGGAGTAGGCATCCGACCGCATAGAAGTGCTGATAAGTGAACCCGCGGTGCGTAGCCCTGATCCGTCGCTGCTGCGCTGCATCGAGTGGCTCACTGGACTGAACTCGCTCTCCCTGCCCGGCATCCCGAGGCCCGTTCGTCTCCCCCTGCATCACATCAGCATATCCGCATCAAACCGTCCGGTTCCGGCGCATGACGGGTATCTCAACGCGCCGTCACCAACCCGCTGTGCAGGTGCCTGGGCCCGGGTGCGTGCGCTGTCGAGTGACATCAGTGGCCGACATCAACGGGGGTGCACTTCGCCACACGTCCACGGACGGTGAGGGCGTGCATGGCTGTCCCTCGAAGCAGAACAACGCGCGTGGAACGCGCCTGGGGGTCAAGGGGTCGTGGGTTCAAATCCCGCCGTCCCGACTACACGGTAAAGCCCGCTGACGGAGAGCGAATCTCCAGTTCAGCGGGCTTTCTTCTGCGCTCATACAGGGTCAGCGCACGATCCGCAGATGCTGTTGCGGGGACGGTTTGGGAACCACTTGGGGACCAGAAGCTGTGCGGGCCCTGGATTCCCAACTCCGCATACGCACGTACTCCCGCTGTTCCTCGGAACAGTTCAGCAGCCGGTGAGGACCGTGGCGCGGTCCTGCAGTCCCGGGGCTATCCGCTCAGCGGCGCCACAGTGATGTGTCGAGGGGTGCGGGAGGAGTGTCGTGCTTCTCGTGCCCGGCAAGGTCGGTGGCGGGGATGACGATCGCCCCGAGGCCGTCGGCGTCCAGCGCCATGTCGGCTGCGGCGAGTTGCGCGTGCAGGTGGTTCAACGTGCGGGGACCGAGGAGCTCGGTAGTCACGCCGGGATGCGCGGTCACTGATCCAAGCGCGAGCTGGATCATGGTCAGGTCGGCGCCAGGGGTGACCTTGGTGAGCTGTTCGACGGCGTCGATCCTGGCCCGGTTGGACGGGATAAACATGTCGAACCGTTCCGGCATGATTCTCAAGCGGTAGGTGGTGACTTCGCGGCCCTCGCGGACCGCGCCCGGCAGCCAGCGGACTCCACGCGAGCGCACCGAGCCCGTACTCCTCGGTCGCCGGCAGCACATGGGCCTCGATTCCGCGCTGCAGGATGGAAACAACTGGGCTGTTCGGTGATCGGCGCAAAGCGATGACATCTGCTGCCTGGACAGACAGGTCGGCACTCACACTTCGATCTCTTCTGGGACGTCTGGAAGGTGTCGCTGTTGGTTTGTCGGACGGCGCACCGGTGGTCCCTGACCTCAGCTGTGACGGCCACCCCTGCCGATGGATCGCGGCAGCCGCACTATGTGGACTTAGCCCTGCAGGCGTTTGACCCGCACCTACCTTGGCGAAACGCACGACGATTACAACCTCTGGGCCAGCGGCCGAGGCATACGCCTCCCGTGGAGGACCCACAGAAGGGTGCTGTCCTTGCTCCGACTCAGGTCACTGGATTCGGTGGCTCCGGTCACCATGCGTTGATGACCGGCGCCTCGGGTTCGTGCTGCCGCCAGGCCTCGTTGAGGCGCATGAGCCGGTCCGCGGCGGCGATGCCGCGCAGGGACGCCACCTTGCCGTCGCTGACTTCGAACGCCACGGCGCCCACCACCCGGTCGTCGACCACGGCGAGGACAGCCGGGGAGCCGTTGACCAGCGCGATATGAAGTGCGGGCGAGCCGCCGGCCAGCCGCCGCTTCGCCGGCGTGGGCTTGAAGCCGGCCCGCACGTAGGAGGCGACCCGCTCGCGCGTCTTGTACCGCAACAGCCGCTTGCTTAGTCCGGCGCCGTCCGAGACCGCCGTCACGTCGTCGGTGAGCAGCGCCACCAGCCGTTCGGTGCGCCCCGACGTGGCGGCGGCGAGGAATTCCTCGACGACCCGGCGTGCGGAGGCGGGGTCGGCCTCGCTGCCGCGGCGGTGCTCGGCGGCGACCCGGGTCCGGGCCCGGTGGACGTGCTGCTGGCTCGCGGATTCGGTGATGTCGAGGATCCCGGCGATCTCGGCGTGGCTGTAGGAGAAGGCCTCGCGCAGGACGTAGACGGCCCGCTCGACCGGCGAGAGGCGCTCCAGGAGGGTCAGTACGGCCAAGGACACCGATTCGCGCTGCTCGAAGGTGTCGGCGGGGCCGAGCATCGGGTCGCCCTCGAGGAGCGGCTCGGGCATCCAGGCTCCGGCCGCGCGCTCGTGGCGGGCCTGCGCCGAGCGGAGCCGGTCGAGGCAGAGATTGGTGACGACCTTGGTCAGCCACGCTTCCGGTACCTCGACCCGTTCGCGGTCTGCGGCCTGCCAGCGCAGGAAGGTGTCCTGTACGGCGTCCTCGGCGTCGGCGGCAGAGCCGAGCAGACGGTACGCGAGCGAGGCCAGCCGGCCCCGGCTGGCCTCGAACCGATCGACGGCTGCGCTGTCCATGCGGAGCATGCTATGCAGCGGCACTCGCACCGGCCCGGTCAGGCGCGGTAGCCAGGCGGCGCTTGCGCTTCGGCATGCCGAAGGTCGGGTGGGCGATGCCCCATCCGGCCCCCTTGAGTACCCCAGACTTGAGCCGCGCGGCGGTCCGGCCGCCCAGATACCAGGACTTCGACCGGACGTTCCCGTCCACCATCTGGAAGATCGCGTCCCGCCGCCCGAGGCTGATGTGGTTGCCGTGGTACTTCAGACCGGTGGTCGGGACGGCGCTGCCCGTCAGGCGCGCGATGATCGCGGCGGTCGCCTGCATGTTGGTGAAGCCGGCCGAGGCGCAGGACATCGGCAGCGGTCGGCCGTTCTCGCCGATCGCGTAGGCGCAGTCACCGGCCGCGTAGACGTCCGGATGCGAGACCGAGCGCATGGTGCGGTCGACGACGATCTGGCCGGTCTCGGCGACCTCCAGGCCGCTGGCGGCCGCGATGGGGTGCACGGCGAACCCGGCCGACCACACAATCACGTCTGCAGGCATGGACGTACCGTCGGCGACGAGCGCCCGCGTCGGCTCGACGGCTTCGATGGCGGTGTGCTCGTTGACGGTGATGCCGAGCCGATCGAAGGCATCGCGCAGGTGACGGCGGGCCTTCGGGGCGAGCCAGGCGCCCAGCTCGCCGCGGGCGACGAGCGTGACGGAGAGGTCGGGCCGGGACTCGGCGAACTCGGTGGTGGTCTCGATGCCGGTCAGCCCTTCGCCGACGACCAGCACGGTGCCGCCCTCGCTCAGGCCGGCCAGGCGATCGCGCAGACGCAGTGCCGAGGAACGGCCGGTCACATCGAAGGCGTACTCGGCCACGCCGGGGACGTCATGGTGGGCTACGGAGCTGCCGAGCGCGTAGAGAAGCGTGTCGTACGCCAGCTCGCCGTCGCCGTCCTCGCCGCTCGCGGCGACGGTCCTGCGCTCGGGGTCGACGCTGGTGACGCGCGCCAGGCGCAGCTGCACCCCGGTGCCCGCGAATACGTCGGCGAGCTTGCGGAACGCGACGTCCTGGCCGATTGCGACCTGGTGGAGCCGCATCCGCTCAACGAAGTCGGGAACGGCGTTGACGACGGTGATCTCCGTGTCGGCAGGAGAGAGCCGCCGGGCCAGGTTTCCGGCGGCGAAGGCCCCGGCGTATCCGGCGCCGAGTACGACGATGCGGTGCTTCATGGCGTTGCTCCTGTCTGAATCGCGTGCCCCTTGAGCGGGACAGCGCGGCGATTCCTGACAGGAGCCGGATGTGACGTGAGTCACCGAACCGGTGTGGACGGATCTCCGCGGGAGCTCGGGAGCTCCGGAGCCGTACGGGAGGGCTGCCGATGCCGATGCCGATGCCGAGAGTGCCATCGATTGGGACATCACGGTCGACTCCACCTCGGTCCGCGCCCATCAGCATGCCGCGGAGCTCCGAAGGTCCCACCGGTTTCGATGTCTCGCCCCCTCCTGCACGAGCTCGTTAGAGCGAGGTATTGAGGTCGGAGTCAACGTGCCGTGGAGATACCGGCGGGCTGAGGACAGGCCCGGTCCTGCGGGTGCAACGCCAGATGATCGCGGTGATGACGATGACGGCGAGAGCCGGAACAAGCTGTGTGGCGGAGCCTACGCCGGAGGAGCGATCCGAAAGTTGTCCACCGAGATCGATGCGCAGTAGTGGCGCGCCGAGGAGGACCACTGTGTTGAGGACGGCGTGGAGGACGATTGCTGTCTCCAGGCCGCCGGTGCGCCAGGTGATGACCGCCAGGCACGTCCACAAGACGAAATACCAGATGTTGATGTAGATGTCGGTGGAGCCGTGCACGGCCGTGAACAGCATGCTCGACAGGAGTACCCCGGCGATGACTCCCGCTCTGGAGCTGCGGGTCCAGCTGCCGATGACGCGGAAGATCAACCCGCGGACTCCGTATTCCTCTCCCGTCGTCTGCAGCGGCGTGAGAAGGAGGGTGGCGACGAATATGCCGATGAGGTCGGACCGCGCCCAGGGCACCTCGGCGCTGGGGGCCAGGAGGCCGATCACGTTCACGATGACCCAGACAGGGCCGAACACGAGGAGGGTTTTGCCGAACGTGTCGAATCGGAACCGGGAGGTTACCGAGTGCAGGGAGGCGCCGGGGATGCCGTAGAGCCAGCGCTGGATGAGCATGCTCCACGGGATGAGCAGGGCGAGCGAGATCATCGAACCGGCGTGGAAGAGCGGGGTGTAGTCGTCGCCGCCGAGAATCGGCGGGGTGTTGCCCATCTGTTTGTCGATGGCTCCCAGTGCCCTGCCGACGGCGGTGGGGAAGACCACCAGTCCGGCCAGTAGCAGGAGGATGGCGAGGATGCCGCGTGGGACGCGGCGCCTTTCGCCGGCGAGAACGCGGTGATATTCGACTCCGCCGGGTATGGCGTGGTCGTTCCGCGGTTGGCCGGGGCTGAGAAGCCAGCCGGCTGTGGTCGTGGTCATGCGTCTTTTCCTTCGTGGATCAGTGGCCGGCTATGTCGAGGAGGGGGTGTGTCGCAGGCGCAGCGCGCGCTCCATACTCGCCAGGACTGCACCGGCACCCAGAGTGATGTTCAGCCAGAGCGGCAGGTGGATGGGCGATTGGAAAGTCCCGGCCCTCTCCGCTACCGGCGGGATCTGTGAGACAGGTTCGGCGAGTTGCAGCAGGTTCAGGCCCACGCCGATCAGCAGCAGCAGCACTGAGGCGATGCCGATTGCCCGGCTCAGCGCGGGATGATCGGCATCGAGGCGGGCCCGGCGCCCCTCGGCCGAGGCGGGATCGGGAGTGAGTTGACGTGGCTGGCCTGCAGTAGGGCAGTAGTGGCAACGCTTGATCCCGTAGTTGCTCATCGTCACCTCGATGACGCCGCCCTCCACCGAGAACACCGCGGGTAGCTTCGACTCGGCCTCGTGCCTGCCGTCCAGGAACAGGTGTGCTCGGACTTTGCTGTTGTCCAATCGCGCCCAATGCCGCACGTCAACGGCGTTCATCCTGGTGCGGCCATCAGTGCCGGGGATCCGCAGCCAGAACAGCGAACGCAGGGGCAGCTGCCACCAGCGGAACCGCTGCAACTGTCTCCCGTCCCCCGGCCTGAGGCGCTTCGACGCCGCCCACCGCTTCCAGGACATTCGTTTGCACCCTTCATCCATCGGTCGTCAGCGCTACTAGTACAGCGTGTTAGTGCGCACGCTAACACGCCGTACTAGTACCGTGGGAAGGACCGAAGAGCGACGGAGAGCGGAGTATGGAGACACGGGAGCGGATCCTCCAGGCGGCGGCCGAGATGATCGCCGAAGACCTCGCAGCGAAGCTGAGCGTGCGTGCGGTCGCGGCGCGTGCAGGCGTGAGCACCGGCTCGCTGCGGTTCCACTTCCCCACCCAGCGCGCCCTGCAAGACAGCTTGCTCTCGCGGATCTACGGGCACCTGCTCCCTGGCGACCCGATCCGGGACCGGGAACTACCCCCCCGCGAAAGGCTGTTGAACTGCCTGCGGCAAGTGCTGGCACCCCTCGGTACAGGTCAGGACGCGCGAACCGCGTGGGGCACGATGTATCAGACCTTCATCGAGCCCGAGCCGACCGAGCAGGTACGCACCGCGTACCTCGGTCATGACCAAGAAGCCGTGCGGCGCGTCGAACACTGGCTGACCGTGCTCGCCGAGGAAGGCGCGCTGCCCCAGGGGGACCACACCCGGAACGTCAGATTCCTTCTCACCGTCCTCAACGGGCTCTCGGTCGAACGCGCCCTACCCACCCACGAATCCGTCCTCGCCGCCGAGACCGAGACCCTCTGCGCTGCCGTCGACTGCGTCCTCGGGACCAGCCCCACGCCCCCCATGCCGCCGAGCCAGCAATGAAGCCCCGAACAGGGGGATTTCCAAGATCCCGACAGAGTCACGGAAGATGCCCGGCCGGTAGCGATCACCCGCGCCCCCGCCTCGCGTGCGAGTTGGACCGCGATCGACCCGACGCCGCCGGCGGTGCCGTGGATCATGACCGTCTGCCCCACCTTGAGCCGCCCGTGGTCGAACAGACACTGCCACGCGGTCAGACCCGAGATCGGCAGCGCAGCGGCCACGCTGTGGTCGACATCCGCGGGAAGCGAGGCCAGGTTGCGGGCCTCCACCGCGGTGTACTCGGCCAGCGATCCATCACGGGCCCAGTCGGCCAGGCCGATAACCGCTGACCGACAGTGAGGCCGGTCGTTCCGTACCCCAACTCGGCAACCACCCCCGACAGTTCGTGGCCAGGCACACTCGGCGTCCGGTCGCGGTCCGCGGTCGGCGCGGTCGGCGCGGTCGGTTCACGTTGTGGGGACGGTGGTGGCTTGCATGGAGGTTCCTCTGGCTATGCAGCGGTGCCCAAGCACCCAGATGCCCGCTTGAGTGGACAGGGCACGCGATGCGTCGTGATCTCGACCGTCTGCTCCAGCCAGTCCATCCGCGTGGGCCTCTTCCGAGGCAAGCAGCGTGTCGCGAAGGGTCCCCGCTCCCCACTACGCACCCGCCAACTGCCCCCTCGCTCGGCCTTCACCGGGAGGGACATCACGCCGTCTCGTGCCTCAACTGCGCCCGAACCTCGTCTCGAAGCGCCACCCGCGCACATGCGGCCCAGAAGCGAGGGAAGCGCCTGGGGCAGCTGGCCCGTGGGCTTGTGACAGCCACCTTGGACGGCTGCCTCGAACAATGGGGTCGAGGGTGGCGCGACGAGTGGCAGGACCTCGGCTCGTGGCGGAAAATTCAGGCAATGAGTCACGTTGCCGACTGGCACTGTCGCCGGATCGGACGAGCGGGCTCCGTGGATGGTCAGCCGGAGCAGCCGCAACCTCAGGGGAGAGATCTCGAGGAAACGGAGGGTGGCGCGATGCCCCGCACGCAACTGTCTCCGTCGTACGGCACCGAGTCCTGGCCGAAGGCGCCCCTGGAGGAGTGGGCCGAAACGCGCGACACCCTGCACATGTGGACACAGATCGTTGGCAAGGTCCGGCTGGCGCAGGCACCGATGATCAACCACTGGTGGCAGGTGCCGCTGTATGTGTCCGCGCGGGGCCTGAGCACCTCGGCCATCCCGTATGGCGAAGGCACGTTCGAGATGGAGTTCGACTTTTGCGACCACCATCTGCATGTGCGCTCCAGTGACGGAAGGGAGCGCAGGGTCGCCCTAGCAGCCAAGTCGGTCGCCTCCTTCTACCGCGAGACCGTGGCCGCCCTCGACGCACTCGCCATCGCGGTGAGGATCCGGCCGGTCCCCGTCGAGGTCGAGCCGGCCATCCCGTTCCACGAGGACACCGAGCACGCCTCGTACCAGCCCGACCACGCCCACCGGTTCTGGAATCAACTCACCTCCGCCCAGCGTGTGCTGACGGAGTTCCGAACCAGGTTCATCGGGAAAGTCAGCCCGGTGCACTTCTTCTGGGGGGCCATGGACCTCGCGGTCACCCGATTCTCCGGACGGCAAGCGCCGCGGCACCCCGGCGGCGCACCTCACCTCGCCGACTGGGTCATGGTCGAGGCCTACTCGCACGAACTGTCCAGCTGCGGCTTCTGGCCTGGCGGATCGGACGAGGGCACCTTCTACTCGTACGCCTACCCGGAGCCCGGGGGCTACGCCCAACACCCCGTGCGACCCACGGCCGCCGCATTCAGCGCAGACGCAGGCGAGTTCCTCCTCCCCTACGAGGCCGTACGCACCTCCCAGGACCCCGACCTGGCGCTGTTGGAGTTCCTGCAGAGCAGCTATGAGGCCGCCGCCCAGCACGCGCGGTGGGACCGCGACGTCCTCGAGGATCGCCCCGAGCGGCGCTCCTCGCCCCGCTGACCGCAGCCGCACCAGTTCCTCCGTGAGGGAGACGCCGCATGGGTGACCACAACATCGATCCGAGAGCGCTGGTCGAAGGGTTGTCCTGTGCCGCACTGGTCGACGCGATGGGCAACCTTTTCCGGCATCGGGCACACATCTTGAGCCTGGTCAGCCCCACTCCCGAACGCCCCCTGTTCGGTCCGGCGGTAACGATCGCCTACCTGCCCTACCGTGACGACTTCACCGAGACCAACGAGCTGGGGTTCGAAGGCTTCTTCCACCGCACCGTAGGGGAAGCTCCGCGAGGCAAGGTGCTGGTCCTCTCCAGCGGCGGCTACCCGGACGCCTCGCACGGTGGAGGAACCAAGCTGTCCAGCGTGCACAACTACGGGCTGGCGGGCGTGCTCACCGACGGCCGACTACGCGACTTCAGCGAACTCGCCTCTTACGACTACTCGACCTGGTGCGCCGGCGAGGCCACCCGTTGGGGCGGCGACACCGTGGCTCCGGCAGCGGCCAATATCCCCGTCGAGGTCGGCGGCGTCTGCATCACCCCCGGCGACTACGTCTACGCCGACAGCTCCGGCGCCGTCGTCATCCCTGCCCACAGACTTCCCGACGTGGCCGCCGAGGCCCGCCGCGTCGACGCCGAAGACAAGGCATATCTCTCCCAGACGCGTACAGACGACCTCACGTAGCCGGTCCACGGCAGGGAAGGTGTGGACCTAGTGTGAGCGCATCCGGGCAGACAGTGCCCCCGGCAGGCAGCCGGTCGGGACACCACCCGCTCAAAGCCGCTCCGTCGACCTTGGGCAGAACCACGTGCGGGCGTGTGCAGCGCCGGACGTACGGCGGTCGAGGGCGACCCGGATTTCGGCGCGGTGCACGGCGCCGGACTGCGCACCGCACTGGCCGAGATGGACTACGACACACCACGGCACGGCGGAGGAACCGCAGCTGATCGTCGGCGATCTCACCACTCCGGACCAGCGCGCGCCGCCGTGGTGAAGTTGATGCGCCGCGCCTCGCCCCCGACGGCGGCGCTCGCCCTGAACCTCGGCATCAGCACCGGTGTGCTCGTGGAGCGCATCGCGAGCCGGCGGAGCTTCGCTCTCGTCTCTCTGGACGAGCACGAACTCTCCATGGGACTCGGCGTATCGGCCGTCGTCCGCGACCCCAGGAGGCCGGCAGGCAGGCGACACTTCTTGCCGTCGAGCGGATCAACGAATCGGACCGGCCGACACGCACCGTTACCCTGCCCAGCGTCCTGATCAAGCGAGGAACCGGCGAGATCCCCAACCCGTCGGCGGACGCGCCCAACTCCGCCTCGTCCTCCGGCAATCAGGCGCCTGACATCCACGCCCGGCGAGGGAGAGCAGGGGCGGCGGTAGCGGGAAACCGATTGCCCCGCTCCGTCGCGGCCGCCAAGCGTCGTGACCATGTCCGCAGCCATCCAGGCGATCATCAACGGTGTGTGCGCCGCCGCGCCGTGCGCGAACAACGGTTGGGCCCTCGCCTTCTCACAGCAAGGGGGCTAACGAGTTCGACCGCTTCCGCGAGTGCCGAGTCGCGAGGCGAGGTGGCGTTGACGGTCGCCACGATCGGCGAGCCGCCCACCGGCGCTGACAACCACCGGCCACCGGAGCTGACGGACGAGGGCGGCCCGAAGTGCGCTGATCCGTCGAAGCGAGTCACCGCCGAAGCGTCATCTCGGAGGCAAGGTGGGTCAGGCATACCTCGCCGCATGAGATGCGCCGACTGCCTGAAAGTGCCAATGACCGGACTGGAAGTTCAGACCTTGCCCTCGGGTACAAGTAGGCCTGCATGGCAGTCGCCTCAGAGGCCGAACTCCGTGGGCGACAGTCCGAGAGCCGCGCAGACCTCGCGCAGGACCTGCTCCTCCGCAGGGGCCACCCAACCGTCTGCCCCGGCCACCACAACGCCGGTCTGGACCACGGCACGGGCCTCGGCCGGCTTCTTCGCCGCCTTGGCGATCTCCTGTAGCGCCTCGGCCTTGCCATGCGCGAAGTTCGCCGCGAGTTGGTCAGCGTGCTTGTTGAACCGCTCCCGGAGCTGGGCCGGAGGGAAGTTCTGCAGGACGTCGTTGTTCAGGATGAGGGATTCAACGTGCTGGCGCTCGGCCGGATCGACATGCCCGTCCGCGGCGGCGACCAGGGCGCACGCGGCCATGCTCGCATCCCGGAACGCGCCGCTCTTGAGTTCCGCCTTGAGGGAGGTCAGCTGGGTCTTCAAGGCGCTGACGAGCTGCGCCTTGGAGCCTCCCGAGCCGGATCCTCCGCCGGGTCGCGCCTGACCCGCCCCACGCCTGCCCGGCGACTGCTGCTGGAGCCCCTTGGCCTGATCCTTGAGCCGGTCCCACATCGCCACTGCTGCCACCTCGACTTCGCCGTACGTCCACCGCGCCCGTCACGCGGCACCCTGCCAACGTGGCCCGCCCCGGTGAAGTTCCGTGACCGGGCGAGCGCCTGGCTGCCCGTCAGACACTCGGGAGCAGCCGGGGCACCCATTCTGCCGAGGTGGCGAACCACGACAGCGAACGGGGATTGCAGATCATCACGGCGGAAGGGCGCCACTTCCTGTGTTGGCCTGGTTGCCACATCCGGTCGCGTGCAGCAGCCTGCGTCCTCCTCATCGCCCCTGCCAGGGGTGGCGACTGTAGCGCGCAGGAACCCGGGGTGGACGACCCTCCCAATCGGCGACTCGATCGAGGACTGCGCTCGCAGCCTGGTCTGAAGCGCCGCGCGAAACCCTGGGGTGCCTCCCCATGGTGCACACGAGGGCTCGCGAGTACGGTTGGACCCATAAGCGACAAAGGGGACCAATGAGGGGACCCGCTATGTCAACCATGACCGATACCGAGCTCAAGGCGCGCCACCGCAAGATGTGGGCGTCAGGCGACTACCCGGCGATGGTCGAGACGTTCCTGCTGCCGCTCGGGCCCACGCTCGTCCAGGCGTGCGCGATCAGCCCGGGGATGAGGGTCCTTGACGTCGCATCGGGAACTGGCAACGCCTCGATTCCCGCGGCGCAGACCGGTGCCGACGTCACGGCGAGCGACCTGACACCTGAGCTTTCCCAGGCCGGGCGCAAGCGCGCCGTTGCCGAGGGTGTGACGCTCGACTGGGTCGAGGCCGATGCTGAGAACCTGCCCTTCGAGGATGGCTCGTTCGACGTCGTGATGTCGTCGATCGGCGCGATGTTCGCGCCGCGCCATAAGGCCGTCGCCGATGAGTTCGTCCGCGTCTGCCGCCCGGGCGGCACGATCGGGATGCTGAACTGGACACCGGAAGGCATGATCGGCGCACTGTTCCGCATGATGGGACCATTCGCACCGCCGCCACCGCCGGGCGCCTCACCGGCGCCGCTGTGGGGCAGCGAGGAGCATGTGGCGGAGATGTTCGGCAACCGCGTCGACTTCGGCACGCTGCGCCGTGAGGAACTGAAGATCACCGCGTTCGAGCACCCGCGCGACTACGGCGAGCACTTCAAGGCGTGCTACGGCCCCGCGATCGCCGTGCGGGCCAACGCGGAGAAGAACGGACAGGCCGACGAGTTCGACGCGGCGCTGGACGCGTTCTGCGACGAGTGGAACCGCGGAAGCGATGAGAACGCGCGCTTCGAGAAGGAGTACCTCATCGCTGTCGGAATCCGCGCGTAGACGCCGCGACAGGCGCGACTTCACCGCTCCCGAGCGGCAGTTGAGGACAGTCACCTCCGAACTCTCGCTTGCGAGCGGCTCGGCAGGGGCCGCGTCAACGGCCCGCAGCGTCCAGGGCCGCCTGGCTCAGCCCAGCGCGTCCAGCAGGGCGGTGACACAGGCATCCAGCCGCTCCTCCACGGCTCGCGTCGTCAGCTGTGCCCTCCCTGCCTCGCGCCATGGCTGGGACACCAACGCAGCACGGTGGCGCTGGTAGTTCGGTATCGACGAGCGTGAGTTACCGCATGGCTGTGGCCAGGACGTCGTCGCCCAGGCGCCGGAGTACGTCTGTGGCCAGGCGGTGGCGGACAGCTTTCCGTCTCGTTCCGAACGCACCAGGCCGGCTTCCCGCAGCTGGCGCACCGTCCGGGAGACCTGCGGGGTGGTGGAGCCGAGGCGGGCGGCGAGTCCGGCAGTCGCGGTGTGGAGGAGCCCGAGCCAGGGCGCAGACGTCGATCGTGGGCCACCCATCTCTCACGCTCACGTTGGCGCCGGCCAAGACGCGGAGGGCGCTTGGTCGTGTCCGCTCAAACCATTGACTCCTGTGCCAGGCCGAGCGCCGTCCAGGCAAGGGCTGTCGCACCATCGGTGAGGGTCCGCTCAGCCACCTCGCCGATGCAATGATCGGCGAACTCCCTCTGATGGTTGAGCACTGGAAAGCAGTCGAGACCGATGTAGGGGTGAATGGCGGGGACGACCTGCGAGACGTTGCCCATGTCCGTCGACGCGCGGCACATCTGCATCTCGGGACCTTCAGTGACGAACTCGCGCCCCAACTCGACGGCGTTCTGCTCGTACAACTTCAACGCCGACTCATGGGTGCGGAAGTCGGAGTACGGCTGCGACTCCGGCTCGATCTCCAATTCGCACCCGGTGGCCAGGGCACCCGCCTCGAAGCAGCGGCGCACCTTCTCCTCGGTTTCGGCGAGTTCCGCCATGTCCTTCGCACGCACGTACCAACGTCCCGCCGTCGTCTGTGGGATGGCGTTCGGTGCCTCGCCGCCGGAGGTGACGATGCCGTGCACGCGGACGCTCGCCGGCAGCTGCTGGCGCAGCAGTCCGATCGCGACCTGGGCGATCGTGAACGCGTCCGCCGCGTTCCTTCCGTGGGTCGGGTACGCGGCCGCATGCGCGGCCTTGCCCGTGTAGCGGATCGCTGAGTGCGACACGGCGAAGGGGACGGCGCGGGCGACGTCCACCGGGGCCGGGTGGGCCATCATCGCGAAGTCGAGGCCGTCGAACGCGCCGCGGTCGAGCATCTCGATCTTGCCGCCGCCGCCCTCCTCGGCGGGAGTACCGAAGACCTCGACGGTGATTCCGAGTTCGTGTGCTCGCTGGGCCAGTGCGATCGCTGCACCCACCGACATCGCCGAGATGAGGTTGTGCCCGCACGCATGCCCGATCCCCGGCAAGGCGTCGTACTCGGCCATGAAGCCGATTCGCTTCGCACCTGATCCGAGCCGGGCGTGGAAGGCGGTCGGCAGGCCGACGAAGTTCTCCGTGACCTCGAAGCCGTTCCGGTGCAGGACCCCGGCCACGTTCCTGGCGGACTCGATCTCCTTCCACGCAGTCTCGGGGTTGCGGTACAGGCTCTCCGACAGCGCGATCAGTTCGCCGCGAATACTCTCGACGTCGCTTTGGACGCGCTTCTTAGCCTCATTCATCGCCGGGCACCCCGTACGCCGGGGCCGTGCTGGGGTCGATGCCGCGCGTCACGTAGTCCCGGCGCTGTGGCAGCCACATCTCCAGCAGCACCTCCAGATCGGAGATCGGAGTCTCGCTCCAGTCGACGCGGAGGTCGGTCTCGCGCCACCCGGCGTCGCGAGCGACAGCGAGTCCGGCCGAGTGGAGGTCGCCGGCTTCGCCACCGGCAGCCAGACCGGCCTTCAGCGCTGTGAGGAGCCGCCGCTCCAACTCGCCGACGGCGGACTCGAACCCCTTCAGGACGGCGTCGACGACACCGGTGCTGTCGAGCAGATTGCCGGCGGCCACCGCGTGCTCCGACGTCCGCGAGTGGTGGACACCGAGGGTCCGCCCGCCGGAATGGACCGCCGGAGCGTCCTGAGCCCCGATGACGGCCACCTGACGGTAGTCCATCGTGTCGTCGTGCTCGCGGAGCCCTGCCAGGGCCTCGTCGGCCGAAGCTCCCTCGGCGAGCCTGTCGAGGAGCCAGTCACCGAACCGGGGGTCGGTGATGTTCTGGGAGGCCACGACGCCCACACCACAGCGAAGGTGGAGGCAGCGCGCAGCCACGCAGGGAGAGGATGAGGTGACCGCCATACCGAAGGCGCCGGAGCCGTCCCTGGCCACGATGGAGAACGTCATGCACGCTCCCCGAGAACGGCCGTGGCATCGATCTCTACGAGCCACTCGGGACGGGCGAGCGCCTGAACGACGATGCCGGTCGAGACCGGGTGGACGCCCTTGAGCCAACGCCCCATCACGCGGTACACCGTCTCGCGGTAGCGGATGTCGGTAAGGTAGACGACGACCTTGACGATGTCCTCGAGCTCGCCGCCGGCCTCTTCCAGCAGCATGGCGATGTTCGACATCGCCTTCTCCGCCTGGGCCTCGACGTCGCCGATGCCCACACTCTCGCGGGTTTCCAGATCCTGACCGATCTGCCCCCGCAGATATACGACGCCACCGGCGACGACGGCCTGGCACAGGTCATTGTCGAGGTTCTGCTCGGGGTAGGTGTCCTTGGTGTTGAAGGTACGGATTCTGGTGTGCTTCATGAGCGTTTCCCCATCTCTGGGAGCTCCCGGGCCGAACTGCAGGGCGCTGCAAGGGCCGTTCGAGACCTCTGAATTGAAGTCGGCGGACAGGTGGGTGACGGCGTGATCGAGGGGTCGCCCCGAAGGTGACGCAGCAGCGGGAGGCTCCAACTACGCGGTCGCCGCCGCCTCCGCGGAGTTGTAGGCGCGGTAGGCCCGGCGGATCATGATGTGGTCGACGAGGAATCCGGCGTCGTGCCAGACACCCCAGAGGAAGCTTGATCCGCGCCGTGACTGCCACGGCAGGCCGAGGAAGAAGACGCCGGGCTCGGAAGAGATGCCACGACGGTGCTGCGGTCGCCCCGTCTCGTCGAACGCGTCGACCTTCAGCCAGCTGTAGTCCTGTGTGAAGCCGGTGGCCCAGACGATCGAGGTCACGCCCGCCCCGGTGAGGTCGAGTTGGAGCAGGGGGTTCGTCACGCACTCCGGGTCGGGCTGGAGGTGGTGGGCCCCTGGCTCCTCGGGCAGGTCGAGGCCGTTGCGTTCGATGTAGGCGTCGGCCTCCTGGAGCAGTGACAGGTAGTTGGCGTCGCCCTGCGAGATGTTCTGCTTGAGGTCCGGAGCGAACCGGATCTTCCCGTCCTCGTAGGACTCGGCCGTCCCGACCAGCTTGATGCCGTCCGCGGCGAGGTTGCGGAAGTCGACGGTGTGGCCGCCGCGGGCGCCACTGACCGCGATGGTGACGTGCTCGGCGCCCTGGGGCGGCGTTGCCGCCTCCCACTTGTTCAGGACACCGAGCCACCAGACGAAGTCACGGCCGCGGTAGCGCCGCGGGGGCCGGTCGTGCGGGCCGACGGCAAGGTAGACCTCGCGGCCCGACCCTCGGAGTTCGTCGGCGATCTGCACTCCCGAGGACCCGGCCCCGATCACGAGGACGGCCCCTTCCGGTAGCTGCCGCGGGTTGCAGTAGGTGCTGGAGTGGATCTGCTGGATGCCGGCCGCGTCAGGCACGACGGCCGGGATCACCGGCTTCTGGAAGGGACCCGTCGCGGCCACCACGTAGCGGGCGTCGATGGTGCCCTCCGAGGTGACCACGTGGAATCCGGGCTCTCCGATGTTCTTGGTCACGGATATCACCTCGACCCCGGTGCGGATCGGAGCGTTGATCTTCTCCGCGTACTCCGCAAGATAGGCCGCCACCTCTTCCTTCGTTGGGAAGGCGTCGGGTGCGCACGGGAACTCCAGGTTCGGGAAACGGTCGTGCCACGCCGGGCCGTTGGCCACGAGCGAATCCCAACGGGACGTCCGCCACCGCTCGGCGACGCGGTCGCGCTCCAGGACGACGTGCGGGACGCCGTGGTTGCCGAGATGCTCGCTCATGGCGATCCCGGCCTGACCTCCGCCCACGACGAGAACTTCCGTGGCTGTGCTCGACATCCGTACGTACCTCCACTGCATTTGGTCTGTTGCACCGCCGGTCGGCGACTCGTCCGGGAAGGACTCACTTTGTCCTGCCACCGGTGAGGTGGAGTGAGGAGTGTCTGGCGTCCTGGCCTGGCGGCGATACTGGCGTCGGGACACGCAGGAACTCGACGAGTTCTGCTTCAATGCGCAGCACTTACCTGGCTCCCTTTGTCTCCACGGCCATTGCCCCGGTCGGATGTTCACCACCGTACGGAGAAGCGGTCTCGTCATCCAGAATGGATTTCCGTAGGTCCCTTCGGTTATCTCAATACCTCGGGCCTGAGGAGATGCACGGCCATCTCGATGAATGTCGCGACCCGTTTGCTGGGCACTCGGTCGCCCGGCGTGACCGCGACGACATCCAATCCCTCGTGTCTGACTGTGAGTTCCTTGGCCACGTACGGCAGGCCCTCGTAACTGACCGTCGTCTTCGGCCGTTGACTCAGCAGCGAATACCCCGCACCCCTGGCGACCAGGCAGCGCACGAGCTCGGAATTGGGCGTGCGGAAGCGGATGTCGGGGGTCACACCCTCCGCCTCGAAGACGGACAGGAAGTACTGCCCACCCGGCTCGAGGTCGAAGAGGATATAGGGCTCCCCCGCCAGATCACGCAATGCCACGGAGTCCGCCTGGGCAAGGCCGTGCTCAGGATGCAGCAGGACGTAAGGCGGCACGGACGTCAGCTTGGTGGCGGTATGGCCGAGGTCCGTCAAATGATTCCGGAACCGGTACGCGTACATGACGGCCACGTCGCTCTTGCCCTGTTCCATCTGTTCCAGGAGCGCGTGCTGCGACCCTTCCGAGAAGTTCACGTCCACGGCCGGGTAATGGAGCATGAACTCGGTGACGACGGCGGGAAGAAGGAGGGGCGCAATCGTCGAATAGCAACCGATGTGAAGTTCCCCTGCCAGCTCCCCACTCAGGCCTGCCACACGGCGCTCCAGGCTCGAGACCTCCCGCAGCAGGCGCCTGGCCTCGGCGAGGACCATCTGGCCGTCACGGGTGAGCGACAGCCCCCGGGCATGCCGCACGAAGAGGTTGATCTTGAGGACGCGCTCGAGGTCGGCAATCGCGGAGGAGACCGTCGACTGCGAGAGATGGAGAGCCTGCGCCGCGGCAGTCACCGTCCCATGCTCGGCGACCGCGACCAGGTAGTCGAGCTGCCGCAGGGTCACGTTGATCATGAGCACTCCCGTCCGCCACGGTGCACCGACAGCGGGGCCGGCCTGGCGGCCGCCGTCATCGCTGCTGCTCAGCGTACGGGTGCAGAGACTCGGCTTCCCGCGGAGACGTCCGACTCGTGGAGGAGGTCGGTGCCCTTGGTCTCCGGGATCGTCAGGACCGTCAGCAGGCCCACGATGCCGACGACGATGAGCGTGTAGGCCGGGATCATCGGGTCATCCGTTGCCGAGATGAGCCACGTGTTGATGTACGGCAGGGTGCCGGCGAAGGCGGCACCGGCAATCGCGTAGGCCATGGACAGGCCGCTCTGCCGGGTGCGGGTGGGGAAGAGCTCGGCGACGGTCGCGGAGTGCGTGCCCAGGATGATCGCCAGAATGGCGGCCAGGCCGGCGGTCGCCGCGAAGGCAGCGGACTCGGAGCCTTGGCGCATGAGGAGGAACAGGGGCACGGCACCCACGATGAGCATCCCGGCAGCGCTCAGCAGGACCGGCCTGCGCCCCACACGGTCGGAGGCGATCCCGGAAAGCGGGATGAGGGCGATGGCGACCAGTGACGCGGCCGTCGAGAGCAGAGCGGCCTGATCGGGGTGCAGCCCCACAACCTCCTCCTGGTAGGTGAGGAGGTAGACCAGCACCACGTAGAACGTGCAGTTCATGAAGGTCTCGACACCGATGGTCTGGAAGAACTGCTTGCGGTTGCTCTTGAAGACCTCGGTGACGGGCGACGCGGGAATGGTGTCGAGCTCCTCAAGCGCGCGGTACTCCGGGGTGTCCTCGACCTTCAGTCGGATGTACAAGCCGACGAGGGCCAGAGGAACCGTCAGGAGGAAGGGAATACGCCAGCCGCCGGCGATGATCGCCTCTTCGCTCAACGTCGCGTGGAGCGCCCACACGACGAAGGACGCGAGCAGGAAGCCGAGTACGGAGCCGACCTCGATGGCTGAGGTCCCCAGCCCACGACGCTTCGCCGGGGAGTACTCCGCGAGGAAGGCAGCAGCTGAACCGAACTCACCACCGGCCGCGAGACCCTGAATGATCCGGGCGACGACGAGGAGTATCGGCGCCATCACACCGATCGTGTCGTAGCCGGGAATCAGACCGAGCAGCAGAGTTCCGGCGGCCATGGAAATGATGACCAGGGAGAGGGTCTTCTTGCGGCCGAAGCGATCACCCAGGTGGCCGAAGATGACCGATCCGAGAGGCCGGACAAAGAACGCGATGGCGAAAACGGCGAAAACGGAGAGGAGGCTGGCGGTACCGTCCTGGTTGGGGAAGAAGATGTCCGCCACCGTCGTGGCCATATAGGCGTAGACCGCCCAGTCGAACCAGTGGACGAGAACGCCGATGGACCCAGCGATGACACTGCGTCGTAGACCCTTTTGCGTTGTCCGGTCATCCGCAAGCGTGGTTGCCATCGATGCTCCTACATCAGCGGGGATCTCCCGATAACCGGGGTGCGCAGCAGCGTAGATGGCCATCCCGGTCCCAACCAGAGGAAAAAATCGATGGTGCCCCCGGTCTGATCGATGCCTCTTGCCACTGAGACTGCAAGACGTTCGGCATGTGCAGCTAATGGGATCCTGCGGACGATGGGCTTTACTGCGGAAGGCGTTCGTAAAGAGTCTGGCCCTTGATTGCGCCGCGGCGGCTGTCCCGGTTCCACGCCTGCGATTTGGAGCGGCGGGCAAGTCGTCGAGTGTCCGGGTCGCCACATGGCAGGCCGTGGGTCAGGTGCTGGGACGAAGGTCCCACGCGTTCTGGAGAGCTGACTGCGCATCTTCCCCAAGAAGGCCGTGCGTCATCTCGCCTGGCAGGGTGGGAAGCTCAGCCCAGTGAGTCACGTTCTCCTCACTGGCAAGGCCGTAGGGCAAACGGACAATCCCGTCGGAGTCGACGAAGCAGTCTCTGTGCTCTGCCCCGTCCTCACTCCAGTGCAGAGTCATGAAGACCATTGGCCTCACCAGCCAAAATTCTTCACCCAGCCCCGTATCGGACTCAGCGGCGCTGTCAACTGGATACCGGCCCGTGATCGCTGCTGCCACCGGTGCACCACTCCAAGGCAGCCTCTCGCGTGCGTCCACCCACGTCACCACGACGTTCAGATTCGTCATCTTCCCTCTCGCTCAGGCACCCGACACTCAGTGGTTCGAGCCATACCGCCGGTCAAGGCAGCGCGGCGTCGCCAGCACGTATGTGGTTCTCGATGCGCCGGTCTTGAAGAGTTCGTGCCTGACAACCGCCCGCCACAACGTCCACCTCCATGCCTGGGCAATACCCATCTGTCGAAACTCATGTCTGCGCCTGACAGCATCTCAATTCGCCTAACTCATACAGCCCTTGACGTGCTGAAGGTGTTGCTCACTTCGAGCGCAACGACCCAGCATGGGTGTTGAAGCGCCGCTGCTGTCACGACCAGCGGGCAGCCACCAACTCCGCCCGTACCTGCTGCGGCGCGGCCGATACACACACCCCTCGGGAACCCATGACCACGGTATTGATCACCGGAGCCAGTTCCGGCCTCGGAGCCTGCTTCGCCCGCCAACTCGCCGCCCGCGGAGCGGATCTCGTCCTCGTCGCCCGCGACGAGGCCCGCCTCACGGCAGCCGCCGACGAGCTGCACTCCCGATACGGCGTCGGAGGCGAGGTGCTCGTAGCCGATCTTCTCGAGCGGGACGGTTGCGCACGGGTCGAGGCCCGCCTCGCCGCCACCGCCGGCGATTCCGTCTCCCCCGTCGACGTCCTGGTCAACAACGCCGGCTTCGGCCTGCCCGCGCCCTTCCCCCACAGCGCGATCGAGGACGAGGAGCGGATGCTCGACCTGCTCACCCGGGTGCCGATGCGCCTCACCCACGCCGCCACCCCAGGCATGACCGCGCGCGGGCGCGGCGCCATCATCAACGTCTCCTCCGTCGCCGCGCTCCTGCCCACCGGTACATACGGCGCCGCCAAGGCATGGCTCACCGCGTTCAGCGAATCGCTGCGCGTGGACCTCGCCCCGCACAACGTCAAAGTCCTCGCCATGTGCCCCGGGTTCACCCGCACCGAGTTCCAGGAGCGTGCCGGGATGGACCTCAGCAGCCTGCCCGACTGGGCCTGGCTCGACGTCGATGCCGTCGTACGTCAAGCACTGCACGACCTCCACCGAGGCAAGCCGGTCAGTGTCACCGGCTGGCAGTACAAGGCGTACGCCTTCGCGGCGCGCCACCTCCCCCGCGCCGTCGCGGCCAAGATGGCGCGCTCCCGCACACCCAAGAACTGACACACCACGTTCGCGTCACGCACTGATTCGAGCCAGGGACGACCCATCCCTCAAAGACTTGGGTGGGGCCTGACAGCCTGCCAATTGTGCTGATCCGTAAGGCACTTGGCGTCTTGGGCGTGTGCTGCTCGCTTCCAGACCCAGCGTGCACGGACCCCTCGAGCCTTGCTGACACCTGGCGCGAAAACGCGAACGCCACGACAGCCACCACACACCCGCGTCGACGAATCAGACAGCACTCCGCGCAGTCCACGAGCAAACGGAGATCGTGCCAGGGGATACCGACGGGCCGGAGACGTAGTGGCTGAGTCCCTCGGCTCATTGTCGGCCACCACTTGTTGGCCTCTTGCTCGTTCGTTCTCCGCTTCGCTGGCCCCTCGGGGGTTCCGGGTGCTCTAGCTGTCCCGGCTCCCTGCCAAGTATTCGCAGTGGGGCTGCGTGTACCCCTTGGGGCGCTCTCTTTACGGATGTGGTGGTGGAGAAGAACCCGTGGATTCGACTCTGGCCGGGAAGTGTCGACGCTGCTACTTTGGCTCAGCCATTCGTCCAATTATCGGGGGCTCTCACACTCACGGAGCGCCAATGAGCGACAACACGCAGGACGCGGCGGAGACCACCGTCGACGCGGGCCCTCACAAGTTGCCGGTCAGGACCCTCGTCGCAGCCAGCATCGGCAACGCCATCGAGTGGTACGACTGGACCATTTATGCGACATTCCTGATCTACTTCGCGACGCAGTTCTTTCCCGGCGACAACCCCGAGCTCGCTCTGGTGAACACGACGGCGACGTACGCGGTCGCCTTCTTCTTCCGCCCGGTCGGCGGGTGGCTGCTGGGTCGCCTGGCCGACGTCCGCGGCCGCAGGACGGCCATGATCTTGACCATCCTGATGATGGCCGGCGGCTCGCTGGCAATCGGCCTGCTGCCCACCTACGAGCAGGTCGGCTGGCTGGCTCCGATCCTGCTCCTGCTGGCCCGCATCTCGCAGGGCATGTCGCTCGGCGGCGAAGTCTCCAACGCCTCGGCGTACCTGGCCGAGATCGCCCCCCGGGGACGCCGAGGGCAGTACTCGTCGTTCTTCTACATCTCGACCGGCTCGGCACTGCTGCTCGCCTCGCTGCTGGGGGCCTTCCTCTCGTCCGTGCTCACCGACGACCAGCTACGCGAGTACGGGTGGCGTATCCCGTTCATCGTGGGCGGACTCCTCGCGGTCGTGGGTGTGTACTTGCGGCGCACCATCTCTGAGACCGAGCGGTTCGAGCAGAACAAGAACAAGGCCGCGCGCACGAAGCGGCCCCTGCTGACGACGATCACGCAGCACCCCAAGGCGGTGGGGCAGCTGGTCGGCATCACGCTGCTGAACACGCTGAACTACTACACGTTCTTCAGCGCGCTCACGCCGTACGCCGTGAATTCCCAAAAAGCCGACGACAACGACGTGTTCATCGCGCTCTCTGTCGGAACGGCGCTCTTCATCGTGCTGCAGTATCCGTTCGGCAAGCTGTCGGACCGGTTCGGACGCAAGCCGCAGCTGCTTTTCTGGTCCGCGGCCCTCGCCTGCCTGATCATCCCGCTGTCCAAGCTCATCACCCCCGGGGCCGGGCTGCCGCAACTGCTGGTCGTCTTCTGCACGGGTCTTGGCCTGTACGCCCTGATGTCATCCATCGCACCGGCCATCATGAGCGAGCTGTTCCCGACCGAGCTGCGCGGCGTGGGCATCGGCGCCTGGTACAACATCACGGTCGCGATATTCGGCGGGACGGCGCCGCTGGTGATCACCTCCCTGTCCAACGCAGGCCACCCCGACCTGTTCTTCGTCTACGTCACCGTCGGCTCGGTCATCGCGTTCCTGACGATCTTCACGCTACGCGAGACCGCCCACGAGGAGCTCCGGTGACCGCCGTCCTCGACCTCCTGACCGAGCTGGTGCGGGCGCGGACGGTGGCGTCCGGCGAGGGCGAACTGGCAGCGCTGTGCGCCGCCCGGCTGCGCGACAACGGCTTCGATGTGTCCACGCCCGGCTGGGAGGAGGGACGCGACCAACTCGTGGCCCGCACCGGCTCGGGCTCCTCGCCGCTCACAGTGACGGGACACCTCGACACGGTGCCGGCCGACCCCGATCAGTGGACGGTCGACCCGTGGGCCGCACAACGGGACGGCGACCGCATGATCGGGCGCGGTACCAGCGACATGAAATCGGGGGTGGCCGCCGCCGTTGTCGCAGCCGTCGACCACACCGCGCGTCCGCACCACTGCCACGGCCTGCAGCTGGTCCTGACCGCAGGGGAAGAGACCGGTTGCACCGGAGCCTTCCGCCTCCCGCAGTCGTCGCTCGCGACTGGGGGTCCGCTGCTCGTGGCCGAGCCGACGGCCAACCGGCTCGTCCTCGGTCACAAGGGCGCGCACTGGATGCGCCTGACCGCCAGGGGCCGCGCCGCGCACGGGTCGGCGCCCCAGCTCGGCGACAACGCGGTCGTGCGGCTGGCCCGTGCCGCCACCGCGCTGCATGACCACGACGTCTGGCCGTCCCACGCGGCGTTCGGCCCAGTGACTGCGAACGTGGGTCTGCTGCGCGGCGGCGTCCAGCCCAACGTCGTACCCGACTCCGCGGAGATGCTCCTCGACGTCCGCACTGTCCCGGGTGTGGCCGGAGACGACGTGCGCTCTGTCGTCGCCGAGTTGAGTGGTGACGGCGTCCGGGTCGACGACCACGTGGTCCTGCCCGTCGTCGATACGGACGAGCGCGACCCGTTCGTCGGGCTCGTGCGCGAGGCTCTGATCGCCGCCGGCAAGGACGATGAACCTCACTCCCCCGCCCGGTACTTCACGGACGCTTCGGTGCTGGCACGACTGCTGTCGCCGTCCGGGGAGGGTGGCCCGGCACCTACCGTCGTGCTCGGCCCGGGTGAGCCCGACCAGTGCCACGTCGTCGACGAGTGGTGCTCGGCGTCGAAGGTCGAGGCCGCGGTGGAGATCTACCGCCAGCTGTTCGACCGATGGTGCCACGGCCGGTGACCTCGCAAGAAGGGAGCCGGATGACGTCCGCCGATGCCTCGCAAGTTCCGACTTAAGCGATCTTCTGGGGGCAAGGGTCGTGGGTTCAAATCCCGCCGTCCCGACAGTAACGAGAAGCCCGCTGACGGAGAGCGAATCTCCAGGTCAGCGGGCTTCTATGAGTTCGTAACCAAGTTGGAGCACGACCTCGACCCAGTAGGCGGCTTCGCGCAGCACGGACCGTACCCGCACCCAGCGCGAGGTCGCCGGTTCGATCCGCCGACAAGGAAGCGACGGTCACGGTCGGAGATGCTGCCCACAGCCGATGCGGTCGGTCCGGTGACGCCGCCTCCCGCATCGGTGCCGGGCAGCCGTCGACGTCACGGCCGTTGCTTGAGCTTGTCGACGATCGCGTAGTCCTCCAGATGCGAGAACTGGTCGTACGTCTTGTCGCCCGGAGTGCGGATGCTCGTGGACCCGAGGACTTTGTGAGTGTCTTCATCGAGGACGAGCAGGCTCTCTTCGAACAGGGCGTTCTTGGACCAGATCCCGATCGCGGGGCGTCCCTCGCCATCCTTCACCGGCTTGGCCTTGATCCCGGGGACCATGGCGAGCGCTTCGAAGGCGGTGGCCCGCAGCTCGTTGGGCATCACCGGCGCCCGCGCCACCATTCCCTTCAGCTGGTAGTGAAGGTCCCTCCACTCCTCCTTGCTCACTCCCTTCAACGACTTCGGCTTCAGCGGCGGATCGACCGGGCTGCACAGTCTGAGAATGAGTTTGACCGGGTCCGTCGGGAGTTTCTTCAGCTCGCTCCAGTCGTACTGCGGCGGCTGGGTCCGGTTCTCCCCCGGGTTGGTCCAATTGCCCTTGCCGAGAAACACGATCCACGAGTGCTTCGAGCCGTCGACGGACGTCCAGCTCTCGTCCGTGTAGGTCTTGCCCTTGCCGGTCTTGCGTTCGGTCTCCTCGGTGACGCTCTTGGTGTAGATGAACTGGTCGTCCCGCGGGATGTCGGGCTCCGAGCCCTTCCGTGCCTCGTCCGCGGCACTACGGAGCACCTTCTCCGCGTACGAAGGCTTCGGACGCGCAACGTCCGCCGAACTGTCCTGCCTGTCACCGATGTTGTCGGCGACCACTGCCGTGGCGATGACCGCGACGGCCGCCGCGGAGGCCACAGCGACGCTCAGCAGTGGGCGTCTGCGTACGGGATTGCGAGAGCTGTCCTTCGTGTCGGTCATGAATCCCCCTGTGATGATCGGTCGTCGCAGCTCCGTATCGGCTGCGGTCGCTTCCTCGTCGATCGCGGCCTGGAGCCGCTCCCGGCCGGTGGTCAGCCGGTCCGGGCCGGGGCGAGAGATCTCCGCCCGCATGTGCCGAAGCGTTGTCATCTCATCCACGGTTGAACTCCTCGCGTGCCGCGGTGGGGTCGACCCCACCGAGCGCTTTCCGGACCTTCTTGCGAGCCCGGTTCAGTCGGGAGCGCACCGTCCCGACGGGAATCTCCAGCGCCTGTGCCACCTCGTCGTAGGTCAGCGACTCCCACGCGATCAGCAGGAGCACGTCCCGGTCGCCCTTGGAGAGTCGTGCCAGAGCCGCACCGAGCTGCCGGGTCACCGCGGCTGCCGCCACCCGGCTGTCCGAGCGCTCGTGGTGTCCTTCGACCACGGGGTCGACCGCGGTCTTCGCCAGCACGCGGTACTGCATGACCTCCGAACGACGGTGTCCGGCGATCAAGTTGCTGGCTATCCCGTAGAGCCACGGGCGTGCGGCACCCCGCGACGGGTCGAAGCGGTCCCGGCGGCGGAACGCGACCAGAAAGGTCTCCGCCACGACGTCGTCCGCGGTTGTCTCTCCGAGGCGACGCGCGGCATATCTGTGAATGTCCGGCGCATGCCGGTCGTACAGCTCGGCGAACCGCTGCGGATCGGTCTGTGACGCCTGCACCAGGACCGAGTCCTCCAAGGGGTCCGGCCGGCGCTCCACATGGGAGGGCGCTGTCACATCGGGCTCCGTTCGTCTCGCCTCGCCGGGCGAAACAGAGCCCGGTCACTCCCTACTCCGCACGAGCCCGCAATCGAGTTCACGCTCTCGCCCGATCACTTCCGTCGAGGAGCCTTCTCAACGCCCGGAGAACTGCCCCTTGTTGTCGTCTGGAGCGTGAGCCGGGGAGTCATACGCATCGCTGGAGGGCGTCAGTCGGGTCGGCCCGAAGCGGTCCTTTGCCGTGGCAAGTACGCACGGCGAAGCCGGCGAGAAGCCGGGTGCCTGCGTCGCCGTCACCGTCTCGGGCGCTCCGGAGATGCCTTGTTTGATCGGCCGAGGGCTTGTCTCTGCCTGAGCTCTACATCCCGGCCGGCTCTGAACCGATCGGCCTGCGGGCGGCAAGGTCGCTGCGCGGGCCCGCTGATCTTGTCTCCGGATGGCTGGAGGCGTCGGTCACCCTTCGTCCTTGCGGGGAGGATTCTGCTCTTCGCGCGCCTTGGTTCGAGCAGTGGCCTGGGAGGGTCGCTGGTCGTCGTTGGCTTCTGTCGAGTGCTGGGACCAGTTGCGCGCGCGCAGCGCCGTCGGTGACAGGCCGGTGGCCTCCTTGACCTTGCGCGCGAAATGGAAGCTCGTCTTGAACCCCGAGCACGCCGCGATCGATCCGACAGGCAGCCCCGAGCTGGTCAACAGCTCGATGCCGTGAGTGACGCGTCGGTCCCACAGGTAGCGCATGGGTGTGGTGTTCATGTGCTCACGGAACAAGCGCACCAGGTGCTCAGGGCTCACCCTCGCGACTGTGGAAAGTGCCGTCAGGTCGATGTCGTTCTGGACGTTGCGGTGGATGAACAGCCGGGCGTCCTCGATGGGCGCCGGCAGCGCAGCGGGCAGATTCTCGAACTCGGCGATGAAGCGCCACAGCAGTGCCGTAGCCAGCGCGTCGACCAGTGCGCCTTGGGCGGTGAGGCGGGTCTGTTCGGTGATCAAGGCCTCGCGCGCCATGTACGTCAGGGCGGAGGACAACGGTCGGGTCGGGCGCAATGCCTCCAGCCACCGGTTCATTTGTGGGGTGAGCTCGTCGAGCTCACCGCGGACGAGCGTCTGGCGAGTCTCGGCGCCCTCGGCGAAGCCGATCACCTCGGTGTGCCCGGGCAGCAGGATGCACATCTGCCCCGCGGGGACGGTGTACGGGTCGCGGTCGTCCACGTTCACGACCATCGTTCCGGCATGGATCAGCATCAGCTGAACATTGCTCTGCACGCGAGGCCCGATTCGGGAGCCGGGAGGGTGGACAACGCCGCGGACCACAGAATTGACGATTCTCAGGCGCCGAGAGACGGCATCAATTCCAGACACAGGCTTGCTCACCCTGGCCATGTTACCGGCGCTTTTCCGGTGGTGAGATCTCGGCATGAACGAGATTGAGACACAACTTCTCGTGGTCGGCGGTGGTCTGGGCGGCGTCTCGGCCGCTCTGGCCGCGGCGCGACGTGGCGTGAGCGTTGTACTGACCGAGCCGACCGACTGGCTCGGCGGCGTCCTGACGAGCCAGGGGGTCCCCCCGGACGAGCACGTGTGGATTGAGCAGTTCGGCTGCACAGCCACCTACCGAGAATTCCGTGAGGCGATTCGCTCCTACTACCGCCGCCACTACCCCTTGACCGAGGCGGCCCGCCGCACGGTGGCCCTCAATCCCGGCTCCGCCAAGGTCTCCGACCTCTGCCACGAGCCGCGCGTGTCCCTGGCCGTACTCGAGGCTCTCCTCGCGCCGCACCGGGCCTCCGGGCGCATCCGGGTGCTGATGGAGCACGAGCCGCTGTCCGTGACGAACACGAACGACCCCGACACCCTGGAGTCGATCACTCTGCGTGATCGTCGTACTGGTGATCTTACGACGGTGAGCGCTACCTGGTTCGTCGATGCAACGGAGACTGGCGATCTGCTTCCGCTGGCCGGCGTCGAGTACGTCACCGGCGCCGAGTCCCGGGATGTCACCGGTGAACCGCACGCTCCGGAACTCCCGGCCCCGCTCAACATGCAGCCGATCTCGGTGTGCCTCGCCCTCGACCACGTCGAGGGCGAGGACTTCACGATCGCGCGCCCCGACAACTACGAACACTTCCTGACCTCATCGGCGATGCACTGGCCGGACGGCCGGCTGTCGCTGACCGCGCCCCATCCCAAGACGCTCGCGCCCTCGCACCACACGTTCTTCCCGAACCCCGTCGAGGACCACACGCTCATCCGTCCGGACTACGCGGACCAGCGGGTGGGGCGTATGGACCGCAACCTGTGGACCTTCCGCCGCATCGCGGCAGCCCAGAACTTTCTGCCCGGTGCCTACGAGTCCGACGTCACGCTGGTGAACTGGCCTCAGGTGGACTACTGGGACGGTCCCGTCTTCGATGTTCCCGCGGAGCAGGTGGAGTTCCACCTGCAGCGGGCCCGTGAGCTGTCGCTGAGCCTGCTGTACTGGCTGCAGACCGCCGCTCCGCGTCCCGACGGCGGCATCGGATGGCCGGGGCTGCGTCTGCGTGGCGATGTGCTGGGCGACAGCCCCGATGGGCTGGCCAAGGCGCCTTACGTCCGAGAGTCGCGTCGCATCGTGGCCGAGCACACGGTCGTCGAGCAGGAGATCTCCCTGGAGATTCGCGGGAACCGCGGCGCCGTGCAGCACCGCGACAGCGTCGGCGTCGGCATGTACCGCATCGACCTGCATCCCTCCACAGGCGGCGACTCCTACATCGACATCGGCTGCTGCCCGTTCGAGCTGCCCCTGGGCGCGCTCATTCCCGTGCGGGTCACCAACCTGCTCGCCGGCGCGAAGAACATCGGCACCACCCACATCACCAACGGCGCCTACCGGATGCCCCTGGTGGAGTGGAACATCGGCGAGGTCGACGGCCACCTCATCGGCTTCTGCGCGGCCCGAGACGTCGCCCCCTCCCAGGTCCGCGCCGACGACAAGCTGCTCGACGAGTTCCAGGCCGAGCTGGACGCCGCCGGCGTTGAGCGGCACTGGCCGAAGATCGTCGGCTACTGACGATCACCACTGAAGCGCCTCGGCGCTCGGCCTGCATTCCAACCTGCCGGCCGGCAACGGACCTCTCAACACCCCGACCACGCCGTACGAAGAAGTGAGGCGGACCATGCGTAGCACCAAGACCGTCGCCGCCGCGACTACCGCCGTCCTCATGGCGGGAGCTCTCGGCGCCTGCTCAACCTCGAAAGGCGGGTCCACCAACGCCGCCGGAGAGATCGAGATCACCTGTGCGACCTGCCAAAAGTCCACCACCGACCCGTTCCTGCAGTTCAACTTCGAGGCAGCACAGCGCTTCAACAAGGCCAACAAAGGCAAGTACCACGTCAAGACACTGCAGAACGCGAACGCCGGCTCAGCGGACGCCAGGCTGCAGTACTACCAGCGCCTCGCGCTGGCCGACGACCTGCCCGACGTCTTCCAGCTGAACAACGCAGAGATCAAGTCGTTGTCGAGCACGGGCAAGCTGCACGACTTCGCGCCCGACCTCAAGTCCGACGCGAAGTGGGCCGCCTCGTTCCAGCCCCGCGCCTTCGAAGCGTTGTCAGGCAAGGAGGGACAACGGTGGGCCATTCCGCAGCAGCAGGATCCCATCGGGATCTTCTACAACAAGAAGCTCCTGGCAAAGGTGGGCTACGAATCGTTCCCCACCACCTGGGACGACTTCGAGGCCATGGCCGCCAAGCTCAAGAACGCAGGCGCGACCCCGATCGCCCTCGACGGGGACTGGGCGACCCTCTTGATGTGGTCCAACCTCATAGGCACGCAACCAGCAGGCCGTGACTTCCTTACCTCCGAGATCGCCACCAGCAAGGACTGGTCGACCAACAAGGCCGCCGTCAAGGCCACCGAGCGCCTCCGCGACTGGCAGGCCAAGGGCTATGTGAACGCCGACTCCCTCTCCGGCGACTTCCAGAACGCCGCCTCGAAGTACCTGGCCGGCAAGGCCGCGACCGTCCCCAACGGGCCATGGTTCGTCAAGACCAACCTGAAGTCGGCAAACGCCGCACCAGGGCTGTACGACAACACCGAGTACGCCCCGTCCCCCGGATGGGACGCGGGACGAGGGCTGATCGTCGTCTCGGGCGCCGGCTGGGTGTCGGGTACGAGCGACCAGACCGAACTCGAAGCGGTGGGCGCGTTCGTGAGGTTCATGTCATCCACAGACGAGGTCGTCAAACAGGCCAAGGCGACGGGCTCCAACCCACCCGTCAAGGTGCCCGCCGCCACCGTCAAGGCGGCAGGGCTCGAGCCGCTCAGCTCGCGCCTGGTCTCCCGGATCCCCCGGGTTGCTCAGAGCTTCCCCCACGCACGGGTCCACGCCCCCGGGGGCATCGATGCGGCGTGGAAGAACCTGTGGCCCGCCTACGTCAAGGGCAAGATCGATACGAAGGCCTTCTTGTCGCGCCTGGCCACCGACTCCGCGGCGGGGAGCTAGAGCTGTGAGAACCACGCACCAGGTTCGGCCACCGGCGCCCAAGCCCACGGCCGGGCCGCGTATCCCCGCCGGCATGCACGGCCACGTCGCCCTCTCGATGCTGCCCGCCCTCGCCCTGTTCGCCGTGTTCTTCCTGGTGCCGCTCGTCGTGCTGGCCGTAACGGCGTTCTCCCGCTGGGGCGCCGGCGACTTCACGTTCACCGGACTGGACAACTACCGCCAACTGTTCTCCGACCCGGTGTTCTGGAAGGCCGCGGGCAACACGCTCTTCTACTGCGTCGCTTCCATGGTCATCCAGGTGCCACTCGGCGTGGCAGTCGGCATGACCCTTGCCATGAAAGTGCCGGGCTGGAAGCTCTTCCGCACGATCATCTTCATCCCGTTCGTCATCTCGGGGGCCGCGTACGCGTTGGTGTTCTCGATGTTCTACAACCCGTCCTACGGTCTGCTGAACAATCTGCTCGCCCCCGTTACGGGCGGCCAGCACGACTGGCTGTTCAACAGCGGTACCGCCCGGTGGGCTGTGGCCGGCACATTCGTGTTCATCATCGGGTTCGTGGTCGTGGTCGTCATGGCGGAGGTGGCCTCGATCCCCACCGAACTCCTCGAAGCCGCGGAAGCGGACGGTGCGAGCCTGATGCAGCGCCAGCTGTTCATCGTCCTGCCGCTGCTGCGCAACATCATCGGCACGGTCATCCTCGTGCGGCTCTTGGTCGACATCGGCATGTTCGACCTGGTCTACATCCTGACTTCCGGCGGCCCGAACGACGCCACCACCACTCTTGCCCTTTACGCCTACCGTGCCTACGTGCACGGGCAGTGGGGCTATGCCAACGCCGTCGGCTCCGTGATCTTGATCCTGGGCGCCACGCTCATCGTCACGGTGCGGCGAGTCTTCCGGATCGGAGAGCGAGCCCTGTGACCGCCATCCTGCCTGCCTCCACGTCGACCTCCGACGCCCGCCGACGTAGCGTGCGACGCACCCGTCCACGCTCGTGGGCCTTGGTGCTCGTTTACGGCTTCCTCACCGTGGTCACGCTGCT
The DNA here is from genome assembly GCF_013870515.1 of Streptomyces albidus (ex Kaewkla and Franco 2022). Lineage (GTDB taxonomy): Bacteria > Actinomycetota > Actinomycetes > Streptomycetales > Streptomycetaceae > Streptomyces > Streptomyces albidus. The sequence goes on along the minus strand of NZ_JACBXA010000002.1, from coordinate 79,771 downwards.
GTCGCTGCTGCCCGCCGCGTGGGTGATGCTGTCTTCCTTCAAAACGGGCCCGCAGGTCTACTCGGGCAAGGGGTTCTTCCCCTCTCCCCCGACCTTCCAGGGCTACATCGACGCGTTCACTGAGATCCATCTGCACACCTACGTGCTCAACACGCTGCTGTACGCCGGCGGTGGCACGATCGGCGCCGTCACCGTGGCGTTTCTGGCCGCGTATCCGCTCGCCCGCTACGCATTCCTCGGCAGGAACTTCCTCGTCGCCATGTTCGCCCTGGCCCTGGCCATCCCCTTGGTGGGGCTGGCGACGCCGGTGTTCTTCGTGGTGCGCGAGCTCGGCATGTTCGACTCCCGCATCGGATTGGTGATCTTCTATTCGGCGCTGGAGTTGCCGTTCTCCTTCATCGTGATGCGATCCTTCCTGCTCTCGTTGCCCCCAGAGGTCGAAGAAGCCGCCCTCATCGACGGTGCCGGGTACTTCACCACCCTGCGGCGGATCATCCTGCCCCTGTCGCGACCGGCCATCGCCACTGTGTGCGTCGTGGCGTTCGTGAAGATCTGGAACGAGTTCTTCTTCGCCAATCTGCTCACCGTCACTCAGTCCAACCACAACGTGCAGCTGGCCTTGTCCGGCTTCAAGTCGCAGTTCGGGTACAACGTCACCGGCGCCATGGCCGGGGCGACCGTCATCATGCTGGTCCCTATCGCACTGTTCCTCCTCCTGCAGCGCCAGGTGATCGCCGGCCTGACCGCAGGAGCCGTCAAATGAGCAGCACGCCGATCGTCCCGACCCTTGGCAGGATCCGAGACCGTCCTCATAGACCTCGACGGCGTCCTGACACCCACCCCGCGGTTCACCGACCCGCGTGGGCCGAGCTGTTCGGTCAAATTCTGCCGACCCGTCAGGACCGGGGCCTACCCGCCTGACGGCAACTACGCGCACGTCGACGACAAACCGCGTCCCGGCAGGGGTCGCGACCTGCTGGCTTCCCGGGGCATTCAGATCGTGTCGAAGGCTGTGCGCTGGACGGCCGGGAAGAGATCAGCGTTCACGAGATGGAGCGGCGCAAGGACGAGACGTTCATGACGCTGCTGCCCCATCTGGACTCGCACGGCATCGAGGCAACTGTCGTGCCCACCTCGGTCGTCACCACCAACAGACCAGCTCTACATCCGCAGTTGCACGCTCGCGTCCCTGCCGGTGATCTCGGTGGCGGTGGCGCGGGTCAGCAGGTGTCCCTCGGGGTCCGTGGACACCTACACGCCGACGGCATCGCGCGGGCGATCACCTCCGAGAGGCGCTCGGGGCGCCCTGCCGGCCACCCGGCGCCGGGTCCGAAGACCTGAGAGATGCCTGCCTCCTCGAAAGCGAGCGACGGTGTGGCTGTCGAATGCCGGAAACAGCCCGATGTCGTGGAACAGCCCGGCAACGTAGAGGAGTTCCGGGCGAAGGGGGTGCCGCCTGCTGCGCGGTGGGCGGTCGCCCACACGTAGGTACGCACCGAATGGTTGAGCAACGCGGGGGTCTGGCAAGCGGTCTCGCCACGTTTGAGGAGGCGTCCTCCCAGGGCTCGACGGCCGGTTCCCCGAACAAGCTGCTCGACAGCTTGTTCTGAGTCAGGATCTACGCACGACACGTATCGCCAGACCCGAAGCGCGCGCACGCCATCCGCGCGCTTCGGGGCACCCCCCACTCCCGATACAGGAGTTGCAATGCGACTTCGCATATTCCGAAAACCGACCAGAGCCCTCATCGCCCTGCTGGCAGTGGTTCTCACGGGGGCGCTCATAGCCACCGCGAACGCCACCGCCTCTCCCCCGGACCGGCCGTCCAACACAGCCGCGGACGAGGACATCAGGCAGTACGAGGTCCATGGGCCCTCCAGCGTCGCCGACCGCACGGCACTCGCCGCCACCGGCGTCTCGCTGGACGAAGTCCACGATCACTCCGTGGTCGTCAGCGCCGACTCGGCCCAGGCCGGCAAGTTGCGCAAGCTCGGGCACAAACTGAAGAAACTGGCCGGGCCCCCTGCCCGTACAGGCGGAAAAGCCCGCAAGCCCGGCGACTTCCCGCCCGACGACTCCGGCTATCACACCTACGCCGAAGCGATGAAGGCGATCGACAAGCGCATCGAGCAGAACCCCGAGATCATGAGCAAGAAGGTCATCGGCAAGTCCCACGAGGACCGCGACATCATCGCCGTCAAGATCAGTGACAACGTCAAGAAGGACGAGGGCGAGCCCGAAGTCCTCTTCACCCACCACCAGCACGCCCGCGAGCACCTCACCGTCGAGATGGCGCTCTACCTGATGGGTGAGTTCGGCGAGGACTACGACTCGGACGACCGGATAAAGAAGGCCGTGGACGGCCGCGAGATCTGGATCGTCCCCGACCTCAATCCGGACGGCGGCGAGTACGACATCAAGTCCGGTTCCTATGAGAGCTGGCGCAAGAACCGGCAGCCCAACTCCGGCTCCGATCAAGTGGGCACGGACCTGAACCGCAACTGGGACTTCAAGTTCGGCTGCTGCGGCGGCTCCTCGGACGATCCCGGCGACGAGACCTACCGAGGCAAGGCCGGCGAGTCCGCTCCGGAAGTGAAGGTCGTCGCCGACTTCGCACGCTCCCGTGTGGTCGGAGGCAAGCAGCAGATCAAGGCGGCCATCGACTTCCACACCTACAGCGAACTGGTCCTCTGGCCCTACGGGTGGACCAACGACGACACCGCCGAGGGCCTCACCCAGGACGACCACGACGCGTTCGAGGCCGTGGGCAAGAAGATGGGCAAGAGCAACGAATACACCGCCGAGCAGTCCAGCGACCTCTACATCACGGACGGGTCGATCGACGACTGGCTGTGGGGCACGGAGAAGGTCTTCGCCTACACCTTCGAGATGTACCCGACGGACGCGGGCGGCGGCGGCTTCTACCCGCCCGACGACGTCATCGAGCGCGAGACGAGCCGCAACCGGGACGCGGTGCTCCAGCTGATCGAGAACGCCGACTGCATGTACCGGTCCATCGGCAAGGAAGGCAAGTACTGCAAGGACGAGTGAGTCGCCAGGAACGCGGACGGGGGGGGTCGGGCACGTGAAGCGCGTGCCCGACCCTTCGTCCGTTCACCCGGGGACCGTCCAATGCGGGTTCGCTCCATGAAGGGCTGAGTCCGCACGCGCCGAGGGCCGCGCACGGCATGTGCGCGGCCCTCGGCGTGTGCCCGGCCCGACGGGAACCGGACGGGCGACGGTGCTTCGTGAAGCGAACCAGCAGAGCGATCACGAACGTTGCGAACCATCAGACTCTGATCTGGGGGTCGTGGGTTCAACTCCCGCCGTCCCGACGCAGATCAGGGGCCTCGTCGAAGAGAGAAGGCCCCTTTTGCATGTCTGACGCCCAACTTTGACGCCAACCCGTCCGGTGGGGGAAGACGGGGCCACCACTGCGGTGGTCGTCGACATGATGTTCTTCCTGACCCTTGCCGCGTACGTCCAGATCACCGACGGGCACAGGCGAAACGGGCTCGTCGCCATCCGACTCGACAGAGGCGGACAGATCGCCCTCGTGCCCTTGGACCGGGATCACTCGGTCTGACGAGAGTTGCTTCCGTCTTCGTGCTGCCGCATCTGATCCATGAGGCGGCGCAGGAGTGCGCGAGCAGCGGTGATCTCGCTCGGCGGGATGCCTGCAGTGAGCGACTCGTGGACCTCAGCAGCTCGGGTCGTGATCCGCTTCAGGGTCTCCTGTCCGGCGGGAGTGAGTGCCAGTAGCGGAGAGCTTCGGTGATCCGGGTTGGACCGGAAGGCCGCAAGGTCTTCGCGTACGAGGTCGTTGGCGACGCGCTGTACCCCTTGGCGAGTGATGCCGAGTCGTCGGGCCGCCTGCGCCACGCTGAGCGGACTCTCGGAGACGACACTCAACAGCTGCCACCGAGCCTGTGTCTGCCCTTCCGCCCCGGCGGTGGCTTCCCCTGACCGGCGCAGCAGACCTGCTGCCTCGTAGATGTCAGCCACCAGCAGGGCCATCTCATCAGCCATGTGCACTCCATCGTGGTCGACTCTGACATTGACAGCATATTGTCATTCTGTATATCTATTGTCAATCAGCCGCGGCGAACCACGCCCGGCGCCGACGCCGTCCTGGAGATGTCCATGAATTACGCGATCAAGAACCTGGGGGCCGCACTGGAGCGTGCAGCCGCCGTACGCCCCAAGGTCGCCGGCTTCCCGTACCTGGCTGAGGCTCTGCGGCAATACGGGGCCACCCGTTGCCAGATGGCCGTCCCGTCGAACGCGATGCTCTACCTGACGGGAGCCGGTCCTGTCGTCGTCCAGGGCGAGCCCCTCGTCACGGGCATGGTCGGCGTCTCGACATTCGACCGCCGGGCGCTCATTGCAGCGCTGCGCGCGGACCAGGCGGGCCAGACCACCCTCCCCGAGTTTGTGCAGGGCTGCTGGGACGCCGGCGTGGTCTGGTACGACGTCGACTTGGATACGCGGACCTGCACCTACTACGGCGCCGACGGTGACAGCTACACCGAGACGTACCCAACCGTCGAGATCTGACAGTCAGCGCCGCTCCCCCAGCGAGCTCTTCAGAGGCGAGCCGGGAAGACCAGGGCACACGATCGTCGTCCTGCTCAACCCGCGCCGACGACGAGAAGACCTCGATTCACCGGGGCATCACCCAGGGCCGAAGAGTCGCCACACTTCCCGACTGACCCCGCAGCCACACGCCCCTTCGCGCTTCGGACCGGTGGAGCCCGGACGGCGTCGGCTGCATGCACGGTCAGCGGTCGTCCGCCTGATGATGCAGGCACGTGCACGCGCCTAGAGCGGACGGTCCGGGGTCTGTTTGCATGGCCCTGAACAAGCAATCCCGGAGGTGAGGGCTACATGGTGCCCGTAGAGAGCCTTCTTGCGTTCGCAGCGATGTCGCTGTTGGTGATCGTGATCCCGGGGCCGAGCGTCCTGTTCGTGATCGGCAGAGCCCTCGCGCACGGACGTCGGACCGCGCTCGCGACAGTCCTGGGCAACCTGGTCGGTTCGTACCTCCTGGTGATGGCTGTGGCTTGGGGCCTGGGCGTGCTGGTCGAGAGATCGGCGACCGTGTTCATGGGCGCGAAGCTGGCCGGCGCGGCGTATCTCATCTACCTCGGCGTCCAGGCGTTCCGGCACCGCAAAGAGATGCGCGCGGCGGACATGGAGGTTCCGGCGGGTGAGCGGCGCAGCGATCTGCGCACGATCCTGGACGGCATCTTCGTGGGGGTCACCAACCCGAAGGGCATCATCTTCTTCGCGGCCGTGCTGCCGCAGTTCGTGGATCACGCTGCGGGCCATGTTCCCGTCCAGATGATGGTGTTGGGCCTGGTCCCAGTCGCCATCGGCATGATGACGGACACGCTGTGGGGCCTAGGAGCATCGGCGGCCCGTTCCTGGTTCGCACGCTCGGACCGTCGCCTGTCCATGGTCGGAGGTGCGGGCGGCTTCGCGATGATCGGCCTCGGCGTGACGGTTGCGGCGACGGGCCGTGCCGACTAGGGATTCTCCGGTGGCCCGCGTCAACACCCGCCCGGCGCCGCCCATGGCCGTGTCCGGCTCAGAGACAAGCCCCCGGAACGTTCATCGGGTGCCCGGACGACACTGAACTGCAGGCTGACACAGGCCGAGTCCCGGGGTTGGTGGGCTGTTGAGTGCCATGGCATTGCGCACTCTTGCCCAGAGCGCCGACCGGAGGCGTACGCGAAGGCTGGTGGAAGTGGGTGCTGGCTCATGCCCGTACCCGCACGCGTCGGCGCTTTCCAGTCCCGTTCCCGGGACCCCGTACGCCCCTCCGCGCTACTTGTTCGCTCTCCGTGCGGTCTGCCTAACTGATGACGTCTAGCGAATGCAATCTGCGCTGTTCCAGAGGCTCGGATCGTCGACTCAAAGGCAGCCTGACCGACTGTGCGACTGCACTGCGGTATTCGCCGAGTCCAAGGAGAAGGCCATGAAGAAGATGATTCTTGTTGCCGCGTTCGCGGCAGTGGCTACGGTGTTCCCGGCGGCACCCAGCTACGCCCAGTCTGTCCTGACCGTCGATGACGACGGAGTGCAGTGCACGAATGCAGGTTTCGACAGTATCCAGGATGCTGTGAACGCGGCTGCGGCAGGCGACGAGATCAGAGTCTGCGCCGGGGAGTACAACGAAACCGTCGATGTGCCCGCCACCAAGCCAGATCTGCGGCTGGTCGGGCCGGTCGCCGACCCCACAGGAACAGCGTGCAGGCAAGCCGGGGCGCCCGATCCGACCACGCACGCGATCATCGAGAACCCCGACGCGACGGCCACTGTCCGGCTGGGCGCGGACGGGGTCAGATTCTCCCGCTTCACCGTTCGGGGAAATACCAGCGGTTCGGGAATCTTGACGAACGCTACACACTCGGGCTACCAGGTTCGTCAAAACAGGGTTCAGAACAATGTGTTGGGGATCTATTTCAACTCCGACGGCAGCAGCCTCTCCGACGTCGAGCAGAACTGTATCCGCGAGAACAATTCTGCAGGTGCCGCGACCGGGAACGGGGTCTACTCGGATCAGGGTCTGGAAAACGCCGATATCGAATCGAATGCTTTGTTCGACCAGAACACCTCCGGAATCACTCTGACAGGTGCGGTGGCGGACGTCGACGATGTCAGAGTCCGGGCGAACGACTCCACCGAAGACGATTCCCTCGTGGCGCTCTTCGAGACCAGCAACGTCACCGTGACCAGGAACACCGCCCGCGCCAACACCGGTTCCGCGATCTTCGTCGGACCTGACAACACAGAGCTGGGGATCACTTCCAACAACGTGACGGGAGCCGCTCGAGGTCTGCGGGCCAATGCCTCCGACTTCGCCGGCCCACCCAGCACCGACGTCACGATCGTCGGCAACGTCATCACAGGCTCCACAGACACTCACGGCATCAGCGCGGCAACGAACTCCCTCACTCAATCCCTCCTGTCCGGGAACATCACCCGGAACAACGCGGGCGACGGCATCAGCCTCGCCCTCGGCAACGGCGACAACCGCCTCGTGGGCAACGCCGCCATCGGCGACGTCGGCCTCGACTGCCGCGACGACACCACCGGCAAGGGCACAGCCGGCACAGACAACACCTGGATCAACAACGTTGGCTCGAAGGCAGATCCTCCGGACATCTGCATCTGACCTCGGCCATTCGTTGGGCCCCCGCCGTCAAGCCGGCGGGGGCCCAACGCCGTTCCAACGATTCGATCTGTGACATCCGTTGGCTGTCAGGCATGCCACTGGTCTCGAACGTCTGTTAACCGTTGAGCAACACCGCGCGATGGTGCTGTCGGGGCTGGGATGCTTCCTGTGCGCTCATTGGCCGCCCCGAGTCTCCCCCGCGGGATCTCAGAGCAGGCAGAGCCGTTGGCGGCCAAGGTCCGAATGCGAGCCGAGTAGCTGCGGACGGAAGCCGAGCGAACCACGACGGCGTTCGTGGAACTCACCAGGCTCTTCGGCCTGGGCGACAGCGACGGGCACTTCCGGTGGTGCGCGAACCGCTGGGCCCGAACCGCTGGGCCGCAACGCCGTGTTCAGCACTTAGGGTGGGCGCCCGTCACGACCACTCCTTGATGGTGGCGACGAGGACACTCGCTCAGGGGAGAACATGCTTCGATCTCGGCCTCGCCCGGCCGCTGCGGCCGCTCTCGCCGCCTCCGTTCTGGCGGTCACCGCACTCGGCACGCCGTCTGTGGCCTCGGCGGAGGACCGTGAGTTCGCCAGATCCAACACGTCGACGGAAATGGGACAGAAGGCAGTTCGGCAGCCGGACAAGTCGTTCGCGACCTACATCGGCAAGAACCGTTCGTCGACCGGTCACACCATGCTCGGGGGCTTCGGGCACGAACCGTCCAGCCACTGGATGGAGCTCGTGCCGGCCCAGCATCATCCCGAGGGTTCCGAGATCACCGTCGGAGCCACCGACGAGGCCGACATGCCTGGCAAGCCGACCAAGATCCCGCAGGCCCGGCACACTTACCGCTATCTCACGTCCAACTACTCCGAGTTCACCGGCATGCCGGCCCCCCTGACCAACGGAGGTCTGAACGAGAAGGGCGTCGCCGCCCGGGACGTCTGGTCCAACTCCCGTAAAGAATTGCTGGACATGACCCCGAAGGACCAGACCGGGCCGCAGTACTCCGACCTCTCCAGAATCGCGATGGAACGCGCCGGCTCGGCACGCGAGGCGGTGGAGATACTCGGCGAACTCATCGACACCCACGGTTACACCACATACGGCGGCAACTCGCACCTGTTCGCGGACGGCGACGAGGGCTGGGTTCTCGTGGAATACGCCGGAGGAAAGGGACTCTGGGCGGCCGAACGGCTTGGCCCCGACGACATCCGCGTCTCGTACCCCGGCTACATCAAGGAATTCCCCACCGACGCCGTGGACGGCAAGAACCCTGACTTCAAGGCATCGAAGAACCTCGTGTCGTTCGCCGAGAAGAAGGGCTGGTACGACCCGTCGAAGGACAAGGTCTTCGATCTGCAGAAGGTTTATCAGGAGCCGTTCCCCACGAAGTCCTTCCCGGTGGGCAAGAACGCGGACCCCAAGGACCCGGCCCCGTACCGCAATCCGGTCTCGCTGGAGAAGGAGTTCGCCGGGCTGGGCAAGGTGAGGCTGGAGGACATGATGCGGATCGTCCGTGACCCCCGCTGGTCCGACGACCGGTCGGGCTACGGGCATGTCGCCGAACTCGACCCCGACCTCCCGGACCCCCGTCTCGCCACTTTGTGGATGGCACCCACAGCAGCCGTGACCGCGCCCTACATACCCGTGGCGATCGGCACCAGGAAGCTCCCGGTCGAGTACACCCAGCACCGGTACATGACTGCCGGCGCCTCGTCCGAGTACCTCGACCCCGAGTACGCCGAGCAGGAGGCGACCGAGTCGGCGACCCAGACCTTCAAGCGCCTCATGTACGCCACCTGCGCCCGCCCGCGTCTGTATCTGGGACGTGTGACAGGCGCCTTCGAAGGGTTCGAGGCCCAGCAGATCAAGGCCTGGAAGAAGGTGCAGCAGAAAGCCGAGGCGGATGCCGACCGGAGCGCGGACATCCTCACCAGCTACACCAACAGGCAGGCACTGGACGGGCTCAAGCTCGGCAACCACCTGCTCGACGACATTCTCACCAAGTCACGAGCCCATGGCGGCCTCCACGAGCCCAGCACCGGCGACACCTCGGAAAACGACGGCAGCACCGCATCGGCGCGCTCCAGGCCGATGGGCCTGCGGGGGCCAGAATCCGCACGTGATCGGATGAACTGCGACACCGGCGGCGGCTGGACGGACGGATCCAGCGTCGACCGGGCCGGCCACTACGGCGATCCGGCCAAGGTGCCCGACTACTCCGCTGCCCGCGTCTCCGGCCGTACGGCAGCCTCCACCGAGCAGTCTCACGACTCCGCCTGGCAGACCTGGGCTCCATGGAGCATCGCTGGCGTGTCACTTCTCGTGGCTGCGGGCGCGGTATGGCGCTCGCGCCGAAGCGCGTAGACAACACCACGTGCTCGCGAACACGGTCCCTGCCACCAACACGACTGCGACCACTGCGATGCTCAAAGCCGCGGTGACGTTCTTCCTCACGGACACGTAGTCCGGCGGGCACCAACTTCCCGCAGGTCCGCGAACAGCACGCCGATTCGCTTGAGTTGACGGAGGCCTGCTTCCTGGCGACCGGCCCGACCCGGCCTTGTCGCCGGTGATCGGGCGGTCGGTCGCTGCCGTCCCGTGCGCCCGGCGCCATCCCCGTGGCGCTGTCTTGCCGGGCACTCGTCGCACGGCAAGACAGCAGCTCCCACGCCATGCGGCGTGAGCGTGACCTCCTGACTCGAGGCCCGGGGCACCGATCAGAGAGTCGGATCGGGCATGAACTCGCGGACCTCTTGAGCACAGCGGCAGGCCAGGGCGATCTTCGCAGCCCACTTCAGCGCCTCCTCGCGTGAGGGCACGTCAACGACCGCGAATCCACCGAGGGACCCCTTGCCCTCCGGGGGCAGACCGTCGGTGACCGCCCCGTCGGTGGACACGACGCTCGCCTCCTTGTGATCCTTCAGCCCTCCGCCGAGGACCCAAACACCGGCGGCCTTGGCCTCCTTGGCCACCTCGTGCGCGGCCTGGGCCACCTCGAGCAACTCCTCCTCGGGGACAGCCATCGCGCCCTCATCGAAAGAGATCAAGTACTGGGTCATCTCGCGACTCCTTGTCCCGGCGACCTGCTCCGGCCGCACCGCCACCTGTGCCACAACGCCGCGCCTCGGATCCGACACGCTGTCAGCAGAATTTCCCGCTGGACTGTAGGGGCGCTAAAAGACGTTGCCAGCTGCTGGGCGGTGGGGCCTTGCGAGCCGAACCGTCGAAATGGCTGTCCGAGTTGGCGCGGCACTCCGCACTGGTCACCGCTTCCTCACCGTCCCAGCCGAGCAGCGCTCCCTCGAGGTCATCGCCAGGCCGCTGTCAGAACTATCGGCGCGGTCGGCTACCAGCGCGTCGCCGCTACTGGCGAGGCCACGACGTCACCTCTTGGGAATCTCCGACGATTCGGCGCAAATCTGCGCCAACACCATTCAATCCGCTCGGTGGTGCACAGAAGAACGGAGGAGGGAGGCACGGGAGCGATCACCTCCACAAACAAACTTGTTCTGTAAGCGCGAGAACGCCATCTTCGCGGAAACGCTGCGCTAAGCTCACCGCCGTCTTTAGGCCCTCATAGGCCTAGGCCTGTACGCGATCAGACCCGCAATTCAATGGTGTTGTCGTTCGCGACGACCCGCCCAACGCCATTGTCCTCGATCACCTCGCGGCCCTGGGGGACACCGGGCTCGTGGAATTCGAGGCGCTGAATGACGCGAAATGAGTGGAGTGAAGGCAATATGGGAAGAAAAGACCATAGACGCTCACGCAAGGCGAACAGAACGATAGCGATCGTCGCAGCGCTGGTGGTTGGTGGTGGCGGCGCAGCGGCGATAGGTGTGAGCGCCTTCGCGGGGTCGAACGGAGACCCCGCGCCTGCGGCGAGCACGGTCAACTGTCCTGACGTGAGCCTTGCATTGGACCAGGTGCCCAAGGGTGCCAAGGAGCCCGTGGGTCAGAAGCTGGCCACTCTGGACCAGCAGGTCGCGCAGGCTTACGGCCAGTGGAACTCCCAGGAGCAGAGCTCCGAGGAGACCCTCGGCCAGTTGAAGCAGCAGCGCTCGGAGACCATCAAGAGCTTGAGTCAGGACATCCAGAACGCCGGCGGCCAAGTCCCCGACGGCATGGAGTCCATGGCCCAGTGCCAGATGATGCAGGACCAGGCAACCCAGGAAGGCCAGGAAGGCGGGGGCGAGGACGGCAAGCAGGTCCAGGGCCCGGTCGCCGAGGACTTCGTCAACATCGAAGACGTCGCGCCCAACGCCTCGAAGGCCGACGACCCGGGCGGCAGCTTCGAGACGAAGTGCGGCAACAACGCGGAAGAGCACTTCAACTCGGACAACGTGATCGCCGCTCCCGGTGTTCTGAACGGCGCCCACCACGTGCACGACTACGTGGGCAACGAGGACACCAACGGCCAGTCCAGCGACGAGTCCCTCGCCGCAGCCCGTACCACGTGCGCCAAGAACGACCAGTCGACGCACTACTGGCCCGTGATCCGTTCGCTGGACGGCAACGAGGACCAGCGGGGCGCCGTGCAGGAGGGCGACGTCCAGAAGGACCAGGGCGGACAGGCAAAGCCGCAGGGCCAGCGGACCGGTGAAGACGCCGGTCAGGACCAGGGCCAGGGTCAGGACCAGGGCGAGGAGCAGCCTCCGGCCGAAGAGCAGCCCCCGGCTGAAAGCCAGGACCAAGGTCAGGGTCAGGGCGAAGAGCAGCCCCCGGCTGAAGGCCAGGACCAAGGTCAGGGCGAGGGCGAGGACCAGGAACAGCCTCCGGCCGAAGAGCAGCCCCCGGCTGAAGGCCAGAACCAGGGCCAGGGCGAGGAAGACCAGGTGGGCGGCGGCCAGGGTGCCGAAGCCCAGCCGGGCGACGGTGGGGCCAACGACCTCAACCTCGGCAGCATCCTCGAGCCCGACCCCGAGCTGAAGTTCACCTCCGGCGGCGCCGACCAGGTCATCGAGATGCCGCGCTTCCTGCGCATCATCACCGGTGACGCCAAGTCCTTCACCAACGGCGACGAGAACGCCAACGCGTCGTGGAGCTGCGAGGGCTTCGAGGACCGTCAGCTCAAGGACAAGTACCCGATCTGTCCCGAGGGCAAGGCCACTATCCGTACGTTCAAGTTCCAGAACTGCTGGGACGGCCAGAACACGGACAGCGGCAACCACCGCGACCACATGAAGTTCTCGGACGACCAGGGCAACTGCCCCGAGGGCTTCCAGAACGTCCCGCAGCTTCAGCAGACGATCAAGTACGACATCCCGCAGAAGAACTTGCTCAATGCTGACACGCCGTTCGCGGTGGACTCCTTCCCGGAGCAGCTGCACAAGCCCATCACCGACCACAGCGACTTCATCAACGTCATGCCCAGCAAGCTGATGAAGGAGGCCGTGGACTGCATCAACGAGGACAAGGAGTGCCCGGGCGACGCCAGTGACACTGACGGCGGAGAGGGAACGGACTCGAAGCCTGAGTCGCCGTCGAAGCCGGACGATTCCGCCCCGTCCGACTCGACCCCGGACAAGCCGGATTCCGACTCGAAGCCGGACTCGGACTCCAAGCCGGACTCGGACTCCAAGCCGGACTCGGACTCCAAGCCGGACTCCGACGCCAAGCCGGACTCGAACTCGAAGCCCGACTCGGACTCGAAGCCGGAGTCGAACTCGGACTCGAACTCGGACTCCAAGTCGGACGACAACTCCTCGTCGGCCACGAACCGTGATGAGTCGTCCTCGGACTCGGGCTCGGCGGACTCCGAGTCGAAGTCGAAGTCGGAATCGGACGACTCCATCTCGTCGGCCGTGAACGATGATGACCCGTCGCCGGCTGCGGACCAGTCGCCCCAGCTGGCGAAGGACGACAGCGACCTCGCCATCACCGGCTCCGACACCCCGGTCGGGCTGATCGTCGGGATCGCCGTCGTAGTCCTCGCCGCCGGTAGCGCCCAGGTGTGGTGGCTGCGCCGCAGGCGCGCCGCCCAGGACTACATGCTGTGACACGTCGGCTGTGAAAGCCCTGGTCCCGTACTCGCTCGTGGTGAGCGGGTACGGGACCAGGTGTGTCCGAGGAGCCCGCCCTGGTGCCCATTCGGTCGGCGCCAGACACGGACACGGGTGCGCTGCCCGCAGAGCACCGGGGCGCCCGGACCGGCTGGATCGAGCACTCGGCGTGAGCCGTCAGCGCCTCTGGACGGTGGCTTCTCTGTCGACTCCGAGTACTGCGATCACTGTGCAACCCTCTCGGGCTCACTGCGCCTGACGGCATGTCAATTCGCCCGGCGGGCGGGCGGGCGGGTGCCTACGGCTCTTGACGTGCTGGAGCCGTGCGGCGGGAGACGCCATGCCGGGGGGGCTCAGGACCCGCGTGGCACAACACGCCATGCCGCGTACGCCGCCCGCAGACTCGAACGCACCGTGACCGTCAACTGCCCGAAAAAAGCTCCGAGTTCGGAGCACTCATCCCGCTGTGCGGCGTCCTACGGCTGGTACTGACGCGTTGACACCACGGGGGCGCGTTGCTTGGATACGGCGAGCCTTTCCGGCATACGGTCAAAAAGTGGAGCGCCCCATGGAGCTGTCGCGCCGCGCCCTGTTGTCCATGATCCCCGCGAGCGCGCTGCTCAGCCTCGTCGAGCCGCTGCGTGCACGGGCGGCAAGTGCTCCGCGGGACCCGGCCTGGGGGCACCTCCCGGCGAAGCCAGGGGGAGACCTAACCCGGCTTGTCGACAACACGGTCGCCGTCTTGGCAGGCACCGCCGAGGTCAACGCCCGTCCCGAGGTGGCCGGCAAGGTGGCCGCCATCGCCGACGCCGCGCGGGACCGTCTGGACGCGATGGACGCGGCCGGCGACGGTGAGCTGTTCCAAGGACTCGGCGACCTCGGCACCAGCGACAAGAACCTGACGAAGTCCTTCCAGGGCCTCTACGAGATCGCGCTCGCCACCCGTACACCCGCGGATGACAACCCCCTGCACGGCGACGAGGCCGTGCAGCGGCGCTGCATCGACGGCCTGACGTGGCTCTACGACCACTATTACGGCGACCAGTCGAAGGGGTACTACGGCAACTGGTTCAACTGGGAGATCGGCATCTCCCAGCACGTCAGCAAGGTCCTCGTACTACTGAGGGACCAACTCGCCGCCTACCGCCCGGGCCTCACCGCCACCTACGTCGCCGCGATGGACGGCTACCTGCGCAACGGCAAGGACGGAGACGTCGACCTCGACTCCCGCTTCCACACCGGCGCCAACCTCGCCGACATCACCACCGACCGGATCATGCAGGGCGCCGCCCTCAGCGACGACGCCCGGGTCAGCAAGGCCGTCGCCGACCAGCTCACCGTGCTCGCCACGATCGACCCGTACCACCCCCGGCACGGCGTCACGGACGGCTTCTACGCCGACGGCTCCTTCGTCCAGCACGCCTCCGTCGCCTACACCGGCACCTACGGCACCGGGCTGCTCAGCCGTGTCGTACAGACCCTGAAGATTCTGGACGGCACGGCCTACCTGCCGCAGGACGAGATGGCCGCGGTGGCGCGGGGCTGGGTGGTGGACGGCTTCGCACCGGTGATCTTCGAGGGCTGGATGATGGAGGCGGTCAAGGGCCGCGGGGCATCGCGCGAAAAGAGCGGATACGGCGACGCGACCACAGTGCTGGAGGCCGTCACCGACCTCTCCGCCCACTCCTCCGGCGACGACGCCATCGCTCTCAAGGGATATGTGAAGTTCATCCGCGAGGCTTCAAAGGCGCCGCTGGACCCGACCGCGTTCGTCTCCCCCGTGACCGTCGCCCGCTACGCCGACATCCTCGCCGACGGCTCCCTCCCCGCAAGGGACCTCAAGGACGCCTCGTACACGACGGCGTTCAACGCCATGGACCGCACGGTCCACCACCGCCCCGGCTGGGCGTTCGCGCTGGCCCGCAGCTCACGGCGGATCAGCAAGTACGAGTACATGAGCGGCGAGAACCTCAAGCCGTGGTTCCAGGGCGACGGCGCCCACTACTTGTATCTGTCGAAGCAGGACCAGAGGCATGCCTTCGGCGTCGACTACTTCACGGCCGTCTCCCCCTACCGGCTGGCCGGTGTCACGGCCCCGGTGGAGACCCGCAAGACGATCCCCGAACTGTACGGCGCCCAGTGGTACGACAACCCCGACGCCGGATTCACCTCGTCCTCCGAGAAGCAGAACACCTACGTCTACTTCCCGTGCGGCACGGTCTCCCACTCCGGCGGCGCCATTCTGGGCGTCTACGGAACGGCGTCGCTGGTCCAGTCCGACGACGTCGCCTACGCCGCGAAGCAGGCCGGGCGGCTTCCGGACGACTTCGTGGCCTACCGCAACGCCCGCGCCACCAAGTCGTGGTTCCTGCTGGACGACGAAGTCGTGGTGCTGGCAGCCGGAGTGGACGATCCGGCAGGCCGGGCGGTGACGACCACGGTGGACAGCCGCATCGCCGCCGAATCGGACACCGTCACCGTCACGGGACGCCTGCGCGACGGCACGCGCTGGCGGCGCCCCGGCTCGGCGCCACTCGCCTGGCTGCGCTACGCCAACACCAACGAGAAGACAGCCGTCGGTTACGTCTTCCTCGACTCCCCGGACTCACCTCACGGCCCTCGCCCCACCGTCACGCTCGAGACCGTCACCCACAGCCGCCAGGACGTCAACGCCTCCAACCCCGACACCCGAATCACCAAGCAGGTCTTCAGCATCGCCTTCGAGCAGCCGCCCGGCACGCCCGCCGCCACGCTGGCCTACGCCCTGGTGCCGGGCGCCACCGAACGGCAGCTGCGCCGCTACGCGCACGGCCCGCTGAAGGTCCTCGCGAACACCCCGGACCTCCAGGCGATCGCCCACCCCGAGCTGGGCCTGCTCGCCGCCAACACCTTCACGCCGGGCACCCACTTCGCCGGACCACTCGCTGTGGACGGCCCCGCGTCAGTACTCATCCGGCGCGGCCCCGACGGCATCACCACCGTCGCCGTCGCAGATCCGACCACCGAACGCGACAAGGTCACCGTCACCCTGCGCGGCCGCTCTCTGCGTCTGATCTCCGCAGACGACGGTGTCCACGTCACCCGGCCCCCCGGCGCCACCCGAATCGACGTCACCACCCGGCACGCCTACGGACGAAGCTTCGTGGCACGGCTGCGGTAGGAGCCACCCGCACCGGCTGCCGCACTCACCGCCGCCCCGTAGGGGCACTGGTGGACGGGCTCCTCGCACATCGCCGCACAGGCCGGCAGGAACCGGTGATTCCTCAAAAAGAAGAGCCCTGGATGAATTGACATCCGGGGCTCGATTCTGCGTATATTGATCCTTCATGTCTTCACGAAAAGACATGAAGAGGAATTCTTCTGCGAGAAGCATATCGCGTCAGGAGCGGAATTGTCAACCGAGGAAATGCAGCAGGAACAGCAATTCGTCACCGGCCTCTACGCCCGGCTCGATCAACTCAGGGAGCAGGCAGAGAACTCGGTCCGCGACGCGCTCGTGCAGGTCGGGACCGGCTTCCAGGCCAAACTCGAGCGGGATGTGATGGTGGCTGAGCAGTCCGGGCTGCTCAGCGCTATCCACGCGGGAGAGAACGGGCTCTGCTTCGGACGCCTCGACTTCCGGGACGGCGCTACCCACCACATCGGGCGCATCGGAATTCGCCAGGACGACTCGTCTCGTACACCCCTGGTGATCGACTGGCGCGCGGACGTCGCACGTCCCTTCTATCTGGCCACCGGCCATTCTCCGATGGGCCTGCGGCGGAGGCGGCACATCACCACCGAGGGACGCACGGTCACCGCACTCCACGACGAACTGATGGACCTGGACGACGCGACCCGCACCGGCCACGAGGGCGCCGACGAGGTCCTGCTGGCCTCACTGGACGCGGCCCGCACGGGGCGGATGCACGACATCGTCCGGACCATCCAGGCTGAACAGGACCACATCATCAGGGCGCCCCACCAGGGCGTCATGGTGGTCGAGGGCGGCCCCGGCACCGGCAAGACCGTCGTCGCGCTGCACCGGGCGGCGTATCTGCTCTACGAGCACCGGGAGTTGCTGGCCCGTCGGGCGGTGCTGATCGTCGGCCCCAACCCGGCCTTCCTGAGCTACATCGGCGACGTCCTGCCGTCCCTGGGCGAGACCGGGGTGCTGCTGGCAACCCTCGGCGAGCTCTTCCCAGGCGTGCGCGCCACCGGCACCGACAGTCCCGCCGCCGCCGAGGTGAAGGGGCGTACCGCGATGGCAGATGTGCTGGCGAAGGCGCTGCGCGACCGGCAGACCGTGCCCGAGTGGGCGACGGAGATCGACCACGACGACTACGGGACGCTCTTCCTGGAGCGGGCCATGGCGGAGGACGCGCGCCATCGTGCGCGCGAGAGCGGGCTGCCCCACAACCTGGCCAGGCCCGCCTTCACGTTCCACGTCATCGACGCGCTCACCGAGCAACTGGCTGAACGGATCGGCGCCGACCCGTTCGGCGGGCCGAATCTGCTGGGGCCCGACGACATCGCCCAGATGGGCAAGGAGATCGCGACGAACCCTGAAGTCCACGCAGCCGTCGACGAGTTGTGGCCGCAGCTCACCCCGCAGGAGTTCGTCGCGGACTTCCTCGCGGAGCCGGTCCACCTCGACGAGGAGTCGGCAGAGCTGATCCGGCGGCAGGGCGGAGCGTGGACCCAGGCCGACGTACCCCTCCTCGACGAGGCCGCCGAACTGCTGGGCGAGGACGACAGTGCGGCCCGCGCCGCGGCCGCGGCCGAACGCGAGGAACGGATCGCCTACGCCCAGGGCGTGTTGGAGCTTTCCGCCGGCTCGGAGACCTACGAGTACGAGGACGAGGAGTCCGAGGTCCTTGCCGCGCACGACATCATCGACGCCGAGCGGATGGCCGAGCGGCACGAGGAGGCCGACCACCGAAGCGCGGCCGAGCGTGCGGCGGCCGACCGCACCTGGGCATTCGGGCACCTCGTCGTCGACGAGGCGCAGGAACTCTCGGCTATGGCCTGGCGGTTGCTGATGCGGCGCGTCCCGACGCGCTCCATGACGCTCGTCGGGGACCCGGCGCAGACCGCGGAAACGGCCGGACTCGGCTCCTGGAAACGCATCTTGGAACCGTACGTGGGCGACCGCTGGGAGCACGTACGACTGGGGGTCAACTACCGTACGCCCGCCGAGATCATGGACGTCGCGGCCGGGTTCCTGCGGGCGCACACCCGGTCTTTCGAGCCGCCCAGTTCGGTGCGGTCGACCGAGGTGCGGCCCTGGGCGCTACGAGTCACCGCGGACGGTCTCGCCTCCGCCGTCGCGCGGGAGGCCGCAGCGGCCACGGACGGAGGACGGGTCGCGGTCATCGCCCCTGCGACGCTGCACGCGCCGCTCCTCGCGGAGCTGCCGGACGGGGGTCACGGGCAGGCGCCCGACCTCACCCGGGACGTCGTTCTGCTGGACGCACGGCAGGCGAAGGGGCTGGAGTTCGACACGGTCCTGGTCGTCGAGCCCGCGGAGTACGGGGTGAGCGATCTGTACGTGGCACTGACCCGCGCCACCCAGCGCCTCGGAGTACTGCACACCGGCGATCTGCCCGGGGCGCTCGGAGGGCTGGAGGAAGCGGGGCGCCGCTGAGCCGGCGGAGAGGCACGCGGCTTGCTGGTTCTCCGGCGAGGAGGACTTCCCCCCACATGTCCACAAAGGCAGGTAACGGCCGAGTGGTTGGCGCCGACTCTCGGTCGGTCTCGCTGCTCTGGTGACGTCGAGAAGGCGTCACCGAGCGGGCAGTGCTCGGGCCGGCCGAGAGCGCATCCGCCCCTGAGCAAGCACAACAACCCGCACGGCGAACCCGTATTGGTGGAGCAGAGCCGAGGTCGGGCTCATCCCCCAGCGCCCGGATCTTCGCGCCGGCGCGGTGGGCAGCCTGTTGGGCCTGCGGAGGGGCTCTCCCAACGGCCCAGACCAGAAACGGCGTTGAGGGTTTCCGCTCAAGGCGGCCCGGGCCTCGATCTGCGCAGGCCCGGGAGTCGGTAACGGCGGTGGTCTCATTGCCCCTGACCACGGATCGGCGACGCGGCGCGGCGACTCTCGGCGAGCCCTCGTCGCGGCGGCGTGATGACGTGCAGGTCAAGGATCTCCGGCCACGGGGCGACGCCGGGGCCGCCCGCACGCACCCAGGCGGTGACGTCCTCGGTCGCATCCGGGTTGTTGACCAGCCCCAGCCAGACGGGTCGGGCGCCTGCGGCACGGGCCTCGGCGGAAGGCTGTACGACGATGACATTGGCCTGGTCACATACGTCCAGGCAGGCGGACACGCGAACAGGTGCCTCCTCCCGCAGTCGAGCCGTCTGCGCCACGTGATCCAGTCCGGTCACCTTGGGACTGCCGCAGCAGCAGTCCCGGCACACGACGATCCGACACGGCGCAAGGCCGGCCGTCTCCGCTGCCTCCGCTTCGCCGGATGCCTCATCGACCGATGCCTCGGACACGCCGAACCACCCTCTCTCCGGGGAGATCCGCCCCGGTACCCGTCGAGGAGGCGACCGCGTGAGTCTCCTGGCTCTCGGGTCAAGGCTCGTCCCGGCCTTCCCACCTGCTTGAGGCAGTGGCCTGTCGGGGATCCGCTCGCCGATCACAGTGGCGGGACCGCGCCGGATTCACACCGGCTTCCTCGGACCGCCGTCGCCATGTCACCGGCCATCATTCCATCCGGGTGCCGTCCGCTCCCGCGGGCCTCCGCGGGCGCCTATGCGGTGCCAGACGTCGAACTGTGCGAGCGGCAGGGAGGGTTCAGCGCATGCCGTCCGAGCGGGACCGCTGTACAGCCGTCCCTTTGACCTGACGAGCTGTCATGGCGACCGACGCAGCCCCGCGATCCGGTGCCTGACCACCGGCGGCCTCCCGGACTGCGCATCCGTTGCGGCAATCAGAAACAGGGAGGCGTTCGACGACGTGGGCCCGGGTCACCGACCCGGGCCCACGTCGTTCAGAGGAGCGTTCGAACCCCGCGTTCTGCCAGGGATCAGGAGCTTGCCGGAATTTGCCCTTCGGTGATGAGCCACTCGCGGTTCACGGGTGGGAAGTCGATGTGCTTCGAGGGACGGTTGCCGATGATCACGAACGGCAGTTGTGCGTACAGAGAGCTCTCGAGAGTCAGGCCCCCGTACAGCTTCCACGCGCCGCGTCCCTGGGGGTCCTGCCCCGAGTCCGCCAACTGGCCGGTCGCCCGCAGGTACGGGCCGATGAAGGCGACCACTCCCACGGTGTCGTAGAGGCTGACATTCGCCTCGGGGCCGAGTGCTGTGCGCAGTTCGCCCTGGCCGGAGACTTCGGCCCTGCCGCCCGGAAGGGTCTCGCCGTCGGCGTGGGTGTCGGGCTCCCAGCCCGACTCCTTCGCGTACTGCGTGCCCACCTTCACCGATCCGGTCGCGTCCTGGTCGACATCCACCTGTATCCGGCCGTTCGCTTGCACCTTCAGTGCCAAGGTCAACTTCACCGTGACGACGACCGGCACCGGACCGACCATGATCACGGGATGTGCGGTCGCCTCGGCCAGGGGGATGCGCTTCGCGAAGTCGGGTTCGACGGTGCCTTGCACGCGCCAACTGGCCTTGTAGTCCGCGCCGATGCCGATGGATGCGGTCGCGTCCGCGGGGTCGCCCGAGCCGTGACCGTCGTAGGAGAAGTCCACCTCGGGTGAGATGTCCAGGAACCCGCCCAGCGCGGTCCCGGGCTGTTGGCCCGCATCGTCTGCGGAGCCGGGCAGTTCGGTGTCGAAGTCGAAGTGCAGGTTGCTGCTCTTGGCGCCGGCACTGCCCGATTTCTTCCCGGACGCCGATGCTCCGCGGGAGGTCTTCGCGGCGCCTCGTACAACGTCGAGTCCCTTGACCTGCGGGTCGACCTTCCAGGCTGAGGGCGAGACGGGGACCGTCCCGTCGGCATTCGCGCCGCCGAGGACCTCTGCGAGGTTGGCCCGGGAGGTGCGGAGTTCAGCCTTCCCGCCGTCATCGGACCGCACGTCTGTGACCTTGACGAGTGCGCCGGCGGGGGCTGCCTTCGTGGGCGGGCTGGCGATCACGTCGCCCTTGCGGACGTCGATGTTTCCGGTGCCGCCGTCCCGGTCCTTCTGGCTGAGAACGACCTGTCCGGCCTCGGCGTCGTAGGACGAGACGGTGACGTCCGCGTCCTTGACCGTGTTGGGTCCCCGGCGGTCCGACGGGCGGCTGATCCTCGCGGACTCGGACCCGCCCGGTGCGACGGTCAGTTCGGAGCCGGGTCTTCGGCTGTCGTCCGCGGAGAGACCGTCAGGGCCGGCGCCCTCGGTGGTGGTGCCGAACGCGCTCGGAACCGTCATGCCCGCGACCAGCAAGCCGGATACGCAGATCACTGGGAACCAGGCGCGGCTGAATACACGCTTCACGCGGAACCTCTTCGCTCGCGCGGGCACGCGGCCCGTGGGGGGTTGAGCGGTGAAAGCTACTACTCGGTTACTCGGGTTCCAAGCCCTTCGGCGGATACCTGTCCCGGCCTGAGCAATCCGCTCCGGACAGTCCGGTCATATGCGTACCAGAGCGAGACGATGCCCGGGACGTCTACGTCAGTTGATGACTCGCTGCCTTCCGGAGGGCGGCGACGACGGGCCGGTCGCGATCCTGCCTGCGCCAGGCGAGCGCGGTGCTGCATGGCGGAAGGTCGGTGACGTCCACGTAGGCCACGCCCGGGCGTTGATACAGCAACCGGGCTGGTTCCGGGGGGAGTTGAATGCCGTCGCCGAGGGCCACGGCGGTCAGCGCAGGTTCGAACTCGGTGACCTGGTGCGCGGTGTACTGGACTGGCTTGCCGTCCGGCCGGGGGTCGGTGGCCCAGAAGTCACGCCAGCACTTGGGGATCTTGGGTGACCAACCGATGTGCGGGTGGTCGGAGAGCTGCTGGAGAGTCAACGGGCCCTCGGCCGCAAGAGGATCACCGGCCGCCATGCAAGCGACCCGTTTCATGCCGGTCAGCGCCTGCGTCTGGATGCCCGCGGGCAAGGGCGGAAAGACGAATGCCGCGTCCACAGCTCCCTCAAGAAGGATATCGGCGCAGTCGACGAAGCTCATGCGCAGTACTTCCAGCTCAATGCCTGGGTATGTGGCCAGCAGTTCCTCAAGAATGGCCGGGATCGGAGGCAGCGCTGTGACGGCTTCGAAGGATCCGATCACCACTCGACCAGAGGGACCACACGCCTGCCGGCCGGCGGCGAGGCGAAGTTGGTCAGCTGCCTCCACCACCTGGCGAATCTCAGGGAGCAGAGCACACCCCTCCGCCGTGAGACCTGCGGTACGGGTGGTGCGATCAGCCAGCTCGACGCCGAGGCGGCGCTCCAGCGAGCGGATCTGCTGGGAGAAGGCCGGCTGGGTCATGAACGCCCGTTGTGCAGCTCGCCCGAAGTGCAGCTCGTCTGCCAGGAGCAGAAACAGCCGCAACTGATGTGCGCTGGGGTCCCCAGGCCTGACGGCAGGGCCTAACGGCCCTTCAGCTCGCGTCATAGGCGAGAGCGTATCAATGCAAGTCGAAGGCCGATCAAGATGCACTTCCCTCGACCACGTGGGGGCATCAGGCTGATTCACGCGGCACGGACAGGCGGCGGCGCTCAGCGGAACTCGGGGGGAATTCCGGCGCCGCCGCTGTCCAAACGCATGGTGGGGGAACCCGGGCGGAAGTGACCGGGACCATGCTCGCCGTTGCACCGGGCCGGCCTGGCGCCGGGGGCGAGACCACTGATCCCCGGATCTGAGTAGCGGACTCGGCGGCCAGGTCGGACGGGCGGATCAGCGCAGCCCGGCGAACAGATCGTTCTCGGGGACGGCCGCGCCGGTGGAGTCCTTGACACGTACGAAGGTCTCCATGCCCATCAACTCGCCGAACCTCTCCTTGCCCATCCTGAGGAAGAAGATGTTCTCGCCCTGGCTGGCGTGCGCGGCCAGCGCATCGAACTTCTGACCGCTGAATGCGGTGGTGTCCACCCACGTGGTGATCTCATCGTCGGGGAGGCCGATCTCGGCCATCGCGGCGGCCTCGGCAGGATCCGGCTCCGGCATGTCCTCCTGGAACTCGCGGACGGTCTCCCCGAATCGCTGCATGATCGAGCGGGGGACCGTCGTCCAGTACGTCTTCGGCGTCAGCGTGGTCATCTCCAGTGCCGCCATCGTGATGCGGTGGGCCTGGATGTGGTCGGGGTGACCGTAGAAGCCGTTCTCGTCATAGGTGACGACCACATCAGGCCGGTAGTGCCGCATGAGTTCCGCAAGCCGGGCGGCGGCTTCCTCCACGGGGGTCTGCCAGAAGGATCCGGGGGCGTCGTTGCTCGGCCAGCCCGTCATCCCGGAGTCGGCGTAGTCCAGCATCTCCAGATCGCTGACCTTCAGGACGTCACAGCTCGCCTTGAGTTCTTGACGGCGCATCAAGGCGACGGCCGCCGGCTCGTGCGCGGGATCGCCCGGCTTGACACCCCCCGGTCCGTCACCGCAGCCGCCGTCGGTACACGTCACGAGAACCGTGCGGATGCCCTCCGCCGCGTACCGCGCGAGGACCCCTCCGGTTCCGGTGGCCTCGTCGTCGGGGTGGGCGTGTACTGCCATGAGCGTCAAGGGCCGGTCAGTCATGAAGCGTCCTCCTGTAGACATGCGTCTTGGTCCGAGTCGGCAGTGGGCGTACCGCGATCCTGGGGCCCGGCTCCTGGCAGGGCGGACGACCTTGTGGCCTCCGTCTTCCCCGTCCGTGCGGGCGCCGGTCCCTCGGTCGATGCAACCGTGCCGACCGGATCGGTTGTTCCCGGCGCGACCGCTGAAGCGAGTGAGACGGGGCCGGCTCGGCGATTGCGTTCAGTCGACGACTGCGCCGCCGGTGACATTGAACTCTGTGGCGGTCATGGTCGGCGCGCGGTCGGAGGCGAGGAAGGCTGCGGCGTGGGCGACGTCGTCGAGACGAGGACGGCGGCGGAGCAGAGTCGCGCTCGCCTCAGGGTCGTCCTCGGGCGGGCTGGACGGATCGGGCGAGCCGGGAGAGAGCAACCAGGCTGCTCGGATGCCGTGCGGGCCGAGTTCGCCGGCGAGCTGGCGGCACAGACCCGCGAGGGCGGACCAGGCGATGTGGGAGCCGCCGAGGCCAGGGATGGCTTCACGGCCGCCACCCATGGCCAGGATCACCCCGGTGCGGCGGGGGATCATGTGGCGGGCGACGGCGGTGGCCAGAGTCAAGTGGGTGGTGACCGCCTTGGTGACGGGGCGCAGCACGTCTTCGTGGGCCATGTCGACCAGCGGGGTGCCGTGCAGGTCGTCGTTGGAAGTGGCGTTGAAGGCGATGTCGATCCCCACGGAGTGCCGGGCGACGGCGTCGGCGTGCTGCTCGACCGCGGCGGGGTCCGTCGCGTCGAGGGTGGCGACCTCGACGCGACCCCCGAACTCGCCGATGGCGCCAGCCAGTTCCACCAGAGGTGCGTGGGTACGTCCGACCAAGTGGACCGCGGCGCCTTCGCCGGCAAAGACGCGGGCGACCGCGGAGCCGATCGCTCCAGCGCCGCCGTAGACGATGGCGGTCTTGTTCTCCAGCAGCATGACTTCCCCTACTTCATCGAAGCTCGATCAGCCCGGACCCCTCAACTACACCGCGCTCGCAGGCCAGTGCTCATCAACCGCATGAACTTCCGGGCCGATTCACCTGTCTGGTCCGATCCCGCCACGCCTCCGTCTGCCCCGGCGTCGACGCAGTCGCCCGAACGTCACGGAACGCGGTCCGTCACACCGAGGTTCGCTACGCGCCCTCGGGGCCGAGCAAGGTTCAGAAGCAGGCTCTACCAATTCCACGTGCGCGGGTTGCGGGCAGTCTCGTCGACCTCTTCGATCTCGACCCACTCGGTGTCCGCGCATCCCGCAAGAACCGCGGCAGCGACTGCCCACAGACAGGTGACCGCCGGTCCATGCCGCTGTCGCCACACTCCGGCCGCGGTGCGCCTCAAGGCGTAGCGGGGATCCACCTGTGGATGCAGTTCATCGGCGGGGAGTCCAACCTGTGGGCTCACGCGCCCGGCGGGCGGCGAAATCTAGCTTGGGAGTCATCCAGCTACCGCCCCCGACGAGGACGTTTCGATGATCGAAGCTCACGCGCTCACCAAGCGCTATGGAGACAAGACCGCCGTCGCCGATCTCAGCTTCACCGTAAGGCCCGGCGCCGTCACCGGCTTCCTCGGGCCGAACGGCGCCGGGAAGTCCACCACGATGCGGATGATCCTGGGCCTGGACGCCCCGACCGCAGGTCACGTCACGGTCAACGGAAAGCACTACGCCGCGCACCGCGCACCGCTGCACGAGGTCGGCGCGATGCTGGAGGCACGCTCGGTCCACACCGGCCGTTCCGCGTTCCATCATCTGCTCTCCCTGGCGGCGACCACGGGCATACCCCGTAGCCGGGTGGAGGAGGTGATCGACATCGTCGGCCTGCGGGAGGTGGCCGCCAGACGCGCCGGCGGCTTCTCGCTGGGCATGGGCCAGCGGCTCGGCATCGCGAGCGCCCTGCTCGGCGACCCGGCCACCCTCGTCCTCGACGAGCCGGTGAACGGCCTTGATCCCGAAGGCATCCTCTGGATCCGCAACCTCCTCAAGCAGCTCGCGGCCGAAGGCCGCACCGTGCTGGTCTCCTCGCACCTGATGAGCGAGATGGCGCTGACCGCCGAGCACCTCATCGTGGTCGGGCGCGGGCGGCTGATCGCGGACACCTCGGTCGAGGAGTTCACGCGGAACGCGGCGCACAGTTCGGTGCACGTACGCACCGACGAGACGGATCGGCTGCGCACCTTGCTGGCAGGTCCGGAGGTGACCGTCGCGTCGTACGCCCGCGGAGCACTGGAGGTGACCGGTCTGAGCGGCGAGCGGATCGGCCGGATCGCCGCCGACAACGGGATCGCACTCTCCGAACTGACCCCGCGGCAGGCCTCGTTGGAGGAGGCGTTCATGGAACTCACCCGCGACGCCGTCGAGTACGCGACTGCCCGGCCGGTCACGGCTGGGGCGACACGCCGGACCGGCGCCGAAGCAGGTGCGGCATGAGCACGAGCACCGGTGCGTTCCCCCGCCCCCGGCCGGCCCACGGCCATGTCACCCAGGCACGGATTCTGATCTCCGAATGGGTCAAACTCCGCACCGTGCGCTCCACGTTCTTCACGCTCGTCGCCGCGACGATCGCGATGATCGGGCTGGGACCTCTCTTCGCGAACGTCACCGCCGGCCGCTGGCCGGACCTGACCGCGGCGGAGCGGGCAGCGTACGAACCGGCCGCACTGAGCCTGATCGGCTACTACCTCGCCCAACTCGCAGTCGGCGTACTGGGTGTTCTCGTGATCACGGCCGAGTACTCGACCGGCATGATCCGTGCCACGCTCACCTCGGTACCGCGCCGTCTGCCGGTCCTGTGGGCCAAGGCCGCCGTGTACGGAACGGTGGTCTTCGTCCTGATGACCGCCGCTTCCCTGGCGGCCTTCCTGGTCAGCCAGGACCTGCTGAAACCCACGGGCATCGGGGTCTCACTGGGCGATCCCGGTGTCGCCCGTGTCGTCCTCGGCAACGGTCTTTATCTGACGATGCTGGGGCTGCTGAGCGTCGGCATCGGCGCGCTGATCCGCAACACAGCGGGCGGCACGACCACCGTCTTCGGATTGCTGCTGGTGGTGCCGGAAGTCGTCAAGACGCTCCCGGCCTCCTGGGCCGACAGCATCGGCAAGTACCTGCCGAACAACGCCGGACGCGCTGTCGCCACCCTTGATCCGGGCCCGGCGTCGCCGGCCCCGTGGGCCGGCTTCGCGGTCCTGTGCCTGTACGCGGCCGTGGCGCTCGCCGCTGCCGCCGTGGTGCTGAAACGGCGGGACGCGTAATGACGGCCTCGGCACCGCACCTACTGTCGCGGGGCACCCTGACCAGGTGTCTCCATCTGCTGCGGGCGCGTGCCCGGCTGTCGCCGACGGCGGTGGACGCGCTGCTGGTTGCCCTGCTCTTCGTCCCGACCGCCGTCGTCATCCGCGACGACCTGAGGGACCAACCGTGCATCCTGGCCCTCCTGGCGGGGCTGCTGGTGCCCCTGGTGTGGCGGCGACGGGCACCGCTGGCCGTGTTCGGTGCGGTGGCCGCCACGGCGTTCGTCCAGTGGCTCACCGACGTTCAACTCTCCGCTGATGTCGGGCTGTTGATCGCCCTCTACTCGGTGGCCGCGTACTGCGACCGGCGCCGCACGTTGCTGGCCGGTGCCGTCCTCGAAGTGGGCATCGTGCTGAACTCCCTGAGTTGGGCGCCCGAGGACGGAGTCGTCGGCGACATCATCAGCCTCACCGCCATGGCCGTCGCCGCCGCCGTCATCGGTACGAACGTCCGGACCAGGCGTGCCTACCTCGCGTCCGTGGAGGACCGAGCCGTACGTCTGGAGCGTGAACGCGACCAGCGGGCCCAACTCGCTGTGGCGGACGAACGGGCCCGTATCGCCCGCGAGATGCACGACATCGTCAGCCACAACCTGTCCGTGATGGTCGCACTTGCCGACGGCGCGGTCTTCGCCCAGTTCCGCTCCCCCGACACGACGACCGCCGCCATGCGGCAGATCTCCCGTACGGGACGGCAAGCCCTCACCGACATGCGGCGGTTCCTCGGAGTCCTGCGGGCGGACGAACCGGACTCACTGCGCCATCCGATGCCCGGCATCGCGCAGTTGGAGTCTCTCGCCGACCAGGTGCGGGCCGCCGGACTGCCGACCCGTCTCGATCAGACGGGTGATCCGTCTCCCGTCTCCGCCGCCGCGCAACTGACCGTCTACCGCCTGGTGCAGGAGGCGTTGACCAACACCCTCAAGCACACCCCGGTAGGCACCCGCGCCGAAGTCCGGGTGCGGTGCTCCGCCGAGGCCGTCGCCGTCGATGTCACAGACGACGGCGCGGGCACCGACCGCAACGCGGAGGCAGACGGCTCACCGTCCGGGCACGGCATCCCGGGTATGCGGGAGCGCGCGGCCGCGTACGGGGCGACGTTGGAGGCGGGCCCTCTCCCGCACGGCAGTGGTTGGCGGGTGTCGGCCCGCCTCGGTCTCGGCACGGCGGGAGCCGGTGCCGCGTGACGATCCGCATCCTGCTCGCCGATGACGAACCGCTGCTGCGCCTGGCCTTCACCATGGTGCTGGAGGCCCAGCCGGACATGGAACCGGTCGGCGAGGCCGGTGACGGCGCCGAAGCCGTACGCCTGGTACGGCAGTTGAACCCCGATGTCGTGCTGATGGACGTGCGCATGCCCGGCACCGACGGAATCGAGGCGACAGCACGCATCACCCGGGACTGCCCAGAGACCCGGGTGCTCATCCTCACCACCTTCGACCTCGACGAACACGCCTTCGCGGGACTCAAGTCCGGGGCGTCGGGCTTCCTCTTGAAGAACGCACTGCCCGAGGAACTGCTCGCCGCGATCCGCAGCGTCGCCGCGGGGGACGCGGTGGTCTCCCCGCGGATCACCCGCCGTCTGCTGGAGACCTTCGCCCACCAACTGCCCGCCGACCGCGGCACGGTGGAGGACGACCGGCTGGAGAGGCTCACGACACGCGAGCGCGAAGTGCTCATCGAGGTAGCGAGCGGCTTGTCGAACGCCGAGATCGCCGCCGCGCTCCACCTGGCCGAGGCCACCGTCAAGACCCATCTCAACCGGATCCTGGCGAAGTTGGAGCTGCGCGACCGGGTGCAGGCCGTGGTCCTCGCCTACGAGACGCGGCTCGTCCGCCCCGGATGACAGCGGACGGACCGCCGCGCGGTGTCAGCACCTTCCGTCAGCCCACCACCCATGGGTCGCCCAGCCACTGGGCTTCCACCAAAAGACCCTTACCGGGCGGCCCTTGAGGCCGTGCACTCTGGAGCCGTCATGCCAGCATCGAGCAGCAGTACTCAGCCGATCTCCCTTGCCACCGCCTCTGTGAACGAGACGATCGGCGGAATCGGCATGACCCCGATCGAAGCAGTCCTTGTCGTGAGCGCACTCGCGCTGGTGTCGGCCCGCTGGCTGCCACCGCGATTCCGGCGCCGGGTCGCGATCGGTGCTACAGCAGTGTCGTTGGTGTCCGCGGCGGTGCTCGCGGTGGCCGGTCTTCGCTGGCAGATGGTCCCGGTGCTGGTGGCGGTCGTGGTGGTGCTGCCGTTCACGGCCCGGACCATGTCGGGGAAGCCCGGCGGTCGGCGCATGCGCTGGTGGCTGGCCGGACCAGGTTCCGCGGCCGGCGTCCTGGCGATCGTCGCCGGTGTGGGCACGGCGATCACCTTCCCCGCCCCGGACTTCCCCACGCCGACCGGAAAGCACGCGGTCGGCACCACCGTCATCGAGTGGACCGACCCCGACCGGCCCGAGAAGTGGACGTCCGATCCCGATGATGGGCGTGAGCTGCAGGCCCAGATCTGGTACCCGGCCCAGGCAAGCCCGGACAAGGTGGAGCGGGCGCCCTACCTGGGCCGCTCGGAGGCCGAGGTGAACGCCGTCGCCGAGGGCTTCGGAGACTTTCTCGGGATCCCCCGATTCGTTCTCGACGGCCAGGCGAAGGCCCGCACCAACTCGGTGCCCGACGCGCCGGTCGCCTCCGGCAAGGAACAGTTCCCGGTGGTGCTGTTCTCCCCGGGTGGAGGCATGGGGCGCACCACGAACACCGCCTGGGCCGAGGAACTGGCCAGCAAAGGCTACGTGGTCGCCGCGCTCGACCACCCCTACGTCTCGGCAGCGGTCAGGTTCGCCGACGGCCGGACGGTTCGCTGGGCGGAGCAGAAATTCAGCTCCGATGCCGAAGCCCGACAGTTGAGCGAGAAGTTGGCAGCGGTGAAGGCCCGCGATCTCAGCTCGGCCCTCACCCACCTCGGCCGCCTCGACAGCGGCCAAGTGAAGAGCGTCCTCACCGGCCGGCTGGACACCGACCGCGCCGCGGCCGTCGGCATGTCGGCCGGCGTAGGCGGCGCCTTCCAAGCCGCCCGCACCGATGAACGCTTCTCCGCGGTGATCGCCCTCGACGGCCGTCCGTACGACGCCCATCCCGGGCCATACGACCAGCCGGCGCTGGCGATGACCAGCCAGATCGGGCTGGAGGACAACCCCACCTATCTCCCCGAGCTGGGACAAGGGCTCGAGCGCAGCACGACGACCGCCTACATGCTCACCATCCCCGGCACCACCCACCCGACCTTCACCGACGCGCCCCTGTGGATGCCGCCGGTGCCGTCGCTGGTCGGCACCCGCGGACGCACCGAACCCAACCGCATCATCACCGAGCTGACCATCGGCTTCCTCGACGCCGAGCTTCGCAACCAACCGACGGACCTCCCCCGCCTCTTCTCCAGGCACGGCTTCTCCAAGCATCGCGAGCTGACCGTCTACGACGCCGACGAATAGCCTTGGCACGACGGGAGCGAGCCGGCCCCGTCGTTGCCGCATCCTCGTTGTCTCGCACGCTGTCCTCGGGGCGCTCGTGCCAACTGGCCGGTGGGTCTTGTTCGATGACTACCGGTCGGCCAGTGCGATCGCGACGATCGAGCCGGCCGTCGAAACGCCGTCGCCACTGGCGAGACCGACGCCCTGCAACGTCCGGCGCGGTCGACCAGTAGCGCCTCCTGGCTCACCCCTGGAGGGGTGGCAGACCGCGTTCCGAGGTCTACACGATCCGGCTGCTGGACGTCCTGGAGGACAGCGGGCCGCATGTCCGCAGCCACGACGGACGCCGCCTCCTGACGGCTTGACCAGTACCTTGAGCTGAATCACTTGCGTGGTTTGACGGTTGTCGGGCCGAACAGCCGAAGTAAACGGAAGGGGCCGGGCGAAGATGCACGCCTCAGAGGTTCAGCGTGCGGTGGCCGCCGCCATGTCGACCGCCTCATCACTCGGCCTGGCAGTCGACGACGCCACCGTTCTTCATGACTCGAACAAGCTCACTCTGCGTCTGCTGCCTTGTGACGTCCTGGCCCGGGTGGCACCTGTAGCGCATCAGGTCGCACAGTTCGAGATCGATCTCGCTCAACGGCTCGCCGAATCCGGGTGCCCTGTGGCTGCTCTCGAACCTCGAGTGGAGCCGCGCGTCCACGAGAGCGACGGCTTCGAGGTCACGCTGTGGACCTACTACCAACCCGTGACACCGCGAGAGGTCTCACCTGCCGACTACGCCAGCGCGCTCGAGCGGCTTCATGCCGGCATGCGCAGGCTTGATGTCCCGACGCCGCGATTCACGGATCGAGTCGAGCAGGCTCAGCAACTCGTGGCGAACCGCGACCGCACTCCGGCGCTCGCCGGCGCGGACCGGGAGTTGCTCGGCGACACGCTACGAAGCCTGAGACGAGTGATCGGCGAGCACGACGGAGCCGAGCAGCTGCTGCACGGCGAGCCTCACCCGGGCAACGTGCTCGCCACGAAGAACGGGCTGTTGTTCATCGACCTTGAGACGTGTTGCCGTGGGCCCGTCGAATTCGACCTCGCCCATGTGCCCGAAGAAGTCAGCGGGCACTGTCCGGGCGTGAATCAGGACCTGCTGCGCGAGTGCCGGGTCCTCGTGCTGGCGATGATCACGACGTGGCGCTGGGATCGAGGCGACCAACTCCCGAACGGGCGCCGGCTGGGCACGGAGTGGCTCAGCCAGATCCGGGCGGCCCTCGATCGCAACGGCCCGGGTACCCAGGGCTGAACGCGGACTTCGAGTCGGGTGTGGTGGCCGCTAGGTGCCCGTCCCGTCGCCGCGCTCCTCACGGCAGGCGACGGCGCGGCGGGTGTTGCGTGGCGACGGTGACCGCCGGTCCGGTTGGCTCGCCCCCTTCGCTACGACATCCCCCGCATGCGATGGATCTCGCTCGTCTGCTGCGCGATCACGTCGTTCGCCATGTCCCCGACGAAGGCGTTGCGGCCCTCCATGGAGACCTCCGTGGCCATGGTGACCGCGCCTTGGTGATGGGTGATCATCAACTTCAGGAAGAGCCGGTCGAAGTCCTCGCCCTCGGCGTCACGCAGCTCATCGAGTTGCCGTTCGGTCGCCATGCCGGGCATCGACCCGTGGTCGTGCGCGCTGCCGTGCTCGTGCCCACCGTGAGAGCCGGACTTGTGATCGCCGCCCTGCTTCTTCAACCAGGCGCGCATGGCTTTGATTTCGGGCCCTTGCGCCGCATCGATGCGGCCGGCCATCCGCTTCACCTTGGCGGAGTCCCCCTGCTTCGACGCGAGTGAGGTCATCACCAGCGCCTGCCCGTGATGCTTGATCATGCTCTGGACGTAGCCGAAGTCCGCCGAGTTGGGGCTGTCGTCCCCCACGGACTTGCGGGCCTCCTCAGCCGACAGCTTCTTGGCCGCTTCCCCGGGCTTGCCCGGAGCCACCACCGAGGCTCTGTCGGAGTCCGACTGAGCAGCCGGCTCCGAGGTGCAGCCTGCCAGGGCGAGGACCGCCGCGGCCGCGATCACGGTCCTGGTCGCGGCCATGAGGGCGGGTGTAAGCGGTGTTGTACTGCGGTCGAGCACGAGACCTCCTGGGCCCTGGAACCGACAAGAACCTGTCCTGGCACGCGCTGACACAGCCGACCCTGTCAGCGTGACTCCCCATCACAACGTCATTTCATCTTCTGCTGCGCCCATAGTGTGGTCATACTTGGCGCGATCCAACCGTTCACCCCGAAACTGAACAGAGGAGTAGGTCGTGGCGTCATTTCATAAGATCCGCAAGCGACGTAGACGTCTCGTCGTCGCAGCGGCCGCTGCCGGGCTGATCGCTTCGCTCCTCGCGGCCGGGCCCGCAGCTGCGATACCCGAACCCGGGGGTTCATCAGCCGAATCCGGGGTGAGCAAGAGCGATGAGGCCGAGGCCAAGGCGGCCATCAAGAACGGCGACATACCTGGCGTGGACGAAGAAGCCCACAGCGCCAACGTGAAGAAGCTGGCCAGTGTCCCCAAGGACGCGCTGAAGGGCTTCAACTCGGACCTCGCCTTCCAAGGCAAGTACGCCTTCGCCGGCAACTACGACGGTTTCCGGATCTTCGACGTCAGCGACCCGACGGACCCGAAGACGGTGAGTCAGGTGCTCTGCCCCGGCTCGCAGAACGACATATCCGTCTCCGGCGACCTGCTCTTCCTGTCCACCGACTCCTCGCGCAGCGACAACTCCTGCAACAGCACGACCCGGCCCGCGAGCGAGAAGTCGTCGTGGGAGGGCATGAAGATCTTCGACATCAGCGACAAGAGGAACCCGAAGTACGTCTCTGCCGTCGAGACCGCCTGCGGCTCTCACACGCACACCCTCGTGCCGGAGAAGCGCAACGTCTACGTCTACGTGTCGTCCTACTCGCCGAGTGAGGCCTTCCCGGACTGCCAGCCGCCACACGACGGGATCTCGGTCATCAAGGTGCCGCGTTCGGCGCCTGAGGCCGCCGCGGTCGTGGACTTCCCGGTGCTCTTCCCGGACGGTGGGAACCCAGGTGCGCCGACCAACCCCGGCGTGTCCACGACCTCGGGCTGCCACGACATCACCGCATACCCGAAGTTGAAGCTGGCCGCGGGCGCCTGCATGGGTGACGGCCTCCTGATGGACATCTCGAACCCGGTGAAGCCACGGGTGATCGACCGGGTGCAGGACAACGTCAACTTCGCCTTCTGGCACTCCGCGACGTTCAACCAGCGAGGCAACAAGGTCGTGTTCACGGACGAGTTGGGCGGCGGCGGTGCGCCGACGTGCAACGAGGCGACCGGCCCGAACCACGGCGCGGACGGGATCTACCAGATCGTCGGAAAGGGCGACAAGAGGCAGCTCGCGTTCCGCAGTTACTTCAAGATCCCGCGGCACCAGGCCGAGACGGAGAACTGCGTCGCCCACAACGGTTCGCTCATCCCCGTCCGGGGCCGCGACATCATGGTCCAGGCGTGGTACCAGGGGGGCGTCTCCATCTGGGACTTCACCGACTCCCGGAAGCCCAAGGAGATCGGCTACTTCGAGCGCGGCCCGCTCGCCACGGACACCCTCCAGGTCGGCGGGTCGTGGTCGGCGTATTACTACAACGGCCACATCTTCTCGAACGACATCGAGAAGGGCTTCGACGTACTGCGCATCGACGACCCCCGGACGAACGGAGCCAAGCGCGTGCGCCTGGACGAGCTCAACGTGCAGACGCAGCCCAGGTACCGATGAACCGGTCGCAGGATCCGCCAGGTTGACCGGCTCGACCCGGCCCTGTCGCCGGTGATCGGTCCCGCACGGCCGGACGCCGTCGTCCGGTCCGTCTGACCCCTGGCACTGACCCGCCGGGCGCTCGTCGCCCGGCGGGTCAGCGGCTTTCCACGCCACCTCCGGCGACGACGTCACGGGAGCCCGAGGTGAGCCGGGACGCGCAGGATGGCCCGGCACAGTCCATGCCCCGTTTGCCCCTCCGGGGGGCGCACCTGGACGACTCCCTCGCCGATGGGTCAAACCTGATGCTGCACCGGTGAGGATCGGCCTTGAGGTCACGGATACCCCGCGTCCTGGCAGCGCGCCGCAGCCCATCGACTCGATGGTGCGTCACGCCGGCCCCGCTCGGCGCGGTCAGGTGAATCCAGCCGCTCGATGGGCGGCGGCCGAGGTCAGAGCGGGAAGGCGCTTGTTCACACCGGTCGAGCGATGGGCAGGGAGCGTCCGCATGCCGAAGTTCCTCATTCAGTCCACCTACACAACCGAGGGCACGAAAGGACTGCTCAACGAAGGCGCGAGTGGCCGCCGCGCCGCCGTCGACCAGGTCGTCACCGGCCTCGGCGGCACGGTTGAGGGCATGTACTTCGCTTTCGGTGAGGACGATCTCGTGCTCATCGTCGACGTCCCCGACCCGGCGTCCATGGCGGCCATCAGCCTCACCGCCAAAGCCAGCGGTGCCGTCCACACCCGGGCCACGCCACTCCTCACTCTGGAGGAGATCGACGAGGCCGCCCACCGGCAGGTCCCCTACCGCGCCCCCGGCGCCTGAGCGGGCTCCCGGACTGCACGAGCCCGGACCGCTCCGGCGACCGGGCCCGCTCCTGGCGGACGGGCGATCTTGGTCTTGACCCGTCCACCAGGAGCTTCCTCACGTCCGGACGCCTGCTCACTGTCACTGTCCGGACCGAGAACGCCTACTCCCGGGCCTGCCTGGGATCGATCGGAATCTCTCGCGCCGTGTTCTCGGCGCGCTGTTCGGCAGTCAACTGCCGGCCCGCGGTCCCGCAGCAGCGGTCGTACTGGTTCTGCCAGTCCCCCATGAACGTGTCGTAGCTGGCCCCGCCGACCAGCTTCAGGTCCGACTCGTCGTTGTGCCAGACGCCGTTGCTCGTCCAGTTCGACGAACCGACGAACACGACCCTGGAGTTGGCGGCACCGGCGTAATTGCCGCTGACCATCATGTACTTGTCGTGCGTGTAGTGCTTGGCGTAGCCGTTCTCGTCGGTGTAGCGGGTGGTGTCGTGCACGTTGATGTTCGGACGGTTCTTCAGGTAGTTCTGCACGCTGTCATCGACCATTCCAGCGGTGATCAAGATGTGGATCTTGACGCCGGTTCCTGCCAGGCTCACCAGCTTCTTCGGCAGCTCGAGATAGTTCCGTTCGCCCGGCTTTCCGTGAGAAGTCCACTGGAACATGGCGATGTTGATCGTGGCCGGTGCCTTGATGTTGCTCAGGAAGTCGACCCAGGTGTCGCTCTTGGTGCGCGCCTTGGGCCACTGGTAGGAGGGCGGGGACAGTTTCCTGGCGGCCGTGGCGCTGGTGGAGTTGTAGTAGTCCTTCGCCAGCGGGCCCGGGCCGTTGATCGCCCCCCTGGCCATGGCGGTGAAGTAGCTGACGTAGGAGTTGTACAGGGCGACGTTGCCCTTGACGGTGGCGCTGCTGTTCCACGCGGTACTGGCCTGGGCGGAGGTGGGGTTGGCGCTGCTGACGGTCACCGTCCTGTTCGCATCTTGCCCGCCGCTGAGCATGTAGTACTTCGCGTGCAGGGAGGAGCCGGCGTAGTGGGTCAGGCAGCCGCCCGGGCACATCGCGGCGAAGCTGGAGGCTCGCGGGTCGTTGCCCAACTCGGTGACCATCGACTGCCAGATCGAGTTGTCGCTGTGTGCGTCCATCAGCGCCTTGACGATGACGCCGCGCTGGTGCGCGGCGATCAGGGCGTTGGCGAACTCCGGCCCCGGATGTGCGCTGCTGATCGAGTACATGGCGACGCGGATGGTCTGCCCGCAGCTGGCGCTGTTGATCGACTCGATGATCGGGCCCATGACCTTCATCTGGGCGGCGGGGTCCTCCGGGTCGTTGAAGCGCGGACCCGGGCTGGAGGTGAACGTCCGATACTCGCAACTGAGCGGCGGCTTGGCCTTCTTGACCGCGGCGTGCGCCGGTGTCAGCGACAGCACGGTGACGACCAGCGCGGTGATCAGCGTGAACGTTCGCTTCATGGGCGGCCTTTCGCTGGGCTGTTGATGGTGAAGAGTCGGGTCGCCGCAAGAGACCCACTGGGCTGTGGGAGCCGACGCCAGGAAGGTGCCGATTTGAAACAGAACGACAAGGAAGCTCCCACAACATCGAGTTAGTTGACTCATGTACCGACTTGCGACATGTGGGAGCTTCGAATGGTTGCAGGGTGATCCGAACCGTGACATTGCACTTGCACCCGCAATATGCGGAAGGCGGCCGGTATTGGTACTGCCATGGGGATGGGCCTGGGGAGCGGGGTTGCGGTGCCCGTCCTGGCGCTCCGCGTCATCAGCGGGCGGTCCCAGTGGCCAACGCGGCTCCGGCGACCGGCCCTCCCGTGGTTCACAACGAGCGGGCGACGGACCGGGGTTCAGGCCATCACCCTCCTTGGGGCTCAGTGGGTCACAACAGCTACGCACTTAGCCGCGTTGGCCGAGAGGTCCCATGACCCCGATACTGGCCGAATGGTGATTCTTGGGGTGGATGCATACAAGAAGGGGTGGGTCGCCGTCGAACTCACCGATGGCGCCTATTCCGGCGCGCGGTTCAGTGACGACCTACGCACACTGCTCGGTGGGGCCCCGAAGGCCGAAGTTGTCGCAGTGGACATGCCTCTCGGGCTTCTGGAAGAGGGATGGCGGCAGGCAGACACGGCGGCGAAGGCCGTCCTCGGGCCCCGCGCGAACTCGGTATTCCGGGTCCCGCCGCGAGGAGTGTGGCAGCAGAAGGACTACACGGCCGCCAGCCTGCTGTGCCAGAGGCTCACAGGTAGCGGGTTGAGTCAGCAGACTTGGGGACTCGCCGCCAAGCTCAAGGCAGCCAACGAATGCTTGAAGGACGTTGAGGGCCGCCTGTTCGAGGTCCATCCTGAGGTGTCCTTCTGGGCGCTGAACGGCAGTGCACCGCTCCCCCACACGAAGAAGACCTGGGCGGGTCAGATGCAACGACGCTCCCTGCTCCGCAAAGGCGGCGTCGTCCTCCCCGACGACCTGGGCGCGACGGGACAAGTACCACCCGACGACATCCTTGATGCGGCGGCAGCGGCGTGGAGCGCGCATCGCATCGCTCAGGGGCTGGCGATCAGTTTGCCCGGCACCCCGCAACTCGACCGCCACAAGCAGCCGATCGCGATCTGGTACTGACATCGCCCTTCATCAGAAGGATTGCAGCACTCCTTCATCCGCTGTTCGGCCGTTCCCTCCTGAGCTGTTGACGCCCCTTACTGACGCCCACGACCCAGGACCATGGCGGCCCTGGGCCGTCATCAACAGCGGGCAGGCGCCTGCCGCCGCGCCGCCTGAGGCCCCTGGGGTTCGGACGACCGGAGCCACCCGGCCGCGTTCCTTTCTGCGCTCCGAAACCGAGAAATCCGTCACACCGTTCGCTGTGAAACCGTTGTGGGACTCTCGTAACCATCTCCAGGGGTCTGCAACCGCGCAACGCGGTCACGGCGTAGTTCGCACAGTGCGTGGAACAAGGCACAGCCGGAGCCGGGATCATGCGTAGGAGGAGGCGATGGGCCTGCTGAAGCAGAGAGGCCGACTCATCGCATTCGCCATGCCTTAGCCCTGCCGCGCCAGGAATTCGCACCCCAGAGATCGGAGCGTCATGAGTCACGTCCAGGAACGTGGCCCCACCAGCCATCGACAGGGCGGACCTCGCGATGAGTCGCCCTCAAAATGGACAGCCTTCGTGGTCCACACGATCGCCGATATCGCGGCCGCCTTCGTGGGTCTGTGGATCATTCTTCACCTGACCGGCGCCGACCGAACCGCCTTGTTCGTCCAGTACGTGCAAGACATGGCGCACTGGCTCGCGGGCTGGTCACAGAACATCTCCACAGTGGAGAACGAACACCTGCGCCTCGTCCTCAACTACGGCCTGCCTGCTCTCGTCTACCTCCTCATCGGGCACGGCATCGCCGCGAAGATAAGACCCGATCGCGCAGCCGGGGACCAAGAGCGAAGCAGCTATGGAGAACTCGGCAACCCGAATGACTCCGTCCCGCATGGCGCCGACGGAAACAGGGAAGTGCCGGCCGCGGTGACGACACTGAAGCTCCGCAGACAGTCGAAGAGACTCCCTGAAGAGTCAACTCGCCTGCCCCGCGTCGGAGTTGACGGTGAGGTTCATCACTGAGCAAGGTATCGACAACGCCCAGCCCATGTGGTGAAAGTCGAGTCAGACAGGTGATCAGATCCACGAACCTGGTTCACGCATTGGTTCGTTGGCGGTGCGATCGTTCCTGCGTCTGTATTTTGAATTCCGGTGGTCCTTAAATCTGGATCGGGTGGCCATTCCTCGGCCACTTGTTCAGGATGTGCCACCGCAGAAGTATCGACGACCTTCCGCGCCATTGCCTGCACGACGACCTCTGGCCGTTTGAAGGAGAGCGCCGCCCCATGAACCGCAGGAGTCTGACGTCCCCCGCCCTGGCAGGGCTGCTTGCCTCCGCACTCGTTGCATGCAGCGGCGCCGTGGACGGGAAGGAGGACGCGAAGAAGCCCATCGTGGTCGGTACGACCGAGCGCGTCGCGGTCACCGAGGACACTCCCGCACCCTTCGATCCGGCCGGCTCCTACGACGTCAGCTCCTGGAACATCATGCGCAACACGTTCCAGACGCTGCTGCGGCCGCCCCGCTCGGGCACCGAACCGGTACGGGACGCGGCCGAGAAGTGCGGCTTCACCGACAAGCGCAACGATCAGTACAGCTGCACTCTGCGGGACGGGCTGGCCTTCTCCAACGGGAACGAACTGACGGCCGAGGATGTCGAGTTCTCCGTCGAGCGCCTGCTCCGCATCAACCACCAGGGCGGTCCGGCCTCGCTGCTCAGCAACGTCGACAAGGTCGAAGCAGAACAGGGCAACGAGGTCGTCTTCCACCTGAGGAAGCCGGACGCCACCTTCCCGTTCAAGCTCGCCACCCCCGCAGCCTCGATCGTCGACAGCGAGACCTATCCCTCCGACCGCCTCGCCAAGGGCTTCAAGGGGACCGGCTCCGGGCCGTACGTACTCGACGACTTCCGCCCCAAGGCGCGCAAGGTGCTCCTCGACAGGAACCCGGACTACCGGGGCGGCCCCAGGGCGAAGCACGACAAGATCGAGCTGCGGTTCTTCACCTCTCCGGACGCCGTCCAGAAGGCGCTCGACTCCGGTGACATCGACCTGATGAGTCGCGGCATCTCGTCCCGCTACACCGAACGCCTGGAGTCGGACCCGGACGATCACATCGAACTCGTCGAGCAGCCCGGACAAGCAGTACGCCACCTCGTATTCGACACCAAGGACAAGACGGTGGGACGGCGCGCAGTCCGGCAGGCGTTCGCCCAGGTCGTCGACCGCAAGCAGTTGGTCGGTGAGGTGTACCCGCGTACCGCGGAGCCGCTGTACACCGCTGTCCCCAGCGGCTTGACGGGGCACACGAACTCCTTTTTCAACAAGTACGGCGAGCCGAGCGCCAAGGCCGCGAAGCGCACCCTGCATGACGCCAAGGTGAAGGCCCCGGTGAAGATCACCCTTCACCACCCTCAGTCCGGCCGAGGCAGCTCGTCCGCCAAGGAGTTCGCACTGCTGGAGAAGCAGCTGAACGACACCGGGCTCTTCGACGCGACCGTCAAGACCGAGTCCCCGACTTCCTACAGCTCGGCGGCCTCGAAGGGGAAGTACCAGGTCTACGCCTACGCCTGGCTCCCGGACTTCCCGGACGCGGAGAACTTCATCGCGCCCTTCCTCGGGAAGAACAACGTCCTCAACTCCCCGTTCACGAACAAGGAGATCAGCAAGGAGCTCATACCGCGGACCCGGACCGAGCCCAACCGTGCGGACACCACGAAGAGTTTCGCCCGCGCCCAGAACATCGTCGCCGGCGAGGTGCCGGTGCTGCCGCTGTGGCAGGGCAAGCAGTACGTCGCGGCGCACGACGACATCACAGGCGTGGCCTGGGCGCTCAACTCCTCGTCCCTGCTGCAGCTTTGGGAACTCGACCGCGGGGTGAGCAGCTGACGCATGCCGCACAGCCCACGTCGGGACGTACGCGACCGGGCCGACAGCTGACCATCGGAGTGGCTACGGCAGCCGAAGCATCCGCTGACAACCAGGAGCGCAGCGAGGTCAGTTGCGTGTGTTTCGAAGTCAGTCGCCCGGGCGTCGGGGTCAGCTCGAGCGCTCGACCCGCGCGAGCCACTCAGCGACGAGGGCGCGCAGGATCTCCGGCTGCTCGTGGGGCAGGGCGTGTCCCGCGTCGTCGATCACGGCGAGCGAAGCGTGCGGGTACTGGTCGACGAGGTCGGTGGCGGCGGCATGTCCGACCGCCGAGTCCAGCCGCCCCGCCACGACTGCTGTCGGGCCCGCGTAGGCCGGCCCGTGATCGGGGGTGAGCGCCCACCGTTCGCCGATTCGCTCGAGAGCTGCCTGGTCGACGAGCGCGGCGGCCGGGGCGACATGACGTTCGTACCGTTCGAGCATCTCCGGGGTCTGGATCACGAAGTAGCTGCGGAAGACGTCGTCTCCGACCTCACCCGATCCGGCGACGACGCGGTGCTCCGGGACGTCGCGCGCTCCTGGCAGCAACGGACAGACGAGCGCCAGACCAGCGACCTGCGCCGGGCGCCGCGCTGCCATCGCCTGCGCGAAGTAGGCGCCCGCCGAGTGACCGACGAGGAGGTGCGC
Source organism: Streptomyces albidus (ex Kaewkla and Franco 2022) (assembly GCF_013870515.1). GTDB lineage: Bacteria > Actinomycetota > Actinomycetes > Streptomycetales > Streptomycetaceae > Streptomyces > Streptomyces albidus. The sequence continues at coordinate 38,475 of NZ_JACBXA010000002.1, read as the reverse complement.
CGCGCCGCCAAGGACCTCGTCGACGAACTCGAGCAGTGTGTCGAGGACGTCGTCGGCGCTTCGCAGCGTCTCGGGAGCGATCGACCGGCCCATTCCAGGGAGGTCGGGATAGATCCGCCGCAGCCCCGCAACGCCCTCGAAGGCCGGCTCGAAGCAGGCCTCGGCCTCGCGGTGGTCGACGCCTGCGCCGTGGAGCACCAGCACGGGTCGACCGGCCCCGTGCTCCACGTAGTGGACCGTCGCCTGGCCCACGCGGATCTCCATCCCCGCATGCTAACCGCGCACGGGTCGCGACCACGCGGCCTCAAGCGGGGCAGCCGAGGTCGGCCGCTCTCGATCGGGGATCTGCTGAGCGCGCGTCTCCGTCGATGCTGATGCCGCGCCGCAGGGCGGGCCCTGCCGATATCGAACGTGACCCGGCATGGGCAGATTGGGCAGACTGAATCCCTGGCACTCGTGGGTCCCAGACCGAATCGATGTGCGGAGGAAGCCGTGGCTCCAGTGAAGTTCTGTCTCGTCGCCCTGGACTGTCCCGACCCGAAAGCCCTGGCCGACTTCTACGCAGCCGTCCTCGGCGGCGAACCCCGCAAGGGCGACGACGACTGGTACGACCTCTACGTGCCGGGAGGCCCCCGACTCGCCTTCCAGCGAGCCCCCGGTTATCAGCCGCCCAGCTGGCCCAGGGCCGACGGCAACTCCCAGCAGATGCATCTCGACTTCTATGTCGAGGACATGGAGGCCGGGCAGGAGCACGTCCTGAGCCTCGGAGCGACCGCGCTCGACCTCGACGACGCCGGTGGCACGAGGGAGTTCAGGGTCTTCGCCGACCCTGTCGGCCACCCGTTCTGCCTCTGCAGGGAGCAGGCCACGTAGGCCATGACGGGCGGCGGCGAGCAGGAGGCCGAAGCCTTCCCCGGCCGGGCTGTGGGGGCACCCCGGCCGGCGAGGGGCCCGTACGCCGCCGGACGTAGTCCGCACGCCGGATGCGCACCCGCCTTGGAGCTGGGATAACAGGAGTCATGAACGGCCTTCCGATCGACTCGTCCAGCACCCGCGCCTACCTGGCCCGCATCGGCGCGCGGCACCCCGGACGACAGGACGAGGAAGCGCTGCGCGACCTGCACCGGCGGCATCTGCTCACCGTTCCGTTCGAGAATCTGAGCGTGCACCTGGGCGAGGACATCGTGCTCGAGGCCGAGGCGCTCACGCACAAGATCGTCGAGGGTCGTCGCGGTGGCTTCTGCTACGAACTCAACGGCGCGTTCGCCGCGTTGCTCAGCACTCTGGGCTTTCCCGTGACGCTCCTGGCGGCGCGGGTCTTCGGCGACGACGGGCCCGGGCCGCTCTTCGACCACCTCGCACTGCGCGTGGAGACGCCCCGGCCCTGGCTTGTGGACGTCGGATTCGGCAGGCACAGCGAGTATCCGCTGCGCCTGGACTCCCGGGACGAACAGGCGGACCCCGGCGGCCTGTTCCGCATCGAGGAGACCCAGCAGGGCGACCTGGACGTCCACCGGGACGGAGTAGCGCAGTACCGGCTCGAGCAACGTCCGCGCACACTGGACGACTTCGAGCTCGGCTGCTGGTGGCATCGCACCTCGCCCAAGTCCCACTTCACACAGTCCCTGGTGTGCTCCTTGCTGACGGAGGACGGCCGGATCACGCTCAGCGGCCGCACCCTGACGGTCACCGGCCCGGACGGACGGCGCGAGGAGGAGCTCGCCGGGGATGCCGTACGGCCCGCCTACCGCGAGCACTTCGGCATCGAACTCGACCGCGTCCCCGTACTCAAGGAGCAGGGCACGGCCGTCTAGGCTGCGGCGTTTGGATCTTCGTGGATCGCGCGAAGATCCAAACGGCGTGCCCTCGGCCAGTGACGGGCAGCCCGCAAGCTTCAGAGACGCTCGGAGGCAAGACGGGCGCCGTCGGCCAGTGCGCGCAACTTGGCCCACACGACTGTGGGGTGAACCGTGGGCCGGGCGGCGAAGGTGGCGAAGCCGCAGTCGGAGCCGGCGAGAACGTTCTCGCGGCCCACCAGATTCGCGTAGCGAGCGATCCTCTGCCCCACGAGCTCCGGATGCTCGACGTAGTTGGTGGTCGAGTCGAGAACTCCGGGGATCAGCACCTTGTCCTGCGGCACTTCGACCTCCTCGAACACCGTCCACTCGTGTGCGTGGCGAGGATTCGCCGCCTCGAACGAGATCGCCGCCGGGCGCGCCCGCATGATGAGGTCGACGATGTCGGACAGCGGTACGTCGCGGGTGTGCGGGCCTTCGTAGTTGCCCCAGCACAGGTGAAGGCGCATGTCGTCGGAAGGCACGTCGCGTGTGGCGTGGTTGAGCGCCTCGATGTGCAGGCTGATTCGCCGGCGGAACTCCCCCAGGTCCTCCCCGAACCGGTGACGTGCGGCTGCCAAGTCCGGACAGTCGAGTTGGAGGACGAAGCCCCCGCGGTGAATCGCGTCGTATTCGGTCTTCATCGCCTCCGCGAGGGCCCAGATGTACTCCTCATGGCTGGGGTAATGCTGGTTCTCCAGGAAGATGGAGATCACTCCTGGCGATGCAGCCGTCATGAAGGCGTCTGCGCAGTCCGTGTCTGCGGTGGCCTCGCGGAGGTTCGCGATGTCCGAACGCACCGGATCCAGGTCCCCGTACGCGACGGGCCCGATGCACGCAGGCGTCGCCGCTGCCTGTGGTTGCGAAACGCTCCGCACGTACTCGGGAAACTCCTCGAGGTCGGGGGAAGGGGCGGGTGAACCGCCCTCGCCTCCGAAGCCTTCGAGCCGGTCCTTGACATAGGTCGAGTAGCCGATCTTGCTCGCCTCGCCGTCGTTGACCACGGCGATCCCGGCCTGCAACTGCTGCTTCACGATCGCAGCCGTAGCCGTTCTCGTCTGCTGTGCCAGCTCCTCCTCGACGTCCAGCCCTCTGTCCCGCTTCTCAAGAACACGCGTCAGCTCGGGGGGCCGGGGCAGGCTGCCGGTATGCGTGGTCAGGATGGTGTCCGTCGATCGCTTCACAGTTCCTCGCGGTGTGTGTCCAGAGCGATGGGAGCCCTCGTGTACCCCGCCGTCCACGGCTGCGAAACCGGGAAGCGGTACAGAGCGAAATGGTGCAGGCCGCGCCTGACGCGCATCCCTGTTGCGAGGCCGCTCCCCCGGCGACATCACTCATCCCGCGCGTGACCCGCATTCCCGCCCATGATCCGGCAAGCGATGGCCTGGAGGCCCCCCCCATGCCGACCCTGAACCGCGGTGCCGCCGTGATCCACTACACCGATACCGGTGCGCCCCCGGAGAATCCCGAGGCCCCGACGATCGTCTTCGGGCACGGCCTGTTGTTCAGCGGCTGGATGTTCGAGCCACAAGTGCGGGCGCTGGCACGGGAGTTCCGTTGCGTGACGGTGGACTGGCGCGGGCAGGGCGAGTCGAATGCGCCGGCAGGCGACTACGACATGGACACGCTGACCCTCGACGCCATCGCACTCGTCGAGCAGCTGGACGTGGGCGCCGTGCACTTTGCGGGGCTTTCGATGGGCGGCTTCATCGGCATGCGGATGGCAGCACGCCGGCCTGAACTCATCCGGTCTCTCACGTTGCTCGATACGAGCGCGGGCCCCGAGGACCCCGACAAGGTGTCGCGTTATCGCCTGCTCGCGCACGTCTATCGGCTGGTGGGCATCAAGCCGGTCAAGAAGCAGGTGCTGCCGATCATGTTCGCGCAGAGTTCCCTGGCCGACCCCACGTTCGCCGCGGTGATCGACGAGTGGTTGGCGCGCCTGGCCAAGGTCAAGAGGTCAGGAATGGCCAAGGCGGTCTTCGGTGTCGCCGACCGCGATCCGATCGACGGCGAGCTCGATGCCGTCACCGCGCCGACGCTCGTGATCGTGGGCGCTCAGGACGGCGCGACCCCGGTGCACAAGGCCGAGTTCATCGCCGAGCGGATCGACGACGCCCGTCTCGAAGTCGTCGAAGCCTGCGGACATTCGAGCAGCCTGGAGCAGCCGGATGAGGTCAACCGGCTGCTCGGGGACTTCGTTCGCGACCGCTGACGCCTCAGCGGGGTGCGGCGCACCGGCGGTCCGGGCGGGGATGCGTGACCGGAGCCCATGCGGAGGCCGCTGGGCCCGGGACGTACGGCAGCCGCGGGGCGTCACCGCCGTCCCGCGGCTGAATGGTGCGGTGTCGTCGACGCATTCGTCGCAACCCGACAGTGGGTGACGGCAAGTCCCCCGACGTCGTCCCGTCGTTGGCCGCGTGGCGCCCCTCAGAGGACTCGGCAGGTGAGCTGCGGAGTGCGGTCGCCGCTGCCGGTGGCTTCGAGTCCGAACGAGGCCTCGCCGGTCGTGGCGATCTCCGCGTTGGTGTCGACGTTGCCAGCCGTGACGGTGTTCCCCGACTGCCGTACGTCGGCGTTCCAGTACTTCACCACGTGCTGGTCACCCGGCCAGGTCCAGCTGACCTCCCAGCCGTTGATCCGCTTCCCCGAACTGTTGGTGATCCTCACCGTCACGCTGAAGTGCTCCCACTGGCTGTCGACCTGCCAACTGGGATCGCAGCCAGGGCTTCCCGCCTGGTCGCCGCCGACTGCGCCCCCTCCGGGCACGGGAGTCTCCGGCGGGGAGGGCGGAGCGCTCGTCGGCGCTTCGTGCTTGACCGCGTCCTTCTTCGCTTCGGCGGACTTGGACGGCTCGGGGTCCTTCTTGTCCTTCGTGGGACGGTCGGACGGTGACGCGTCGGTGCCGGTGGCGGGCGGAAGAGGCAGCTTCGCATCGGGAACGGGAGCGGCGGAATTCGCGTCCCGTGAGAAGGGCCATGTGCCGAACTGATGGAGCAGGACCCCGGTGAACAGGAGCATCGCGACCGCGGCACTCCCCAGCACGAGGCGCGCGGCGTGAAGGCGACGGTACTCGGCAGCACCGGCCAACCACCGCCGCAGCGGCGAGAACCGGGGCCCGGACTCGCCCGCGGCATCGGCCTCGGACTTGTCCGCCCCGGCGGTCGGACGGTCCAGAACCTCGCGCACCGACGCCGTCAGCACGGCCGGCGCCTCCACCATGTGCGCCGGAATGTCGGCGTACGGGCGCACGAGTGGCGGCTCAGGGGTCTCAGGTGACGTCGATCCCTCGTCGTTCCCGGAACTGTCGGCGGGGACTTCGGGCTCTTCAGTGCTCAATGGGGGGCTCCCTGCAATGACGCTCACAGAACACCGGCGAGGAACCTGCCGCGATGTCGCGAGGAGACTCCCATCGGATGGAGCAGGCTAATCGCAGTTCCCCCATCGCTGGCTAGTTACCGATCAGTGTCCACGCCACGAACTTCTACGCGGCCACGGACGACGCCGACCACCGCGAGGTCGCCGCCTCGTTGCAGAGCTGGCCGCAGGTCGCCTTCGGGACCCATGCGGTTTCCCGGAGCGTTTTCCCTCGTGAGTCCTCACGGCAGCCACACTCCGGGAGGCCCACGGCAAGTGCCGTGTGCGCGGGCGGGATTGAAGGCAGGCCGTGGCCTTCGTGTGCACCTTCCCACGCCGTGAGCGGAGGGGCGGGGGCCGCCAGACCTCCCACGGAACGGCGGCCCCCGGGAAGCACCGTTCCCTCCCGCCAGGCCAGTGTGCGGGGGGTCAGGGCTCCGCGGCGCAACGGACGGCCAGTTGAGGCGAAACGCAGCTTGAATCCCGCCCTGCCCGTTCATCCGCCCGGCAAGGAGTGGCGTCTTCCACGCGAGGAATCGCCGGCCTCACCTGGCCGCGGCCTCCCAGTAACCACTGCGCACAGAACAAAACCGCCTGTCTGCAATCAGGGCGGAGTTCCTGCCGGTTGAGGTGCCGACGTGAGGCTCAGAGGAGACCTCCGATCGGGCCGACCAGCACTTCCTCGGCCCGCGGGTCTGCAAAGGTCGCCTCCCCAGGGGCTCTTCACTGCGGTGGAGGCCGTTCTGGAAGGAGGCATCGAGGCGGGCCGCACCGCAAATTTCTGCTTCTCGCGACGAATAAGACGGGGGCAACCCGGAACTCCGTCTGGAGCAAAAGCACCTGAACTGCCTGAAGGGAGCGGTCCGTGGACTGGCTACACCACGCGGCCTGCAAAGACGAGGACCCCGAACTGTTCTTCCCGATCGGCACGACCGGCCCGACGTCTCTGCAGGTCGAGGAGGCCAAAACGGTCTGCCGGCGCTGCCCTGTCACGGACCGTTGTCTGAGCGCGGGCCTCGATCAGCACTACGGAGTCTGGGGCGGGGTCTCCGAGACGGAACGGCGGTCCAGCAGGCACCGCGCCCACAAGGCGGCTCTTCGACGTCGCCCCTGAGTCGTCGAATTTCCGGCGCACAACACCAGGACGCGCCCCCAGCTCTGCGTCGATCCGGCCGGCCCCCGGAGCAGCACTGCTCCCCCTGGGGTCTTTCGTCCTGCCTCGCACAGCCCTTCTGCGGCACTCTCTGCTTGCCGAACTCCGTGCCGTCGGGCCCTCGAAAGCACTCCGCCTCCCGCGCCTCGAAGGGCCGGTCACGACCCCTTGGACGCCGTGCCCAGGGGCGCCGCCATCGCGGTTGCTACGCTCGGCAGAGCGTTACGGCCGGTGAAAGGGACTGCTCGCGGAAGGTGGATGACGTGCCGAGCATGGGCAGCCGGGCCTTGAAGCTGGTCATGTCCGCGGTCGGGAAGAAGCTCGGATACCGCGACCTCACAGAGGTTCGACGCAAGGTCGAAAAGCAGCTCCTCCGCCCCGCCTCGTACAAGCCGCCCAAGCATCTGGACAAGAGCTGCGTCGTCCACTTGTCCTTCGAGCACGGCTGGCCCTGCTACCGCATCAGTCCACGGGGACGCGACCCGAAGGTCCAGGTGCTCTACCTGCACGGTGGTGCCTACATCGAGGAGATCGGGAGCAACCACTGGGCCCTGATCAAGGAGTTGGCCACGAATGTCCCGGCAGCTGTGACGGTGCCGGTGTATCCCCTGGCGCCACGCGGCACGGCCAGCCGTTTCCTTCCCGCCGTCACGGCCCTCGCAGGATCGCTGACCACGGATTCCGCCCTGCCCACCGTCTTCATGGGGGACTCGGCGGGCGGTGGGCTGGCTCTGGCCATCGCTCAGCGACTACGCGACGCCGCCACCGCCCCTCCAGCGCGGCTCGTGCTGATCTCACCGTGGCTGGACGTGGCGCTCGGCAACCCGGAGGCAGCTCGGGTCCAGCCGAGGGACCCGATGCTCTCAACGGAGTCGCTCCGCTACACCGGCGCCCTCTGGGCAGACGAGCGGGAATTGTCGGACGCCGCGGTCAGCCCGATCAACGGGACGATGACCGGGCTTCCGCCAACGACGGTGTACGTCGGCACCGACGACGTCCTCTGCCCTGATGCCCGCCGATTCCGCGACATGGCGACATCGGCGGGCGTCGCGGTTGATTTCCACGAGGCGGCCGGCCAGATCCACGTCTATCCGCTGTGGCCCATTCGAGAAGGGCGTCACGCCCGTCGCTGCATCCTCGACGACGTCGGCCATGCGACGACACGATGAGCCCGCGCAACCGGCGCCACGGCTCACGCTCATCCCGCACGGATTCAGCTCGGCATGGGCCGGCTCGGCCGACTCCGGAGGTGGGCACGGTGACGGCTTCCCGCCCAGGCGGCGGTCGCTGCGGTCTCTGACGGTGCGGTCTCCGACGGTGCTATCGGACTTCTCGGCCCGGGGAGGCCGGGCCCGTGTCCGTCAGTCCCTTGCCGGAGGGTGCTGCCAGTGCGTCCCTCGCCCGGTCCACCAGTGAGGCGAACGGGCCGACGGCCCACTGGGCGGCAGGAGATCCGGCTGAGGTCGGATGCGGATGCGTCGGCGCCGCCTTCTCGGCCATCAGCAGCCTCTTGCCCATCTTCTGCAGCTGCTCCGACGAGCATCGGGCACGGAGGTGCGGGAATTCATCCCGTTCCTCGTGATCGGCGTGCTTCCTCACGGCCTTCTCAAGCTCCGCCAGTTTCAGTTCGAACTGGGAACCGGCCAGGTCCATCTTCTCCAGTTCCGCGAGCACCTTGTTCGCCTCTGCTTCTTCCTCGTTGCGGGCGGCCGCTTCCTTCTCCCCGGCCTCCTTCTTCGCGACGGGACGCAGAATCATCTCCTCAGCCACCTCGTGGACGGCCAACAGGGCCCGTAGTTCGTCGAACTTGGCCCTCTTCACGTCACTCTGCGACTGGTGCACCTCTGCGAACAGCTCCCGGATACGGGCATGTTGGCTCAGCAGAATCCCGATGATGTCGTCCTCCGGAAGCAGAGCTGCTTCCGCGCGTTCCTGGGCTGCGTTGCTCACGGGCACTCCTTCGCTTCATCCTGCTTTCCGGCCGTACAACACCGGTTCGGTGAGCCGGATCTGCGTCCTCGAGTAGCTCGTGTGCTTGAGGGCAAACCGTCCACTGGTGGCTGATGGTCATTTGGCGAAATTCCCACCCCCGCCGCCCGAATGGCTTGTCGCTCGCGGGGGTCTCGGTCTCGGCTCTTCCTCTGCGGCTCGACGAATGCGGCCCCCAGTTCCTGAGGCGGCCTGGAGCGCGATGCGCGGCCTTCATCCTCACGTTGCTCCTCCCGGCTCCGCGTGATGTTTCCGCAGCGTGCGGCCGGTAACTCGCGGCGCATGACGACACCCCAGGCGATGACCTACGGATATTTCCTGGCCAGTGAGGACTACGGCCCGCGGGCGCTTGTGGAGCAGGCACGAATGGCTGAACAGGCCGGGTTCACGTCGCTGTGGATCTCGGACCACTTCCATCCGTGGACCGGCGCCCAGGGCCACTCCCCCTTCGTGTGGTCGGTCATCGGTGCGCTGGCTGAGGCCACCTCGCTTCCGGTGCAGACCGCGGTCACCTGCCCGACGGTCCGTACCCACCCCGCGGTCATCGCACAGGCAGCGGCGACGTCCGCGGTACTGCTGGGCGAGGACCGTTTCCGGCTGGGTGTCGGCAGTGGCGAGGCGCTGAACGAGCACATCCTGGGGACCGTCTGGCCGGAGGCTCCGGTGCGTCTGGAGATGTTGGAGGAGGCGGTCGGCGTCATCCGGCAGCTGATGACCGGGGAGCAGACGAGCCACTACGGCAAGCACTACACGGTGGAGAACGCGCGCCTCTACGACGTGCCGGACCGGCCCGTGCCCATCGACGTCTCCGGATTCGGTCCGGCTGCCGTCGAGTTGGCCGCGCGGATCGGGGACGGCTTCATCACCATGGACCCGGACGAGGAAGGCGTAGCCCACTTCCGGCGGGCCGGGGGCGGCCAGGCGCCCGCCCGCGGCGGGGTGAAGGTCTGCTACGACGTGGATCGTGAGGCTGCGGTGCGCACCGTACGTCAGCGCTGGCCGAACATGTTCCTACCCGGCGAGCTGGGCCAAGTGCTGCCCACACCGGCCCACTTCGAGCAGGCCGGCCAGCTGGTGACCGAGCAGCACGTGACCGACGCGGGCCTGGCCTGCGGAGACGACCCCGAGGAGCACATCCGCGGTCTGACGGCCTACGCGGATGCCGGCTTCGACGCTGTCTTCGTCAACCAGATCGGCCCCGACCTGCATGGCTTCTTCGACTTCTACCGCACGAAGGTGCTGCCGCAGCTGACCCGCTGAGGTGAGCGGAGGCCGAGTCCTGCAGATCGTTCAGAGGAGCGCACGTCCATGCCCGAACGGGCTTCACGCGGCACTCACCAGGTGCCACCGGTGACACTCGATCATTCTCAGACGCCCGTGCTCGACGCACTGGCCGACTACAAGCGCAACCAGCGAGGACGTAACTTCTCCCCGCCCGGCCACAAACAGGGCGGCGGAGTCGACCCGCGAGTCGTGGAGGTGCTCGGGGCCGACGTCTTCGCCTCCGACGTGCTCGCGATGAGCGGGCTGGACGACCGGCGGATGTCTCAGCAAGTACTGGGGCGCGCACAGGAGTTGATGGCCGACGCGGTCGACGCCGAGCACACCTTCTTCTCCACCTGCGGCAGTTCGCTGTCGGTCAAGTCGGCGATGCTGGCGGTCGCGGGCCCGCACGAGAAGCTCCTGGTGGCCCGCAACGCGCACAAGTCCGTGGTGTCAGGCCTGGTGTTGGCCGGCATCGACCCGGTGTGGGTCGAGCCGCGCTGGGACACCGAACACCACTTCGCACATCCTCCGGGGCCCGACGAGGTGGCCGCCGCGTTCGACCGCGAACCGGACGCGAAGGGCATGCTCCTGATCACTCCGACCGCATACGGCGCATGCGCCGACATCCGGGGCGTCGCGGATGTCTGTCACCGACACGACAAGCCGTTGATCGTCGACGAGGCGTGGGGCGCGCACCTGCCGTTCCATCCGGAGCTGCCCAGCTGGGCGATGGACGCGGGCGCGGACGTGTGCGTGACCAGCGTGCACAAGATGGGCGCGGGTCTGGAGCAGGGGTCGGTCTTCCATCAGCAGGGAAACCGTGTCGACCCGGCCGTGCTGAAGCTGCGGGAGGATCTGCTGGGCACGACCAGTCCGTCGGTGCTGATGTACGCGGCGCTGGACGGCTGGCGGCGGCAGATGGTGGAGCAGGGACAGCAACTGCTGGACGGAGCCCTGTCGTTGGCGCGGCGACTCCGCCGCGACATCGCAGAGCTGCCCGGACTGACGCCGCTGGCCACCGAGTTGTTGGGGCCCCGCCTGGCCTACGAGCACGACCCGCTCGTTCTCGTACTCGATGTACACGGCCTGGGCACAAGTGGTTACGGTGTCGCGGACTGGCTGCGCGAGCAGAGGAACATCAATGTGGGCCTTGCCGATCACCGCCGGGTCATCGCCAACCTCACGCACGCCGACGACGACACCTCAGCCGCCTTCCTGCTGGACGCGCTGACGGAACTGGTCAGTCGACGCGACCAGCTCGCTCCGCCCGCCCAGGTGCGGCTGCCCTCGCCTGAGGGGCTGCGACTGAAGACGGTGATGTTGCCGCGCGACGCGTACTTCGGGCCGGCCGAGCATGTGCCCGTCGAGGCGGCGGTCGGCCGTATCGCCGCGGAGTACGCCAGCCCTTACCCGCCGGGAGTGCCGGTGGCGGTGCCCGGCGAACGGATCGAACACGAGGCGATGGAATACCTGCGGACGGGCGTGGCCGCCGGGATGTACGTCCCGGACACGGCCGACCCGTCCCTGCGCACACTGCGAGTGGTAGTGGAGGACTGATGCGAAAGGCATTGCTGGCGCGCCGTCGCGGCGCCTTCGGCGGGCACGATGTCGAGGAGGCGACGGTCCGCTACCTGATGTACGGGCTGCTGCCTGCGTGGGTTGTGCCGGGGCTGGTGGATTGGTGGCTGCACAGGCGTACCCGCATCGAGGACTCGCCGGGCACCCGGGAGTCGCTGATCCACTCGCTGATGATGGCGGAGGTGGGTGCGCCGATCGCGCTCACCCTGCTGTGCGAGATGAATCCGCTGCTGCTGGCGGTGCAGTTGGGCGCCACGGCGGCGCACGAGGCGACGGCCGTGTGGGACGTACGTACGGCGCACCACAGTGACCGCGAGATCAAGCCGTTCGAGCAGCACGTGCACAGCTTCCTGGAATCGCTGCCCTTCAGCGCGCTGACATCCCTGGCATGCCTGCACCCCGGTCAGGTCCGGTCGCTGCTGCGGGGCGGGCGCGGTGACCGAGACGCGTGGCGGCTGATCCCGCGCAAGCGCCCGCTGCCGCGCACCTACCTGGCGGGGATCGGCGCCGCCGTCTTCACGTGCGTGGCATTGCCGTACGCCGAGGAACTGCTGCGCTGCATGCGGGCCGAGCGGCAGCGTGCTGAACAAGAGCAAGTGACCGTGAACGACGGCCCATGACGGACGTTCCGAGGGCTGGGCCGCCCACACGAGGCCCAGCCCTCCTCGGTCCCGGTTCTCATCAAGCTTCGGGAAGCGCCGACGTCTGACACCTCGCGGCATTCCGCCTCACCGACGTGCCTGTGCGAGTTGCTTGGTCATGAACACACGGCTGGCACCCGGCGGTCGGCAAGGAATCGTGCCGAAGACGGTCCATCCGTGCTTCCGGTAGAAATCCGGTGCTTGAAAGCTGAGCGTGTAGAGGACGGCGTTGAGACATCCTCGTCGGCGTCCTTCCTCCTCTGCCGCCCGGAGGACTTCCCCACCGAGGCCAGAACCGCGCAGCTGTGGCGGAAGGTGGAAGGAGTCCACGAAGAGGAGCCCCAACGACGTTCGTCCCGTCAGGCCGCCGAGCACCTGATCAGTGGTGGCGTCCACGACCAGCACGGCCAGTTCCCGCTCGTCCTCCGCGCCGGCTTCCTGCACGTTGAACTCGCTCAGTGAGCTCGCAATCGAGGCGGATGCCTCTCGCCCGGGCGTATCGGTGACGCGGAGCCTTGTTGAGGGTGCCTCGTGGCCGGCCCCTGGCTGATCCTGAGAACTCATGCAGCCCGGGTTCCACGCAGGTTGCGTCTGAAGCCGCATGTCACAGGTCAGGGGGCACGGCTGTCACGCCTCGGCCGACCGGGACTTCGCCCGGACGGCCGCCCCCTGATGCGAGCCCGCTCTCAGCGCTTGTCGGGGCGCGAGAGGTAGCGGCCGCTCGGCGTGCCCTTCACCTCACCGCCGGCGTAGATCTGCCGGCCGCGCAGGAACGTCGATTCGACCGTGGCACCGATCTCAAGGCCCTGCAGCGGGGTGTACTCCTGCGTCGACTCGGAGGCCGCCGCGTCCGCCGTCCAGGAGCGGGTGGGATCGACCAGGGCCAGATCGGCGTCGTATCCCTCGGCGATGAGGCCCTTGGCGCCGAGTCCGAAGCGCCGGGCGGGAGTCCAGGACGTCAGCTCCGCGACCTTCTGTAGCGGAAGGCCGTGGGAGGCGGCCGCGCCGGCCAGGCCGGGAAGCAGGTACTCCGTTCCGCCGAAGCCCGACTTCGCCGCGAACACATCGCTCTTCGGGTCGCCGAACTTCGTCTCCTCCTTGCAGCACGCGTGATCGCTGACCACCCAGTCGATGTTGCCCGCCACGAGGTGCTCCCACAGCGCGTCGACGTCCTCCTGCGGGCGCAGCGGCGGGTTGACCTTGCCGCCGATGCCGGAGGCGGTCTCGATGTTCGCCAGCAGGTGCCCGATGGTGACCTCGCGGCGGAAGTCGACCTGCGGGAACGTCCTCGCCATGCGCATCGCGGACTCGATGGCGTTGCGAGAGGAGAGGTGCAGCAGGTTGATGTTGGGCAGTTCCGTCTCCGCGGCCAGGAAGCTCGCGATGGTGACCGCCAGGCCCTCCGAGTGCGGCGGGCGAGAGGCGCTGTACGCGGCGAGGCCGGACAGGTCGCCCGCCTCCTCGACCAGCTTGGTGTACGCCGTCATGATCTCCGCCGTCTCGCAGTGCAGCGACAGGGAGATGGAGTCCGCCAGCTCCGGGTACTTCTCACGCGCCGCCTGTACGCCCCGCATCACGAACTCGAAGTGCGCCAGGTCGTACCGCTCTTCCGGCGGGATCATCAGGAACGAGTTCTGGTCGGCGGAGCGGCCGTGCAGGCCGTGGCTGCCGTAGAACATGAACACCTTGAACGAGGGGACGCCGAAGCGGGCGATGAGCTCCGGGATCTCCTCGATGTGCGACTTCTGCATCGGCGCGAGGTGGAAGCCGTAGTCGACGTGGCTGCGGCCCTCGGAGGCTTCGAGGACGAGGGGGAAGACCTCTTCGTAGCTGCCGCCGCGGTTCATGTAGTACTGCCCGGTGCGCATGTACGTGAGCGCGCTCGTCACGCCGCCCTGTGCGCAGGCGCGGCTCTCGCTCGCGGTGTCGTCGGGCAGCGGGTTGTAGATCCCCCAGTGCTGGTGCGCGTCCACGACGCCGGGGAAGGCCAACAGGCCCTTGCCGTCGATCACTTCGCGGGCGTCCTCGGCCGGGATGTCGGGGGCTGTGCGCCGGAAGACGCCGTCCGCGATGCCGATGTCCGTCGTGGGGATGTCGGCGGCGTCGTGCCTCACCAGACGCACGTTCTTGATCAGCAGGTCCAGTTCCGGTTGCGTCATCGCGCTGTGCCCTCTCCGTGTGCGTCGGTGCGTGACAGGGTGTTCGCCGCCTGCCACGCGAGGCCCAGCGCCGGCAGCAGGCCGTTGCCCGCGAGATAGCCGTCCGCGCCGTGGCCGGAGATACCGTGTGCTGCACCGCCCGAGGCGTAGAGCCCCCCGATCGGTGCGCCGTCCCCGCCGCGCAGTACGCGCGCCTCGCCGTCCACGACGAGGCCGCCCTGGGTGTGGAACAGGGCGGGTATCACCTCGACGGCGGCGAAGGGTGCCCGCAGCGGCTCCTCGAAGAAGCTGCGGCCGAACTCGTCGTGCTCCGCCCGGCCGGAGGCGAGTGCCACCTGCCCCGCGACGGAGGCCTCGAGCGCCTTCGCGTGGCATCCGGTACGTGTGGCGAGCGTGTCCAGGTCGTCCGCCCAGAGCAGCGCGCCGGCCTCGACGGTGAGGCGGAAGTCCGTGAACGAGCGGCACAGGTCGTGGATGCGTTCGTCGAGGACGATCCAGCCGCGCGCGCCGGGACGGGCCGCGAGCGCAGCCGCGTATTCCGAATAGCCGGTGGTCTCGTCACCGAACCGTTCGCCGTCCGCGTCGACCATGATCGCGCCGTGCATCACCGTGGCCCAGCCGACCAGCGTCCGGGAGCGGCGGGCGAGGGCGGCGTGTCCCTGGTAGGCGTCCATGAAGGCGGATGCCGCCCCGTGCCGCAGCCCGATCTCCAGGCCGTCGCCGAGTGAGAACTGCCCGCCGTGATAGTCCGCCGTAGCGATCTCGGGCATGTGCCGGGCCACCAGGGCGCGGTTCGCGCCGTATCCGTTCGTGGCCAGCAGCACGCCGCGGGTCGTGATGGTCTCGCGGTGGCTGCTCGGGTACTCGACCACCGCTGCGGACACGGACCCTGCCGCGTCGAGCGTGACGTCCACGAGGCGGGCCGGAGTGAGCAGGTCGATGGAGGGCTGGGCCCGCACCCGCTCGTGCAGGTGCCGCAGCAGCGCCGACCCGTGCCGTCCTTCGACGGTGTGCAGTCGGTCCGCGGAGTGCCCCGGGTAGCTGAAGTCCCGTACGAGTTGGAGCGGCAGGCCCGCGCTGTCCGCCAGCCACTCCACCAGCGGCGCGCTGAGTCCGGCGAGCGCGGCGGCGAGCAAGGGGTCGGCCGCGCCGTGCGTCTTGGCGGTGATGTCGGCGAGGAAGCGCTCCGGACTGTCCTCGACGCCCGCCTCGCGCTGCCAGCGCGTTCCCGCTCCGGGAATCATCGCCGTCGACATCGAGGTGTTGTTGCCGTGCAGGAACTGCTCGTCGGGGTCGACGACGAGGACGCCGAGCCCGGCCTCGGCCGCCCGCAGCGCACCGGCCAGGCCGCCGCCCGCGCCGGCCACCACCAGGTCGACTTCAGCGTCGTCCGTCGTGCCGTCGGTCCGGTCGGTGGGCACCGGCTCACCTCCCTCCACTCGTTCCAGTCAGCGGAACACGATTGCTGGACGATGATTCCAGCGCTTCCAGGGACCGTCAATGCCCGTCAGCGAATCCCGGGCAACAGCGAGGCCAACCACTGGCCGACCCTTGACCTCAACCGGAACCGATGCTTCCCTGATGTTCCATTGAGCGGTACGGAATACTTCCAGGCATGCGGATCGAGCGGGAGGGGGCAGGTGAGAATAGGGCCATGACGACTCAACCCGGAACCGAGACCGCAGGCCGCGTGATCGACGTCCTGCTGCTGTTCACCGACGGGACGGACGAGCTCGGGGTGTCCCGTATCGCTCGCGAACTCGGCCTGAGCAAGGCCGTGGTGCACCGCATCCTGCAGACGCTCGTCGCGCGCGGCATGGTGACGCTGGATCAGCAGACCCGGCTCTACCAACTCGGTCCCACCACCGCCGCGCTCGGCGCCCGCGCCTTGCGCGACCTCGACCTGCGGGCCGTCGCCGCGAGCACCCTGCGGCGGCTGCAGGAGGAGACGCACGAGACGGTGACCCTCACCGCGCTGGTGCCGGGCGGACGGGCCTACGTCGACCAGATCGTCAGCACCCACGAGGTGAAGATGACCGTGGAGTTGGGCCGCAGGTTCCCGCTGCACGCCGGCAGCTCCGGCAAGTCCGTACTGGCGTTCCTGCCGGAGCAGCGACGCGAGGAGATCCTCGCCGACGGGCTGACGGCGCTCACGGGCAGCACGCCGACCGACCCCGTCGAGCTCCGCGCGGAGCTGTCCGCGATCCAGGACCTGGGATACGCGAGCTCCGCCGGCGAGCGCCAGGCGGACGCCGGGTCGGTGGCCGCACCGCTCTTCGGGCTCGACGGCGACGTCCGCGGCGCGGTCTCCATCTGCGGGCCGCGCTCCCGGTTCACGGCGGAGTTCGTCCGCGACTGCGCGCCGCGCGTGGTCGAGGCGGCCCACCACATCTCCAAGGCGCTCGGCTGGACCGGCACGACGGAAGGATCACGATCTCCATGACCGACACCGAACCCGCGACCACGGCCGGGGCGGCATCCGGTGCCGCTCCCGCCCTGGCCGGCGTCAAGGTGCTGGACATCGCCACGCTCTTCGCGGGCCCGCTCGCCGCCACCCTGCTCGGCGACTACGGCGCCGACGTCGTCAAGATCGAGCACCCCAAGGGAGATCCGGTACGCAGCCACGGCGCGAGCAAGGACGGCGTGGGCCTGTGGTGGAAGATGCTCGCCCGCAACAAGAAGGCGATCACCCTCTATCTGGGCAGCCCTGAAGGCCAGGAGACCTTCCGCCGCATGGTCGCGGACGCGGACGTGGTCATCGAGAACTTCCGGCCCGGGACGCTGGAGCGCTGGGGCCTCGGCTATGACGTGCTCTCCGAGATCAACCCCCGCCTCGTGCTGGCCCGGGTCACCGGCTTCGGCCAGTTCGGCCCGTACGCGAAGCGCCCCGGCTTCGGCACCCTCGCGGAGGCCATGAGCGGATTCGCCGCCATCACCGGCCAGCCGGACGGGCCGCCGACGCTGCCGCCGTTCGGACTGGCCGACGGAGTCTCCGCGCTCACCGCCGCGTTCGGCATCATGACCGCGCTGCACGCACGGGAGCGCACCGGCCGGGGCCAGGTGCTCGACCTCGCGATCATCGAGCCGATGGTGACGCTGCTGGGTCCGCAGGCCATCACCTACGACCAGCTCGGGGAGCTTCAGCCACGCACGGGCAACAGGTCCGCGAACAACGCGCCGCGCAACACCTACCGCACCAAGGACGGCAGTTGGGTCGCCGTCTCGACCAGCGCGCAGTCGGTCGCGGAGCGGGTGATGCGGCTCGTCGGACGTCCCGAGTTCGTGGACGAGCCGTGGTTCGCATCGGGAGCCGAACGGGCCGAGCACGCGGAGGAGTTGGACGAGGCGGTCGGTTCCTGGATCGCCCGGCACACCCGCAGCGAGGTCACCGACGCCTTCGAGGAGGCACAGGCCGCGGTCGCGCCGATCTACGACATGAGTGACATCTTCACCGACCCGCAGTACCAGGCGTTGGAGACGATCACGACGGTCGACGACGAGGAGCTCGGGCAACTCCGCTTCCAGAACGTGCCGTTCAGGCTCAGCGAGACGCCCGGCGAGGTCCGCTGGCCGGGGCCCCGCAAAGGCCGCGACAACGCCGAGGTCCTCGGTGCGTACGGCATCGGCGCCGCCGAGCTCGCCGACCTGGCGGAGCGGGGCGTCGTATGACCGGCGCCAGCTCAACCGACGGCGACAAAGCGGCTGTTGCGGCCGTGCGGTCCTGGCTGTACGTGCCCGCCACCAGGCCCGATCTTCTGGAGAAGGCGATGCGCGGCGACGCCGACGCCGTCGTCCTCGACCTGGAGGACTCGGTGCCCGCGCAGCGCAAGAACGAGGCACGCGACCGGGCCGTCGAGGCCGCCCGCCGCACGTGGCCGAAGCCCCTGTGGATCCGCATCAACCAGGTGCAACTACCGGACGGTGCCGCCGACTTGGCCGTCCTCGGCGACGTCCCCGTTCAGGGGCTGAGGCTTCCCAAGTGCGAGTCGCCGGAGCAGATCGCGACCGTGCTGCGGCATCTCGATGCACCCCTCCACCTGCTGATCGAAACGGCCCTCGGTGTGGAGCGCGCCTACGAACTCGCCACCGCCGCCCCGCAGGTGACGCTCCTCTCGCTCGGCGAGGCGGACCTCGGTGCGGATCTGCGCGTACGTACCGGTGAAGCGCTCGACTGGGCGCGCGACCGCATCGTCAACGCGGCGCGGGCCGCCGGGCTCGCCCCGCCCGTTCAGAGCGTATGGACCGACGTGGCCGACCTGGACGGGCTCGCCACGAGCACAGGACGCGCCCGGGAACGGGGATACCACGGCCGTTCCGTCGTGCACCCGCGTCAAGTCGCCCCCGTCAACGCCGCATTCACCCCGGAGCAGGCGGAGGTCGACAGCGCCCGCCGCCTCGTCGACTCGCTGCAGCAGGCGCAGGCCGGAGAGGCGGGCAGCGCCGCCTGGCTCGACGACGACGGCCGGCTGATCGACCCAGCGGTCGTCGCTCAGGCGTACTGGGTGCTCGAACTGGCCACGGGCCGCGTACCGGCCGGCTGAAGCGTCCCCCCGCACTCCCCCGTCCGTCCCCCCGCACCGTTCCACGCAAGGCAGGCCATGACTGCAGTACCGAACTCCCCGAACCCGCTGCTCGACGCGCTTCCGGCCGACCCCCACATCGTCGAGCTGGGACAGCCTCTGTTCACCGGCATGCCCTGTTCGCCCAACCATCCGGGTTTCCGCATGACGTTGGCGCGGCGTCACGGCGACATGGTCCGCCCTGACGGAGGCTCCGCCTCCAACGAGGTCATCATCACCGGCGGTCATGTCGGCACCCACATCGACGCCCTGTCCCACGTCAGCCACGACGGCAAGCTGCACGGCGGCGTCGACGCCGCCGAGGCGCAGTCCGGCGGCTCCTTCTCGCAGCACGGCGCCGAGCAGACCCCGGCCATGGTCACGCGGGGCGTCCTCCTCGACGTGGCCGCCGCGCACGGGACGGACACGCTGCCCGGCGGATACGGCGTCACCGCCGAGGACTTGGAGCGCGCAGCAGGTCTCGGCGGTGCGGAGCCCCGGCAGGGCGATGTCGCTGTCGTACGTACGGGCTGGGCGCGCCACTTCGAGGACACGGTCGCCTATCTGGGCAAGGAGTCCGGCGTTCCCGGCATCACCGAGGACGCGGGCAGGTGGCTGGCCGAGCGCGGTGTGCGGGCCGTGGGCGCGGACACCACCGCCTGCGAGCAGATACCGGCGGGCGCGGGGCACAGCGTGCTTCCCGTCCACCGGCTGCTGCTGGTCGAGTCCGGCATCTACATCATGGAGCACCTGGCGCTCGAAGATCTCGCGGCCACCGGACAGCACGAATTCCTGTTCGTCGTCGCGCCGTTGAGGATCGTCGGCGGTACCGGCTCGCCCATCCGTCCGCTGGCGGTGATCGCGTGACGGCCCGGACCCCCGCGGAACTCACTCCCGCGCAGCAGCTCGCGCGCTTCGCCGTGGACGTGTCCGCGGACGGCCTCGACCCCGTCCTTCGCGAGAAGGTCACCGGGCATCTGCTCGATCTGATCGGCAACAGCCTCGCGGCACTCTCCGAACGGCCGGGCGCAGCGGTGCGCGAACTGACCGAGGAGTGGGGCGGCGCCCCCGTCGCCACGGTCATCGGCTCCGCCACCAAGCTGCCGGCGCCGTCCGCGGCGCTGGTCAACGGCACTCTTGCGCACAGCCTGGACTTCGACGACACCCATCTGCCGTCCGTACTGCACCCCTCCGCCTCCGTGCTGCCCGCCGCTCTCGCGGTCGCGGAGGCGGCCGGCGCCACCGGTTCCGAGCTGCTGGCCGCCTCCGCGGCCGGCATCGAGATCACCTGCCGCCTCGGAATGGCCCAGTACGACGCCGAGTTGGGCAACTCCGTCTTCTTCGACCGCGGTCTGCACGCCACCGCCATCTGCGGTGCGATCGGCGCCGCGGTCGCCGCAGCCGTGCTGCGCGGACTGGACGCCGATGGGGTCTGCTCCGCGATCGGCATCGCCGCCAGCATGGGGTCCGGCATCATCGAGGCCAACCGCACCGGCGGCACCGTCAAGCGCGTCCACTGCGGCTGGGCCGCTCACGCGGGTGTGGTCGCCGCCGACATGGCGCGGCTCGGGCTGACGGGTCCGCCCACCGTGCTGGAAGGCCGGTTCGGCTTCTTCCAGGCGTACTGCGGCGAACGCTTCGACGAGGAGACGACCGTCGACGCCCTCACCGCGGACCTCGGTCAACGCTGGGAACTGTCACGGCTGTTCATCAAGCCCTACCCCTGCAACCACTTCACGCACGCCGGAGTGGACGCGGCGATGCGGCTGCGGGACCGGGGCATCGACCCGGGCTCGCTGACCCGACTGACTCTCGGCGTACCCGCGCCCGTCCTGCGCACGATCGCCGAACCGGCCGCGGAGAAGGCCCGTCCGCGTTCCGGCTATCACTCGGCGTTCAGCGGCCCGTACACCGTGGCGGCCGGATTCCTCTCCCCCTCGGCCTGCGGCCAAGGGGGCACCCCCGACGGATCGGCATCCCCCGCCGCCGGACTCGGTGTCTTTCACGAGGACTTCACCGACGAGGCCGCGGCCGACCCCGCACGACTCGCTCTCGCCGCTCGCGTGACCTGCGTCGCCGACGACGAGTGCACTGCTGCCTTCCCCCATCAGTTCCCCGCCGTGCTCACCGCGGAACTCGACGACGGCTCGACCGTCACCGAGCGGGTCATGGTCAACAGGGGCAGCCCGGAGAACCCTCTGCACGCCGGAGAACTCACCGCCAAGTTCACCGCCAACGCGCTCGGTTCGGGTGGAGGCACCACCCGGGTCGCGGACGCAGGGCGGGAGCAGGCCGTGAAGGACCTGGCCGACGAGGTCTGGAACATCGGCAACTCCCATGACACCGCGGGTCTCACCCGTGCGCTGTCCAACGTGGTGACCGGCACATGAGGCACCAGGAACTCTCCACCACACCAGCGTGAGGTGAACCCCATGCGTACCCAGCCCCAGACCCAGACCCGGACCCAGTACCGATGGCTGACGCTCTCGTTGATCGTCACCCTCATCGTCATCAACTACATCGACCGGGCGGCGATCAGCTTCGCGATCGATCCGCTCACCAAGGCGTTCGGCATCAGCAAGTACGAGTACGGGCTGATCAGCAGCGCTTTCTCCATCGGGTACATGGTGTTCGCGTTCCTCGCGGGCCCGCTCGTCGACCGCTACGGCTCGCGGCGCATCCTGCTGGTCGGTGTCGCCCTGTGGTCGGTCGTCACGGCGGTCACGCCTGTCAGCGGCACGTTCATGGGACTGTTCGTGGCCCGGATCATTCTCGGCGCTGGTGAGGGGCCCGGCTTCCCCGCGGCGACCCGCACGGTGAGCCGCTGGATACCGCAGAAGGAACGCGGCATCGCCCTCGCCATGGTCGGCGGCGTGGCCGTGTCCGGTTCGCTGCTGATCGGCGGGCCGCTGATGACCCAGCTGATAGCCGGAGTCGGCTGGCGCGGCATGTTCTGGGTGCTCGCCGGGGTCGGTGTGCTGTGGTTCGCCGTCGCGTACGGGCTGCTGTGGAACACGCCCGAGGAGCACGGGAAGGTCTCCGAGTCGGAGCGCGCGTACATCGCCGCCGGACAGCTCGCCGAGGAGCGTCCGTCCAAGAACAAGGTCCAGTGGCGTCCCCTGCTGACCAACCGGAACCTGTGGATCATCGCTGTGGGCTATTTCGCCTGGGGCTTCATGTTCTGGGGCTTCATGTACTGGCTGCCCGGCTACCTCACCGACGAGTACGGCCTGAGCATCACCTCGGTCGGCCTGTTCACCATCGCACCGTGGGCTGCCGGCGTGATCGGTGCGCTCATCGGCGGCCTGCTCACCGACAGGATCTTCAAGCGGACGGGCAGCCCCAGGAGCCGGCTGACCATCATGGGCGTGGCGCTCCTGGCGTCCGGCGCCGCGCTGATCCCGATCTTCGCCGCGCCTTCCCTGACGGTGTCGGTCACCTTCATCTCGATCGGGGTCGGAGCCGGGTTCGTCACGGGCGGCATCTGGTGGGTGGCGTCGATCGACGCGCTGCCCGCGCAGCCCGGTGCGGCGGCCGGCTTCGCCGACGCGGCGTTCGCCGCGTCCGGGATCGTCGCGCCGTCGGTGATGGGCTTCATCGTCACCACCACCGGCAGCTACTCCAGCGGCTTCGTGGTGATGACCGTTCTCGCCGTGATCGGTGCGGGAGCGATGCTGCTGCTGCCCAAGCGGGAGCAGCCGCACTCGGTGCCCCCCACGGACAGCCCTCAGACCCAGGCGGACGGGCTTACGGCCAAGTCGCCGCAAGAGTCCCCGTAAAGCACTGCCAGCTCGCGAACGGGCCTCTTCTCTCAGATGGCGGCGATGGTCTCGGGGGCCCGTTCGGCGCGGCTGAGGGCCCGGAGGACGGGAGTTGCGCCGTGGCGGCGGACCGCGAGCCTGGCCGGCAGCTCACCGAGCACGAATCCGATGCTCGTTCGTCCCGGCTGCATCTCACGCCCAAGGCCCGCGAGATTCTGCCGGCGGCCACCGAGGCGGCGGCCGAAGCCAACGCTGAAGCCTTCAACGCACCGACCCCCGAAGAGGTCCGCCGACTCACGGACTACCTTCGCCGCCTCGTCGACTGAGAAGGCGCCTGTCCGGGCATCAACGACCGACTCCCCCACGCCGACCCTGCCGAAGCGTGGCGCTGACCACCCGTCAACAAGCAGCTCCATCACGGGGGCTGGGGTTCGCCAAGCAGGCGCGACGCTTGGGAGCTTCAGGCGCCTGCCGTTCACCCAGCCCGGCCATGGACCCCCAGGGCAGAGAGGAGCCTCAACTCACGGCCGAACAGCCCGCATTGAGCCCGATTGCTCAGCGTGCACTTGCGGCGGCGCGTGCCACGTCACCCCCCGACCGGCCCTTACCGCGGCTTGATGACGATCACCGTCCGTGCAGCCTCCCTGACTGATTGTCAGTGCCTGATGTCACGCTGGCTGTTGTCGGGAGATTGCTGGCGAAAGGGGTGGGGGCCGATGCCGTGGATCGGCAGGTACGCGAGGAAGGACGGCACCGAGGTGTCGGAGCACGCCCGGTCGTCGCCGGGTTCGCGCCGTGAACTGACCACCTTCGGGATGGCGATGTTGATGATCTGGGCCATCGGCAGCGGCCAGTTGCACATCACCGACGCCGAAAGGGAAGCAGCGCCGGCGCCACGTCCGCACGCCTCCGCTCCGGCCGTTCCGGGGGAAGGGGAGGGACGATGAGCGCTCGGCGGGCACCTCGACGGCGAACGCGCAGGCGACGCAGCAAGAAGCAGCAGGAGCAGCAACTGCTCCTGCTGCTCGGCGCCGCAGCGAGCCTCTTCGCGCTGGCACTCGCCGTCGTCCAGTGGCTGCTGACGCATCGGGTGGTGCTGATCGTCCTCAGCACCCTGGCGGTGCTCGCGGTCTACACGTGGTGGACCACTCGCACCGAACGCGCCAAGTGGGAAAGAGTCGCCGCACAGAGACTGCGGTACCTGCTGCCGCAACTGGACGCCCTTCATCACCGGCAGTTCGAGCACGCGATACGTGACCTGATGCTGCGCGACGGATGTTCAGACGCGCTTCAGGTCGGCGGGGCCGGCGACAACGGCGCGGACGTCAAAGCCACGGATCCGTTCGGGCGGCGCTGGGTAATCCAGTGCAAACACCGCCGCGGAGGGCCGGTCGGCTCCCCCGTCGGCACTCCCGACCTGCACGTCCTCAACGGGACCGCACGGCAGTTGCACGGTGCCGATGTCGTCGTTCTGGTGACCAACGGCCGGTTCTCCGCACCGTGTGCTCCGCTCGCCGAGTCCCAGAAGCTCCATCTGGTCGACCGACACGTGTTGAGCGAATGGGCCGGTGGCTCACGACCCCTGTGGGAACTGCTGCAGCGCCTTCCACCGCCGCGGAAGCCATCCGCACTGAGCTGAGACCAGGTCCGAGCAGCGGCCCGACCCGAACTGGCCACTGCCCCGCCCGTTGTTGATCGCTGAGCCGGCCGCGAAGCACAGCCGGGCGGCCTGCGTGTGCACCTCGCGCGGCCCGCCTGGCGCACACTCTCCGCCTGCCGGCGGAGACTCCAGCCGGCCCGTTCAGTAATCAACGCGAGCGGCATCAGCGCGACAGGCCCTGGCGCCGCACAGAACAGCAAGAGGCTCGAAAGGCCACTATCTGACACAGAATCAGATAAAGCGGCGTGTTACGGCATCAAGCGCCGATCTACGCCAATAGCTTCTATGGCATCAGCGATCTTGGAGATCGCGATCTGGATCTCATGGAAGTGGAGAAGTAATGCGCAAGCTTCGCGAAGCAGCGGTTGTGGCCGCCATGGTCGCCGGCGTCAGCATGCTCGGTGCCGGTGCTGCGTACGCCGGCGGTGGGGAGCCCCAGGAGCTCCCGCCCGTCAACTGCGTGCAGGACGCGGACAGCAACACCCTGACGTTCGACCTCATCGGCACGGGCGCTCCGGTGACCATCGGGGACGCGGGCGACGCCGACTCCAGCGCCACCCAGCAGCTCTGCGGCATCGGCAACGAGGACAACGAGAACACCGCTGGTGACGCCACCGGCGGCACCGGCACCTCGGCGCTCGCCGCGTAATCACTGCGACCGGCCTTCGCCGGTACGACTCAGGGGCCGAGCCCTCAAGCTCGGCCCCTGAGTCTTGCCGTCCTCCGAGCGGGCCGCGGATCACCCGCCGCCCCGGCACGCATCAAGTCCCCTGAGACAGAACAAGGCCCCCGCCGGAGTGACGATCCGGCGAGGGGCCCATTGCATTCGCCCAGCCAGCTCCTCACCCGGCACCCTGGTCCGTCAGCCTTCACGATCTTGTGAACACGATGCTCACGGCGTGCATCGGCCATACGGACAAAGCCCGCCCCCGTCTGGCCCGTCGAGACCAGGCGAAGGCACGGACGGACTGCAACACCGAATGATGCTGCCGCCGGCGAAGCCGAGGGGGTCTGGATCGGCGCCGCGATTCGCGCGTCCCGTCACCACCGCACACCTTCGTGCCGCGGCAGCGCACTCAATCGGCGGGTGCGCCGAACCACCGGGGCATATGGCTGAGCAGATCTGCCTGGTCCTCGCCGGCCCAGGCCACATGACCGTCGGGCCGCAGCAACACGGCGGGCGCGTCCAGTTCTTCGCTGACGTCGACGACATGGTCGACCCGGTCCGCCCAGCCTGTGACCGAGAGTCGGCCGGTCTGGTCGAGCAGCAGTCCGCGACCGGCGTGCAGCAACTCGTAGAGGCGCCCCTGCTTCAGCTTCATGTCCCGCAGCCGCCGGCCGAGCAGTTGATGCCCCTCGCCGAAGTCGTAGTGAACCCCGATCGCAGTGATCATCTCTGTGAGGTACCGGTTCACCTCCTCGAAGCTCATCAGTTCGGACACCAGCCGGCGCAGCGCGCGGGGGCCCGGCTCGGACGACATCAGCTGCGTCTGCGCACGGGTGTTGTCCAGCACGTCGGCGGCCACCGGGTGCCGTTCGCCGTGGTAACTGTCCAGCAGCCCCTCCGGTGCCCAGCCGCCGACCTCGGCGGCCAGCTTCCAGCCGAGGTTGAACGCGTCCTGGATGCCGAGGTTGAGTCCCTGCCCGCCGACCGGCGGGTGGACGTGCGCCGCGTCACCGGCCAGCAGGGCCCGGCCGGTCCGGTAGCGCTCGGCCAGACGGGTGCCGTCGCCGAAGCGGGAGATCCAGCGCGGTGAGTGCACGCCGAAGTCGGTGCCGGCGAAGACCTGCAGCTGTCGCTTGACCTCCTCGATGTCCGGCGGGACCGTGCGGTCCTCGGCCACCCCCTCGGCAGGCACGACGACGCGGTACACGGCGCCCCCGAAGGGCCCCACGCCGAACCACAGGTGTGTCTTGCGGACTTCGGCCACCACGGCGGCCACCGTCTCCGCCGGCACGCCCACCTCCATCTCGCCCAGCAGCGTCTCGGCCCTGGTGGGCTCGCCGGGGAAGCCGACGCCGAGCAGCTTGCGCACCGTGCTGCGGCCGCCGTCGCAGCCCACGAGGTAGCGCGAGCGCAGCTGCGTGGCTGCCCCTCCCCCGGCGGCTACGCCCTCGTTGCCGGGGGCGCCCCCACCGGCCAGCTCGACGGTCACGCCGTGCTCGTCCTGGCTCAGCCCGACCACCTCGCAGCCGCGCCGGATCTCGGCGCCGAGCTCGGTGGCACGCTCCGCCAGCAGGCGATCGGTGGTGGGCTGCGGGATGCCGAGGACGTAGGGATGCGCGGTGTCCAGCCGGCCTGGCGAAGGCTTGGGGATGCCCGCGAAGAAGCCACCGACCGGGTGCTGCTTGCCGTGAGCAAGGAACCGGTCCAGAAGGCCGCGCTGGTCCATCACCTCGATGCTGCGCACGTGCAGGCCCAGCGAGCGGACGTACGGCGTCGGCTCCGCCTCCTTCTCCAGCACGAGGACGTGCACGCCGTGCAGCCGCAACTCGCCGGCCAGCATCATGCCGGTCGGTCCGCCGCCGACCACGATCACGTCGATCATGAAATCCCCCATTCAACGAGATTGAACTCAGGCCATCGCTCCGCGGTCCGTCGGTGCTCACGCTCGTGCTTCGTGCCGCCGAGCGCCTGCAACCGCACCGCGGGACCGACCGCGGTTGGACGTCAGTGCTGGACCCATATGGCAATGAAACGCGCGTATTTCGCGAAGGCCTGTTTTCCCCAGGTTCTGGCTTCGCCCGGAGATTCTGCAGCACGACCCGGATCTTGCCGCAAGCCCCGGGGTGCGCTATATGTTGAAAAGGGAAGGGAGTATGACTCTCCTTGCCCTTTGTCGTTCGCCTCGTTCGTCGTGGACGGACGGCCTCTTACCGCTCAGGGCCTGAGCAAGCTCCGTTACGTCGTCGGGCAGACCTGTGCCCTGCTCCGTCAGTTCAACGACCCGCCGTCCGTTGGGGAGTTGCACACGGGACTCCAGGACGCCTGCCTTCATCGCTCTCGTCTGCTGACGCCCCTCAACGAGCCCGGCCATGACGCGCTTTGAGCTCGCAGGAGCCGAAGGCGCCTTTCTCCAGGGCGCGTTCAGCCGTACGCCGCACCATTCCTCTGTTCGACAGGTGGGCAACAGTCGTTCGACCCCGCTGACCCGGCACACCGCGGGATGTGAGGTTCGAGCGCATGAAGTCTCGTACGGTCATCACCTTCCTCGCTGCTTGTGCGGTGCTTGCCCCACTCACCGGATGCAGCGACGGGGGAACAGCTCACGAAGTCCCGCTGCCCGGGGCGCCCGAGGCGAGCCACGCGCCGGCACACGGAAAGGGGTCGAAGGACCCCGACGACATCAACGGCGACGGGTACCGCGACCTCGTCATGCCCATCCCCGAGGACGGGCGAGTCGCGGTGCTCTACGGCTCGGCCAAGGGGCTCGATCCGTCGACGCGCAGGGTCTACGGCCGCAGCGAACTGGGCCTGGCCGACCCGCCGGACGATGCAGCAGGGAGCGGGAGCGCCGCCCCGGACACGGTCGCCGATCTGGACGGCGACGGGTTCCCGGACTTCGTCACGACCGTCGAGGACAAGCACGTGGAGAACCAGGCAGAGGAGGATCGTCGCACCGCTCCGTACGTGACCTGGGGTGGGCCCGGCGGGCCGGAAGCGGGGGGCGAGGCCACTCCGGTGCGGCTGCCGAAGAGCGTGTCCAGCCTGGGACTTGGGTCCGTGATGCGCGGCGACTTCGACGGGGACGGGCACCATGACCTCGCGGCACGCACGGGGACCGAGTTGTCCCTGGGCGATGCCTCCCTGGCGGTGCTCTACGGCCCGTTCACGCGGTCCGGAGTGCCCGCGCGCACCGGTACCGACCTGTCGTTGTCGGAGGGTGAGCTCGTCGTGGACGACATCGACCCGTCCGGCAAGCCGCGCGCGACCTCCGTGCTGCTGCACGAAGCAAACGACGGCGAGCAGTCCGGCAACCTCCTCTACCCGGCCCGTCGCGGCACCGGCCTGTCGGCGGTCAGCAAGCAGCTGCGCGAAGGCAACGCCCACGCGTTCGGCGACTTCGACGGGGACGGGAAGCGTGATGTGGCCGTCGGGGACGACGGCAGCCGCAACGACGAGCCCGGCTACGAAACGGAACCGCACGAGGTCGACGGATCGCTCGCCGTGTACCCGCACCGAGGCGCCCCCGTCACACACCGGCTGCCCGCGGCACCCGAGGGCGCTGCCACCGACTACGGGCCCGGCGGTTTCGCGGCTGCCGACCCGGACGGCGACGGCCGCGACGGTGTCCTCGTCGCGACATACGAAGGCGCCACGCTCATGGACGGCGACAGACGCATCGCCCTCGGGCGCAACGTGAAGAAGGGACCTGCGAGTCAGCGGCGCGCCCGCCCCGCGGGAGCCGCCGACTTCGACGACGACGGCAAGGACGAGCTGATCCTCAACTGGGCATCCGACGGGGTGTTCGGCCTGTACGGCGAGGACCCCACACACTGGTGGATCACGGACGGGACGACGTCGCGGGACAAGGCGTCCTTCGCGGCGACGGAACTCGCACGGGGGGCGTCCTAGCGGTTGACCGTTCTCCGAGAGTGAGCAACTGCGCGGCACTCGTTGCGATTCGGGGATCGGCAGCCGCTCAGGGACGCCGGAACGCCGGCGCTCGGTGTACGTCGGCCCAGCAGCACCGAGCGCCGCGCAGGAATCAGAACCCCGTACTTCTGACGTCGTTGCGAATCCCACTCGTCAACTGGTCCACCAGCATGGTCGGACCGTCACGAAGCGCCGGGTCACCCGGCAGCTCGACGTCGCCGACGCCCGCTTTGAACACGACGTGCTGGGCGCACATGGCAGTGCCTTGCCAGAGCGTCAGGGCGCGGAGCCATACGCCTTCGCGGACGCACTCGGCACACCATCCCAACGGCGTGGGAACGGGGCGCGGGTCGTTCGGAGTGGTCGTCATGACGGGCCCTTTCAGCGGGTGTTGGACGTCGATGATGTCTGCACAACGGTCGGTCGGCTCCAGGACCGCTCCGGGGCACCGGCGTTGACGCGTCCGAGAGCGCCCGTCTCCCTGCCGACGTCAGCAGGGACGCTCGTACTCAACCTGCTCGAGGGGGTTGCCGTCGCCGAAGTCGAAGGCTCGCACGGCGCCTGACTCGGCGAAGCCGCACTTCGCGTAGAAGCGACGGGACCGCGGAGTGTCGCGCAGCGTCCACAGATGCACCCGGGCGACTCCGTCGTCGCGGATCCGGCCGAGCGTCTCGTTCATCAACGAGGTGGCGACGCCGCTGCCCCAGCCGTCGGGATGACCGAAGAAGGTGGCGATCTCCGCGAGACCCGGCCGCGTCGACGACGGGACGGTGGCGGACAGGGCCAAGGGACGGCCGTCCAGCTCCGCGAGCAGGATCGACCATTTCACCTCAGCGAGCCGTGCGTGCCATCGCGTACGCCGGCTCTGGACTGCACGTGCGGCGAACTCCCGCTCGAAGAAGGGCGCGTAGGCGCTCTTCCAGGCCTCGGCGTGGATCTCGCCCAGCACGTCCCCGTCGTCCGGCCTTGCGCAACGAACCTCGATCATCCGATCCCCCTGGTGGCTCCTGGCCTCGTCGATGAGACCGGGCTGCTCGCTCGTCTCCCCGGTGCGTCGCATCACCGGCAGAGACCCTACGAGGACCCGCTGACAGTGGCCGATCAGCCGGGACATCCGCAGCTGACGCCCTTTGCTGCGGACCGCTACGAGGAGGGGTCGACCTGGAGCAGCCGCGGGGACACGGCGAAGCCACGGCGCGTGTACGCCGAGACCGCGCGATCGCTGGAATGAACGACCACCCGCTCCCGGGTCGAAAACAGGTTGAGGGATGCTGCGCCGGCCGCGAGTCTGGCAGGCATGCCCAGCGCCGCCGTCCACCGCCGTGACGGGCGCGATCACCATTCGTCCCGGGGCGGCACGCAGTTCCTGGGCATGACCGGTCACACACTCATCGCACGTCCGAAGACCACGACCGACCGCGCCCGGCCTCTTCACTGTCCTCGATCTGCGCCAGGCCGACTCGCCCCGTACGCACGGCTGTTCACCGTGCCGGGAGCTCGTGCCTTCACGGCGGGGAACCTGCTCGCCCGGCTCCCCATGGGGATGCTCAGTGTCTCCGCGGTCATCATGATCGCGACTACACGGGGCTCGTACGCGCTCGCTGGGGCCGTGACCGCGACGGGACTCGCCGCCACCGGCGTGGTGGGGCCGCTGACGGCCCGGCTGATCGACCGGCACGGGCAGGCACGGATCGCTCTGCCCGCGACGCTGGTCGCAGTGGCTGGCGCGGTGTTGCTGGCCGCATGCGTACGGTCCGGGGCGCCGGGCTGGATGCTGTTCGCCTCGTACGCGGCTACTGCCACCACGCCCAACACGGGTGGCCTGTCCCGTGCCCGGTGGGCCCATCTCTTCCGCACGGATCCCGCCGCCCGCCACACCGCCAACTCCTTCGAGCAGGCTGCCGACGAGTTGTGCTTCATGGCGGGGCCTCCCCTCGCGGCCGTGCTGTGCACCCAACTCTTCGCAGAAGCCGGCACGTTGGTCGGAGCCGCGCTTCTGCTGCTGGGGATGCTGATCTTCACGGGACAGCGCAGCACCGAGCCCCCAGTTGCGGCGAGTTCCACCGGCCATGCCGTTCCACCTCTCCGACTGCGCGCCCTCCTGCCGCTGTTGGTGGCGTTTCTGTGCACCGGCGGCGTGTTCGGAGCGATGGAGGTGGCGACGATCGCGTTCGCCGACGGGCAAGGGCAGCAGGGGGCGGCGGGTGTGGTGCTCGCCTGCCAGGCCATGGGGTCGGCCGCAGCGGGGCTGTTCATGGGCACGGTGCGCCCGCCTGCCACACCGCTCACGCGCCGGTTCGCACTGTGCGTCGGCGCAGTGGCCGTACTGGCGTTGCTGCCCCTCACGGCGGCCGCCACCGGGAGCCTGGCGGTACTCGCTGTCGCCCTGCTCGTCGCCGGGATGGGGACCGCTCCGGCGATGGTGACGGGCATGACGCTGATCCAGGAGACGGTCCCGGCAGCGCGGTTGAACGAGGGCATGACGTGCGCGGTGACCGCCCTTCTGAGCGGCATCGCCGCCGGATCGGCCGCCGGAGGCTGGGTGGCCGAGCACGCCCGTCACCTCTCCTGGCCCGCCGCGTTCACCGTGCCGCCAACGGCCGCCGTCCTTGCCGCGATCGCGGCTTTCTCAGCGCTCGGCCTGGCCGAGTGGCGTGCCCGGCAAGGGCGCTGAGCCGTGTGACCGCTGCTCCTCGCCCTGCGCGGGGGGTACGCAACAACGACAGCGAGGCGGAGCAGCACAGGCTCGGCCTGGAATCCGGATGCCTCGGCCTGTTCCATTGGCGGATGACATCGTTCTGGACGAGCAAGCGGATACGGCTGCGCGGTATCGAGCCCGGCGACGGGGCCGCGTTCATGCGCCTGACCGAAGACGAGGAGCGGTCGGGGGACGTGCTGCATCCGCCCCGTTCCGCCGAGAGCTACCGCGTCCGGGCCAACGAGCTGGCCGCTGCCAAGTCCGACGGCGACTGCTTCAGGCTGGCAATCGAAGCCGTCGACACGGGCGAGGTCGTGGGTGCCGTCGGCTCTCACTACGCCGACCCGAATGCGGGCAGGTTCGAATACGGCGTCACCATCGGTGCCGATCACCGACGCGAGGGCTATGCGGCGGAAGCCGTCGTGCTGCTGCTGCGCTACATGTTCGCCGAGCGGCGCTATCACAAGTGCGAAGCGAAGGTCTTCGCGTACAACGAAGGGTCGTTGGCGCTCCAGCGGCGGCTCGGTTTCGTCGAGGAAGGCCGCCTCCGCGATCACGTCTTCCTCGCCGGCCGGTACCACGACCTCGTCATTCTGGGCATGCTCGCCGACGAGTTCACCCGACGGCACCCGGTGAGTGAGCTTTGATCACTGGTGCTTTCAACCGGCCTGCTGTGTCCGGCAGTCGAGGATGCAGGAGGCCTCCTGCCGGCCCCGGTGTTACCTCCACGGCCGGGCACATTCAGCCGGAGGCATCACGCCTCCCTCGGTACAGGCCTGTGCAGGCCTCAGCCGACGTCGCGTACTTCCGTGACGCTGTACGACATCGACAGGCGGAAGCCCGCGCCCATGCGGACCGGAGCCAGGTCCGCCAGCTCCTCGCCGACCGCCGGAGAGAGGGAGATCTCGCCGGTACCGGCCCACATGTCGGCGATCTGCTGGTCTTCGGCAATCATTCTCACCAGCTCGTGAACGACAGGCTTGTCGTACTCGCCTGCGGCCAGGCGCGGGAAGTAGCGCAGATTGATCGTGTCGCGGCCGAACAGCGAAGAAGGCTCGCTCACCGGCTCCTCGAGTTTCACCCTGGCTTCGGCGAGCGTCCGTTCTCCTGACGACATGCTTGCGCCGAAACGGGCGCCGGCGGCGAGAGTCGGAGAGGCCCGGCCGGGGGAGGCGAAGATGCGCGTCTGGTGCACCGCGCCCATCTTCTTCGGGAACCCCTGGACCCAACCACGCGCCAGGGCATGGTCGTTGTCGACGTAGATGTAGGGGCACCAGGAGACCGGCTCGCCCTTCAGGTGTGCGTCGACGAGGACGAAGAATTCATGGTACTGACTGCGCACCGGGTCGAGGTACTCGTCATTCTCTCCGGAGAACTGCCAGTCGAAGAACAGTGCCAGCACACGCCCGGAGGTCTTCGGGTCGGGGTCGAGCCCTTCGGGAAGCGTCGCTTCGGCTGACGCCGGGTCCGTCCAGAACTCGACGCCGACCAGATCACCGGCGTAGTGCCAAGGGGGTGCGGACGCGAGGTTCGCCTCTCCCCGCGGTGAGAGCGGCACGGTGTAACCCTGCAGCATGCTTCCTCCTCCAGTGGTGGTTTCTGCCCTCGCCCAGGGAGGGAAAAGCGACACGACGGAAGATGGCCCGCCGACGCCGGTCAGACCCATGAATCCTGATTCGAGAACCTGGTTCTTCATTCAGGTGACTGGACGTGCCGTCGAGAGCCACCTTCTCCAGCGCTCTAGCGAAGCTGCCGGAAACCCGCTCGAAGCTCTCCCACGAAGAGTTCCGGCTGCTCCCAGGCGGCGAAGTGGCCGCCCTTTTCGAGCCTGTTGTAGTACATGAGCTTGGGATACCCCTCCTCCGCCCAGCTCTTCGGAGCCTGGTAGAGCTCGTCGGGGAAGACGCTGACGGCAACCGGTACGGAGACTCCCTTGACGGAGAAGAACGGGAGGGTGTTCTCCCAGTAGAGACGAGCCGCGGAAATCGCGGTATTCGTCAACCAGAACAGCGTCACGTTGTCGAGAACGTCGTCTCGCGTGAGGCCTCCGGGGCGTCCGGCAAAGGCCCGCGAGATCAGCTCAAGACTGCGCGCATCGTGGTCGAGCAGAAATGCCGCCAACCCGGCGGGTGAATCCGCCAGTCCGGTCAGCGTCTGCGGGCGGTCACCCATGATGAGGCCGTAGGAGACGTGCTGGTAGAAGAAGCCCAACTGCTCGCAGGCCGTCTTCTCCTCTGCCGAGAGGTCTGAGGGCAGCGCACCGCCGGTCTGGAGGGCCATGTCGATGTCGGGCGGGACAACGCAGGCCATGTTGGTGTGGATGCCGTGCAGACCCTCGGGCGCTTGCACACCCATGAGATCCGTGACGATCGCACCCCAGTCACCGCCCTGCGCCACGTACTTCTTGTAACCGAGGCGCGTCATCAACTCTGCCCAGGCGCTTGCCACATGCTCAGGGCCCCAGCCCTTCGTGGTCGGCTTGCCCGAGAACCCGTAGCCGGGCAACGACGGAATCACCAGATGGAAGGCGTCCGACGCGCTCGCGCCGTAGGCCGTGGGATTGGTGAGCGGTTCGATGATCTTCATCTGCTCGATGATCGAACCGGGCCATCCGTGCGTCACGATCAGCGGCAGAGCATTCTCATGCGGCGAGCGGACGTGGATGAAGTGGATGTCGAGCCCGTCGATCTCGGTGATGAAATGCGGCAGAGCCTTCAGCCTCGCCTCGACCTTGCGCCAGTCGTAGTCCGACGCCCAGTAGCGTGCGAGTTCCTGAGTGGTCTCGAGCGGCGTGCCCTGCGTCTGATCCGCGACAGTCTCCTTGTCGGGCCAACGCGTGGCCGCGATGCGCGCACGCAAATCCTCGAGATCGGACTCGGGGAAGTCGAACGTGAACGGCCGTACCGATGGCTTTTCGGGAGAGACAGACATCTGGATCTCCTTACTGTCTGAGCTCGTTCGCAGGTCGAGGCAGAATTCCTGCCCTCACCACCTCATGAACGGAATGCGCCGGCTTCTTTCTCTGCGAAAGGCATCGTGACGGCACCCGATTGTGCTGTTTCAGCATGATTTGCCTGCTTTTCCAGCGTAGTACGGGATACACGGAGCCGTGTCACGCCGGACTGCACGTACGGCCGGCCGCCGGGGGCTTGGCCGATCGGCAACGCAGAGTCGCGGCCGGCCACTGAGGGCGTCGCCCGGGTCTCCCATGAGCGCCGGTCGCACGGCTCGATGCCCCGTCCGTCCGAGCCGGGATGCAGCCGATCTCCCCGCTCCCGCCTGCAGCCGTCACGGCGGTCGCCGACAATGGAACGTGACTTGCCGCTCGGCCTCGTGCCGTTGCCGCACAAGCCGTGGACGCATCACTCACGGATGCCCTCGACGGGGAGCTGACCATGACCACACCACGGGACCTGTTGATAACCGCCCTGGACGTGACGCCCGACCGACCCCTGGAGCGAGGGGACATGGCGCTGGCGCTGGCGGGGGCCGAGCTGATCGACCTTCTCACCGCCCAGGCCGTCGGGCTGGACGGCGAGGACATCGTGCCGGGCCACCGCCCGGAGACGACTGACCGCTTGCTGGACGAGGCCGAGTCGTCGCTGGTCAGGCGAGCGCCGTACGAGACGGTCGAGGAGTGGCTGTGGCGCAGGGGCCGCGGTCTGTCGGCGGAGTATCTGGCCGACCTCGAGTCGGCGGGTCAGCTCACCCGGCGGCCCCGCCGCTGGAGATTCTTCCAGTCCGGTCAGCTGGTGCTGGCCGATACGCCGGATCGCCATGCGGCTGCGGAGCGCCGGGAATCGGATGAGCCCGTCCTGGCCGCCCTCACCGAGGCCCTCGGGGTCCGCAGCGAGCGGAGCGGGGAGTCCGCGACGGTGGACGACGCGGTGGCGACGGTGCTCGCTGCGGTCAACGACGCGTTGACGGAACTGGAGGCCGTGCGGCAACGCCGCGCCATCGAGGAGGCGGCCTTCGACAACGTCTGGCGCGGAGAATGACCCACGCCGCAGGCACGTCCTGAGTACGAATCCGGCGTGAAGTCGGCGACGGCTGACCGGCGATGCTCAAGCAGTCGGCCGTCCACCGCCGCGATCACTGGCGTGACCCGCGCTCCAGGGCTGCTCAAGAGCCCCGAGGTGCCTGCCTGTTCCTGCCGGACCGCATCCGCCGCCCGACGACGGAACGACCGGTCATCCGAACACGGCAGTGCGTCTGCGAAACCCGGCCGAGCTCTACGGGTGCTCCGGGAGCCGGGACCAGAACTGGTTGATGATGTCCTCGATGAAGA
This sequence comes from Streptomyces albidus (ex Kaewkla and Franco 2022), assembly GCF_013870515.1. Lineage (GTDB taxonomy): Bacteria > Actinomycetota > Actinomycetes > Streptomycetales > Streptomycetaceae > Streptomyces > Streptomyces albidus. The sequence continues at coordinate 2,934 of NZ_JACBXA010000002.1, read as the reverse complement.
GCCGTCCGGCTTCGCCGGAGGCGGTGCTGGCTCGGCTGAGGGTGGCCGCCATGAGGGTCTGGTACTCCTGCTGCATGTCCCGCAGGGGCTCCTGCAGGTCGCGGCGGTCCATGGCGAGGAGCTTGGCGATGGCGCGGACGTGGGCCTGCCAGCGGGTGGAGACGGCCTCGGTGAGCAGACGGGCGAGCTCTTCCTCCAGGCCCGTGATGGCGATGAAGTCACGCGGGGGGAGGTTGAGGACGCTGCTGAGGTTGGCGGACTGCCGCTTGTCCCCCGTCCACCGCCCGGTCCCTTCCATGTGACGGTAGGCCTCGAGGTCGATGCCCACGAGGCGGGCTATGTCCTCGACGGATATTCCGCGTGCCAGCCGGTGCTCGAGCAAGGTGTGGGGACTGCCCATGAGTTCGTCAGGGGCACACCACAGAGCCCCGGCCAGAGCGGAGAGTTCACTGGCGTTGGGCAGGGCGTCGCCGCGTTCCCATGCCGCGATGTGCTCGGGAGTGATGTGAGCCATGCCGTAAGAAGCACGCATGCCATAAGCGACGTGGCCGGGGGCCATCCCGAGCTTCTCGCGCAGGGTGCGGGCAGCACGCGCGTTGAAGGGGATCGGAGGGTGCACGGGCAGAGAGTAAGCAGTTACCGACCGCAACTCCACGTCCGCTGTCGCCTGCATCCCGTTTTGAGTGATAGGTCGGGAGCGATTCTGTAGGAACCGACAGGGCCCGCTTGCCGCCGTCAACCACGGGATGCCCCAACACGATTGTGAATCCCGTTGTGCCGCGTATGATCCGGCTCGCGAGGTGCCGCATGCGTGTTCGCACGACTACCGTCACACGCTCCGAGGCGGCACTGTCCCGCTTCCCCCCTCTTACCCTGTAGGTCCAGGAGACGCAGTCATGCAGACCAGCACGACGAGCACTGCCGAGGCGCCGCCCACCAGAACCGGCGGCTCACTCGACCGGTTCTTCCGCATCAGCGAGCGCGGGTCGACGTACAGCCGGGAGATACGCGGCGGGTTCGCCACCTTCTTCACGATGGCGTACATCCTCGTACTCAACCCGATCATCCTCGGCAGCGCCAAGGACAAGTTCGGCGACCAGTTGGATCCCGCCCAACTGGCCACCGCCACGGCCCTGGTGGCCGCGGTGATGACCTTGATCATGGGCGTGGGCGGTAACCTGCCGCTCGCCCTGGCCGCGGGTCTCGGCATCAACGCCATCGTCGCAGTGCAGGTCGCCCCCCTCATGGCCTGGGACGACGCGATGGGCATCATCGTGATCGAGGGCCTGCTGATCTGCGTCCTGGTCATGACCGGCCTTCGCGAGGCCGTCATGCACGCCATCCCGCAACCCCTCAAGCAAGCCATCAGCGTCGGCATCGGCCTGTTCATCGCCTTCATCGGCTTCGTGGACGCCGGCTTCGTCACCCGCATCCCGGACGCCGCGAAGACCACCGTGCCCGTCCAGCTCGGCACCGGCACGCTCACCGGCTGGCCGATGCTCGTCTTCTGCCTCGGCGTGCTCGTGACGGTCGTCCTGCTCGCCCGCAAGGTCAAGGGCGCCATCCTCATCAGCATCGTCCTGATGACCATCGTCGCCGTCATCGTCAACGAGTTCGCCAAGGTCAAGACCTGGGGCCTGACCTCGCCGTCGCTGCCGGACAAGCCCGTCTCAGCCCCCGACTTCGGCCTGCTGGGCAACTTCGACCTGCTCGGCGCCTTCGGACAGGTCAGCGTCCTGACGGTCGTCCTGCTCGTCTTCACACTCATCCTGTCCGACTTCTTCGACACCATGGGCACCGTCGTCGGCGTCACCGCCGAAGCCGGACTCCTCGACGAGCGCGGCCAGGTCCCCGGGCTGGGCAGGGTCCTGCTCATCGACGGCGCGGCCGCCGTCGCCGGCGGCGCCTCGGCCTCGTCGTCAGCCACGACCTACATCGAGTCCGCCGCGGGTGTCGGGGAAGGAGCCAGGACCGGCTTCGCCAACCTCATCACCGGCGGCCTGTTCGCCTTCGCCCTCTTCCTCACCCCGGTCATGACGATCGTGCCGCTCCAGGCGGCGTCCCCCGCCCTGGTCGCGGTCGGATTCCTGATGATGACCCAGGTCAGGCACATCGACTGGGACCGCTACGAACTCGCGATCCCGGCCTTCCTGACCATCGTCGTCATGCCGTTCACGTACTCCATCACCAACGGCATCGGTGCCGGCTTCGTCGCCTACGTGATCATCAAGGCGTGCCTGGGCAAGGCCCGTGAGGTCCACTGGCTGCTCTGGGGCACCGCGGTGCTCTTCCTCGTGTACTTCGCCATCGACCCGCTGGAGCAGGTCCTCGGCATCAAGTAACACCGCGGAACCCACCGGGGTGGCCTCGCCGTGACTCGGCGAGGCCACCCCGTCACGTGGTGCCACACCCCTGTCGACCGTGGTCGGCAAATCGAGTGCCGGCGCCTCTCCCGCGTCGGGAGCGGCACGGTGGCAGGGATTTCGCCGTGCCCTCGCCCGTCATGGCGACGCTTTGAAGGACCCGGCGCGACAGACCGGGGCTCCGGAACCGTACGCTCGGAGACATGGCTGATCCGAAAAAGTCCGAGCTCGACGCCCTGTACGAGGACGCGAATCAAGGCGTGGAAGAAGCACGCCAGCACGTTCGCGAAGCGGCTGCCGGTATGGAAAGCACCCAGCTCGAGACTGCACTCGACGAATTGGAAGCCGCGCTGGCCCACCGCGAAGCCGCCCGGGCACGGTCCCAGGACGACGACTGGCTGCTCACAGCCCTCGGTGCGGCGAACGCGATCGACCCGCAGTTCCACGGCGACGCGGCAGCCCGCCCCGGCGAGGACGACACCAACCCGGAGCCCACCGGGTAGGGAGCCCGGCCGAAGATCCGCGCTCCTCACACCGGGGCGCCGGATGCCGCCGGCGGTCCTGGCGGCAT
>NZ_JACBXA010000199.1 GCF_013870515.1 Streptomyces albidus (ex Kaewkla and Franco 2022) | reverse complement strand
CGCCCTGTCCGGCGACGAGGCGGACGCCGAAGTCACCTTCCTGCTGGGCTCGTTGGACCAGCTCGGTCTCCGATGGGACTTGCTCGACCTGGGAGAGAGCCGCCGCAGCGGCGTCCACGTGCTGCTCGCGCGTGCCGGAGGCGACTGGGCCGTCGGCAGCGAGACCAGCAGGGGTGCCGCGGCCTCCGCCGCCCTCCGCGACCTGCTCGGGCAGATACAGCTCCGGCGCGAAGCGGGGGAGGGACCGGCAGACACAGGCGATCCGCTGCTGCGAGACCTCGCGCCGGAGACCCTCGGGACGGCCGACGCGCCCCCGGCGGCGGCGGGTTCGGAAGAGCCTGCCGAATGGACACGCGTACTGGAGAGGCTCCGCGAAGCCGGCAGGGACGCCCTGGTGGTTCCCACCGGCTCCGCCGACCTGGCGACCGTGGGCATCAGCACCGTCCGTGTGCTGCTCACCAAGGGCACCGGCCATGGTGCGTGACGAGACCGCTCCTCCGGCGGAGGGCGTTGCCGACTCCCGTGAAGCGGCTCTCACCGGGCTGCTGCGGAGCAGCCTCACCCGGCTCGCGGGCCCCGAGGCGCAGGTGGCGCGACTCGGCGTCCGTGACGAGTTCGCCGCGCCCGCCGCGCCTCGTCCGCAGCCGGCCGAGGACCCGGGACCGGCGGTTCCCGTGCACGTCTACGGGCAGCACGCGATCATCGGCCCGGTTCCCCAGGACGTCGACGCCACACGTGCGTGCCCGCGCTGCCTGGCCCGCCGCTGGCAGGCGGTGCGATCGGTCTCCCTCCGCGACGCACTGGAGATCGGCGGGGAGACCCATGCGGCGGGGGAGTGGCCGTTCGTGACGGCCTTCGCGATGGACGCCGTCGCCGCGCTCGTCACGGCCGCCCGGCAGCGCTCGTCGCGCACCACCTTCCCGGAGGTGCACCTGCTCGACCTGCAGTCCCTGAGCGTCCGTCACTACCCGCTCGTGCCGGACCCGCAGTGCCCGCGCTGCGGGGAGCCGGGCCCCGACACCGAGGAGGCGGCGCGGATCGAGTTGCAAGCCGCGCCGGAGCACGAGCCCGGCGCGTTCCGCGTACGCCCGCTGGAGAGCTACGACATCGACGTTGCCGCCTTCGCCAACCCGGTGTGCGGAGCTCTCGGACCGTCCGTCGTGCACGACGTCTCCTCGACCTCCACCTCGGCGACCATCGGCTGCTTCTCGATGCGCTCGGGCGAGTACCTGCGCGAGACGTTCTGGGGCGGGCACGCCGGATCCTTCGGCACCAGCGCCCGCATCGGGGTGCTGGAGGGCCTGGAGCGCTACGCGGGAATGCGCGCACGGGCGAAAACGACCCAAGTGACGGGCACGCTCGAGGAGTTCGGCGAGAGGGCGGTCGACCCGCGCCTCGTCGGCCTCTACTCGGAGGACTTCTACCGGGACAACCCGCGGGTGCTGCCGTTCACTCCCGACCGGGAGATCCCCTGGGTGTGGGGTCACTCGCTGCGGGACGGGACGCCGCGGCTGGTGCCCGAGGTGCTGACGTACTATCACGCGCCCGGCCTGGAGAACCGCTTCGTGCAGGAGAGCTCCAACGGCTGCGCGTCCGGCGGCTCCTTGGAGGAGGCCGTCTACTTCGGCCTGATGGAAGTCCTCGAACGGGACGCCTTCCTGCTCGCCTGGTACGGCCGGCAGCCGCTGCCCGAGATCGACCCCGGCACGAGCCGAAGGGCCTCCACCCGGCACATGGTCGACCGGCTGGCCATGTACGGCTACCGCGCACGGTTCTTCGACACCCGCATCTCCTTCCCGGTCCCGGTGATCACCGGAGTCGCCGAGCGGTTCGACGGAGGGCTCGGCCGCATGTGCTTCGGCGCGGGCGCCGGAGCCGACCCGGAGGCCGCGCTCGACGGTGCCCTGTGCGAGATCGCCACCGACGCCGTCAACCTGCAGAACCGCACCGAGCTGGACGAGGCACGACTGCGTGCCATGGCCGCGGACTTCCGCGAGGTCACCGCGCTCCACGACCATCCGCTGCTCTACGGCATCCCCGAGATGGGCCGCTTCGCCGACTTCCTGCTGCGCCCGCCCCCGGGCCCCCTCCCGACTCCGGCGCCCGTCTCCGTCGCCTCGCTGCGCCCGGCCGGCGCCGCGGAGGAAGGCACCTCGGGCGACGTCCGTGAAGCCCTGGAGCGCTGCCTGGAGCCGGTGACGGCAGCGGGCTTCGACGTGGTCGTCGTCGACCAGACCCTGCCCGAGCAGCGCACCCTCGGCCTGCACACCGTCAGCGTCCTGGTGCCGGGCCTGCTCCCCATCGACTTCGGCTGGTCACGGCAGCGCGCCCGCACCATGCCGAGGATGCGAACCGCCCTGCGCGAGGCAGGTCTGCGCGAGGCCGATCTGGGCCCCGACGACCTCAACCCCGCCCCCCACCCGTTTCCGTGACCGCCCGTTCAGCAGAAAGGAGTGTTTCCGTGGGTTACGCCCATGACTACGCGGACGCCATCAAGCACCGCGCCCGAGTCCCGATGGAGCCGGCCGACTTCGTACCCGACTGGGCCGACCGGCCGAGGAAGGGCAAGTACTACCCGGGAGTCGAGTCCTTCCCGCTGCCACGGACGGACTTCCCCGAAGGAGCGAGCGCGGCGTCGGGCTGCCTGCCCGGCGAACAGCCGCCGGCGGACGGGCGGTTCACGCTGCCCCTGCTGTCCGGAATGCTCCAGGACTCCTACGGGCTGGTGGGCCGCCGACTCGGCGTGCAGGCCAACACCGACCTCGCCGCCCTCCCGCACTACACGCAGACGAACTGGTCGCGCGGCACGGCCTCCGGCGGCGGGCTCTACCCGGTGAGCGTCTACTGGGCCTCCGGCCCGAGCGGCCCCCTCACGCCCGGCGTGCACTACTACGCCAACCACCGGCACGCCATGCAGCGCCTGCTGACGGGCGATGTGACCGGCGAGATCAGGGAGGCGGTGGGCTGCGGTCAATCGGGCCCGGACACCGACCAGTTCCTGATCCTCGGCATCAAGTACTGGCAGAACGCCTTCAAGTACAACAGCTTCTCCTTTCACGTCGTCAGCATGGACATCGGCACGATCCTGCAGAGCTGGCGCATGTGGGCACGCTCCCGGGGACTGCGCGTCGAGCCCGCGATGTGGTTCGACGAGCCGCGGCTCAACCGCCTCCTCGGCACGGCGGAGGAGGAAGAGGGCGTCTTCGCGGTCGTGCCGCTGTCCTGGGAGGACCCGGAGCAGGCCGAGGACGCGCCTCGCCCCGCATCCGGCCCGGAGGCGGCCTCCACACCCCGTGTCGGGCACGCGGACGTCGAACTCTCCCGCAGGGTCCTCGACTTCGGCATCCTCGAGAGCGTCCGCGCGGCGACCGCCGAGAACTCCGAGGCCCGTCCCGGTCCCGAGGCCCTCGCCGACGCGGTGGCGCTGCCCCTGCCGGACACCCGCGACGCCCTCCCGCTGCCGCCGCCCCAGGTGGAGCCGCTGACCATGCGAGAGGCCCTGCGCGGCCGCCGCAGCAGCTTCGGCCGATTCGACGCCACACGTCCCATCAGCGCCGCCCAACTGGGCACCGCTCTGGCCGCGTCGGCCGCCGTCTCGCTGGAGACGGACGCGGAGCCGCCCGGGGGGAGCCGGCTGGTCAAGCTCTACGCCTTCGTCAATCACGTCGAGGGCATCGACCAGGGCGCCTACGAGTACGACCCCGAGGCCCACGCCCTGCGTCCCGTCGTCGACGGCCCGCACGGGGAGTTCCTTCAGCGCAACTACTTCCTCGCGAACTACAACCTCGAACAGAGCGGTGCGGTGCTCGTTCCGTCCGTCCGCACGACAGCGGTGCTGGACGCCGTGGGCGACCGCGGATACCGGCTGTACGGGGCCACCACGGGGGCGGTCTCGCAGGCCTTCTACGCCGTCTGCACCGCACTCGGCCTCGGTGCGGGCGTCGCTCTCGGCTTCGACAACGTCTCCTACATCGAGCAACTGAGCCTGGAGCGCACGGGGGAGACACCGCTGCTGATCATGCTGCTCGGCCATGAGCGGCCACAGCCTGCCGACTTCCGCTACGAGATCGCCTGACCGGCGATGGGGGAACCCGCCATGACCTCTGTGACGACGACCTGGGAACCCGGCCGCCGGTTCATGCTGCGCGTCGCCGGACTTCCGGTCGAGTCCGTGCACGCGCTGCGCTGCACGGAAAGCCTCCACTGGGCGAAGGAGGTGCTGGACGCGGAGGACCGACTCCGCGTGCGCGCCGCCGAGTTGTCCGACGTACTGCACGACCTCGTCACGACCACCGACACCGCAGTACGCGGATCAGGCGACGCCTCGCGCCGCCAACTGCTCGCGCTGCGCCGCCAGATGTTCAACAACCGGCTGCCCGCCGACCCGGCGGCCGCCATGGAGCTGATCTCCGGACTGGACGCCGAGGCGGGCAGGCAGGTCGCCGATTGGCTCGCCAGGCGGCAGCAGCTGGAGGAACTGCACACCGCAGGAGAGCAGTTGCTCGCCTCCGACCTCGAACGCAGCCGTGCTGCGCTGCGCGAACTGATGAAGGAGGAGCGGCTTCGGCTCGGCCTGCTGCTCGCCTCACCCACACTGGACGGCCAGTTGGAGGGCTATCTGAGCAAGGCCGCGGCGGGTGTGCGTCCGGACAAGCGGATGCGCAAGGTCGAGAGGTCCCTGCTGTCCTACCTCTACCGGACGGCGTGCAAGACCAGTCCGTTCAGCACCTTCACCGGCGTGGCCACCGGCCTGTTCACGGACGGCGGGGACGAACCGCACGGCGAGCGGAACGGCAGCGACGCCGCAGCGATCCAGGTGGACGCCGGGTGGGAGAGCCGTGCACGGCTCAACGTGGTCGTGCTCGGCAGGCTCGCCGAGCTGATCCTCGCCGACCCGGCCCGGCGCAGCGATCTTCCCGTCCGTCTCGCCTCCGGCTGGGGCCGTGACGAGGACCGGGTGCGCTACGTACGCCGCTGGGTGACGGCCGGGGACGACGCCGCGACGGTCACCTTCGACTCGGTCAAGGACAGGCTCTTCTTCCTGCGCCGCAGCGGCATCCTGGACCAGCTGCTGGCCCTGTTCGACGAGCGCCCGGAGCTGCGCTACCGCGAGCTGGCCGACTGGATCGGCGCCGAACACGACGCGCCGCCCGAGCAGTGCGAGACCTATCTCTCGGCGCTGCTCCAGCTCGGGATGATCAGGGTGCCCTGCCTGGACACCGACGTGCACAGCCCCGACCCGCTGCGCTCCTTCCAGACGGCGCTGCGCGGGCTCGGGCGGCCCTGGGCCGAGCAGATCGCGGACGGACTCGAAGGTCCCCTCGCGAAGATCGCCGCCTTCCCGGCCGCGGACGTGCGCCGACGCGCCTCGCTGCTGCGGGAGCTGCGTGAGGAACTGCACGGGCTCCAGCGGCAGTTGGGCGCGCAGGAGCCGAGCCTTCCGCAGACGATCCTGTACGAGGACGTCAGTGCGGGCACCGACGTGGCCTGCCCGTGGCAGGACTGGAACGGGCGGGTCGGCGAAGACCTGCGCGCGCTGGAGAGCGTCCTCCCGGCATTCGACGTGACGCTGCCTCAACGCATCACCTTCAAGGGCTTCTTCCTCGCCCGCCACGGTCGTGGAGGCCGTTGCGAGGACCTTCTGGGGCTCGTGCACGACTTCCACGAGGACTTCTTCGACCAGTACCTCTCCTTCACGGCCAAGCGCCGGGCGTTCAACGACCAGGGCGAGTACGTACCGGAGGAGAACTGGCTCAACATCCCGGGCATCAAGGCCGTCGACTCCGCCCGCCGCGTCTTCGTCGACCGCATGCGGAAGCTGTGGGCGGAGCGCGACGGCGACGCCGAAATCCAGCTCGGCAGGGAGCACTTCGAAGAGGTCGCGGCCGAAATCGCCCCGGTCTCACCGGTGTTCGCCCCGCAGAGCCACCACCTCCAGCTGGCCCGGGAGAACGGCGACCCCCTGGTCGTGGTCAACCGCTCCTACGGCGGCGTCTCCTTCCCCTTCAGCCGGTTCACGCACGTCTACGACGGCCCCGAAGGCGGCGAGGCCCTCTCCGGTGCGCTGCGCGAGCGGGCGCGGGCGCAGACGCCCCCCGGCGCGGTCCTGGCCGAGGTGACGGGCGGCTCCGTCACCAGCAACCTCAATCTGCACGGCCGCCTGACCGACTACGAGATCGTCTGCCCGGGCGAGACCTCCACCGTCCCGGAGGAGGCCCGCATCCACCTCGAGGACCTGTACGTCGAGCACGACGAGGAGGCCGACCGGCTCGTCCTGCGCTCGTCGCGCCTGGACTGCGAGGTCGTTCCCGTCTACCTCGGCTATCTGGTGCCGCTGGCACTGCCGGAGATCTCCCGCACCCTGCTGCTCCTGTCCCCGACCTCGATGGCCCGGCTGGACGTGTGGGGCGGGGTGCCCGAGCCCGAGGCCGACGAGGGTGTGACCGTGCGGCCAAGGGTGCGCCACGGCGGTCTCGTGCTGAGCCGGCGGAGCTGGAGCACGACGGCCGCTTCGCTGCCCGCCCGTCAGCAGCCCGGCGTCGAGGAGCACACCTGGTTCCTCGGCTGGCAGCGCTGGCGCCGCCGGCACGGCCTGCCCGCCCGGGTGTTCGCCACGGTCGCGAGCGGGCCGCGCGGAGCGGCGGGCGCCAAGCCCAGCTGCGTGGATCTGGACAGCTCGCTCTCCCTGACGGCCTTCGAAGCGCTGCTCAAGGGCGACGAAGACCAGGTCGTCCTGCGCGAGATGCTCCCCACCGAGGACGGGCTGCACGTGCGGTCCGAGCGGGGCAGCCACGTCGCCGAACTCGCCGTGGAGACCTTCACCACGCCCGGTCCGGCCGCGCCGGACGCCTCCTCCCTCCCGACCCGACCCGCGAAGGACGCGCCCAGATGACTCAGCTGACCCCCCACAGCGGCAACATGACCGCAGCGGCCGGCGGTGCGGACCGCGAGACCGACGGCGGGCAGAGCGAGTGGCAGGCCGTGCACACCTTCTACGCCGCCAACCCGCAGCCCCTGCTGGTCAGTTGCATCCGTCCGCTGATCGCCTCCCTGGAGGAGGACGGGCTGCTGGCCGGGCACTTCTTCCTCAACTACTGGCTGGAGGGGCCGCACGTACGCCTGCGGCTCAAGCCCGCCACGGCTGACGCGACCGAAGAAGTGCGCCGCCGGGCCGAGGAGGCCATCGACGCCTTTCTGCGTGCCCGCCCGGCGCTGTACGAGGTCGACACCGGCTTCCTCAACGAGTTCTACAACGCCCTGTTCGAGATCGAGTTCCCCAAGGGGGACCGCAACGCCTTCATGGGAGAGGACGGCAGGATGAACCTGCGTCCGAACAACTCCCGCTCCTGGGAGCCGTACGCGCCCGAGTACACCAAGTACGGCGGCAAGGCCGGGGTCGACCTCGCCGAATGGCACTTCGCCCACTCCAGCGACCTGGTCATCAACGCCTTCCGCACGATGAACCTCCACCTGCGCACGGTGCTGCTGGGCACCTCGGCGCAGCTGATGATGGTGATGCTCAGCTGCTTCCTGCCCGACGCCGGCAAGCAGGCCGACTACCTGGACCGGTACTACGAGTTCTGGCACCGGGCCTTTCCCGGTACGGGCTTCATCGGCTCCGCCGAGTACGACCGCAACTTCGCGGAGACCGCACCCGGGCTCGGCCGCCGCTACCGGGAGATCCGGCAGGCCGTCACCGCCATGCGTGCCGCCCGCGAGGCGGGAGCCGGAACGGCGGGCGGTACGGCCTCCAGCGGGGACGCCGGCGAAGGCGTGCGCCTGCCGGCCTTCCTCCAGGGCTGGTCCGAGCACTGCCTCGAACTGCGCGAGCGGGCGGCCCAGTTGGCGGCCCGCGGCGACCTCGTCTTCGCCCCGCCGGAGGAGAAGGCCGAACCGCTCACGGACCTGGCCGTCGTGCTGCCGACTCTGCTCTCGCCCTATATGCACATGACGAACAACCGTCTCCACGTGACGATCCGGGACGAGGCGTACCTCGCCCACGTCCTCGGGCGGGTGCTCCGCGCGGACCTCGCGGGCGGCGACGAGCAGAGCGGGGGCGCGAACCCGCCCGCACAGGCGGTGAGTTCATGACCGTCGAACCGCCGGAGATGCTCTCGTACCGGCCGGCGCTGAGACCGGAGGTGCTCATCAGCCCTCCGCTCCTCCGCGCCGCCGCGACCGTCCACCTCATCAAGGACCCGCGCAGCGGTGCCTCGTTCGAGGTCGGGACCAAGGAGCACTTCCTCCTCTCGCGGCTCGACGGCGGGCGCACCCTCCAGGACATCGGCACGGAGTACGCGCACAGCTTCGGCAAACGGCTGGGCGAGGCCAACTGGCAGCAGCTGCTGGGACTTCTCGGCAGCCGCGGGCTGCTCGCAGGCGCCCCCGCACGGGAACCCGAGCAGACCGCCGCAGGCACGGGGACGGGCATGGTCACCGGCAACCTGCTCAAGGGCAGAGTGCGCATGGTGGCCGACGCAGGGGCCACTTCGGACCGGCTGCACCGCCTGCTGCGTCCTGTGCTGCGGGCCTGGGTGTTGCTGCCGCTGCTCGCCCTGACCGTCGTGATGGAGGCGCTCCTGGTCACTCGGGCGGGTGAACTGGCCAGCGACACCTGGTGGTTGCTGAAGCAGCCCGTCCCGCTCCTGGCGGTCTGCGTCGCCATCTGGTTCAGCATCGCCGTGCACGAACTGGCGCACGGCGTCGCCGCCCGCCGATACGGCGCCACCGTCAGCGAGATCGGCCTGCGCTGGAGTCTGCCCATGGCGATCATGTACTGCACGGTGGACGACTACCTGTACCTGCGCCGACGAAGACATCAGCTCACCATCGCGGGAGCCGGCGCCTTCGTGAATCTGGTGCTGCTGCTGCCCGCCGCGGCCTGGTGGTGGGCACTGCCGCAGGACGATTCCACCCGCAGGGTTCTTTCCGGGCTCCTGCTGCTGGGCAGCGTCCAGGCACTGGCGAATCTGCTTCCTCTGCCGCCTCTGGACGGCTACGCCATGCTCAGCCATGCTCTGCGGATCTCCGGCTACGCACCGGAGAGCGGCCGGTACCTCAGGCTGCGGATGCGTGACCGAGCAGCCGCAGCCTCCTACCCGCGCCGGGCCCGCACTCTCTACACCGCGTACGGGATCGGATCGGCCGTCCTTGTCTGCATCTTGCTGGCAGGGCTCATGACCACCGCGTATCTCCTTTTGTTCTCGCCCAGTTCCAGCTAGTTCCACGCGCAATGCCAGCACCCGAGGGACACGACACATGACCGAAGCAGGGACCATGCCGGCCCAGCCGCATGAAGCATCACCGGACACGACGATCGTCATCGAGGAGATCCGCAAACGCTACGGCGACCACGACGCCGTGGCAGGGGTGTCGCTGCAGGTGCGGCGCGGCGAGTTCTTCGGCCTCCTCGGTCCCAACGGGGCGGGCAAGACGACCCTCGTGGAGATCATGGAGGGCCTGCGCGAGGCGGACTCCGGCAAGGTCACCGTCCTGGGGCAGTCACCCTGGCCGCGCAACGTCGCCCTGCTGCCGCGGATGGGTGTGCAGACGCAGTCCTCGGCCTTCTTCGTACGCCAGACGGCCCGCGAGCATCTGTGCACCGTCGCCGCCCTGTTCGGCGTGGGCCGGAAGGCTGCGGACGGCGCACTGGACGCCGTCGGGCTCACGGGACAGCGCGATGTGATGGTGGAGAACCTCTCCGGCGGTCAGCGTCAGCGCCTGGCCATCGCCTCCGCGCTCGTGCACGAGCCGGAGCTGATCTTCCTCGACGAACCGACCGCGGCACTCGACCCGCAGGCACGGCGCGACCTGTGGGAGGTGCTGCGCGGGCTGAAGAAGCAGGGACGCACCATCGTCTACACCACCCACCATCTCGATGAGGCCGAGGCGTTGTGCGACCGGGTCGCCATCCTCGTCGACGGCTCCGTCGCCGCCCTGGACTCCCCGCACAACCTCGTCGCCAGGACCGGGGCCCCGACCCGGCTGATGATCCCCGCCGGACGGCTCAGCCCCGAGGCGGCGCTGGGCATCGAGGGAGTGGACCGCGTCGAGGAGCAGGGCGGATCGCTCGTCCTGGAGACGCAGGTGTCCGGCCAGGTCCTCACGGCCGTCGACAGGCTCACGGGGCTGGCGGACGTGCAGACCCGCACCGCGACCCTCGAGGACGTCTACCTCGAACTCACCGGCTCCCTCACCGGGACCGGCTCGGACGGCGACAAGAACTCGGAGCACCAGGCATGAGCGCGTACGCAGCACTGACGGGAGCCGGATACCGGGCGCAGGTGAGGGACAAGGCCACGCTCTTCTTCACCTTCGCGTTCCCGCTGATCTTCCTCGTCGTCTTCGGGCTGATCTTCAGCGGTCAGGACGTGAAGCAGTCCGGCCGCCCGTACATCTCCTACATCGCGCCCGGCGTGATGTCCTGGGGCGTCGCCAACGCCGCTGTCTTCAGCGTGGCGTTCACGCTGATGCAGTGGCGGCGGGACGACCTTCTCCGGCTGATCAGGATGACGCCGACGAGGCTGCCGTCGGTCCTGGGCTCGCGCTACGTGCTGGCTCTGGGCGTAGGGCTCGTGCAGGCCGTGGTGTTCGTGGGCGTCGCCCTGCTGCCGCCCTTCGAACTCGACCTGAAGAGCACCTGGCCGCTGGCGATTCCCGCCCTGATCTTCGGCATCACGGCGTTCCTCACCATCGGCGTGGTCATCGGGTCCCTCGCCGACACACCCGAGGCGGTGGCGGCCATCGCCAACTGCCTCATGGTGCCGATGGCGTTCCTCTCGGGTTCGTTCATGCCGATGGACATGCTGCCGTCGTGGCTGGAGACCGGATCGCGGATCCTCCCGCTGCGATACCTCAACGACGCGGTCTCCGCGGCCCTTTCGGGACGTGGGGACAGCGGCGACATCGTCCTGGGCTGCGGCGGGCTCCTCGCCTTCACCGTCATCTTCGGCGCGGTCTCGCTCAAGACCTTCCGCTGGAGCAACAAAGCATGACCACGACGGCCGTCACCGGCGGCAGACCGCTGGAGGCGGCGACGGGCCGCCTCCAGAGCGCACTCGACCAGCGGTGCACCGTGGATCCCGCGCCGCTCGTGGTGCTGTGGACCGC
>NZ_JACBXA010000198.1 GCF_013870515.1 Streptomyces albidus (ex Kaewkla and Franco 2022) | reverse complement strand
AACCTTACCAGAATTTCTTGTCCGGCCTTTCCGGGCCGTTTTCGAATTCCTGGTGCGCGGGCGTGCTCCGGGCGAAGATCGTCCGGTACCCGTCGAGGTGGAGGTGTAAACGTACTTGAGCGGAGCGCCTGGAGGCAAATCGAGGCGCTCCGCCCGGTGTTGAGCCTCAGACCTCGACCACCACGGGAAGGATCATGGGGCGGCGACGGTAGGTGTCGGAGACCCACTTGCCCAGCGTTCGACGGACCAGCTGCTGGAGTTGGTGCGTCTCCGCGATGCCGTCCTGGGCGGACTTGACGAGGACTTCCTCGAGCTTCGGTACGACCTGACCGAAGTCGGCGTCGTCGATGCCCGATCCCCTCGCCTGGATGTGGGGGCCGGCCACGATCTTGCCCGTGCTGCTGTCCACCACCACGAAGGCGGAGATGATGCCCTCGTCGCCGAGGATGCGGCGGTCCTTGAGAGAGGACTCCGTCACGTCGCCGACGGACAGCCCGTCCACGTAGACGTATCCGGCGCGAACCTTGCCTGCGATCTTGGCCTTGCCGTCGATGAGGTCGACGACCACTCCGTCCTCGGCGATGACGACGCGATCGCGCGGGACGCCTGTCTGTGCGCCCAACTCCGCGTTGGCGCGCAGATGACGCCACTCACCGTGGACCGGCATCAGGTTCTTGGGCTGGCAGATGTTGTAGAAGTACAGGAGCTCGCCCGCCGATGCGTGTCCGGAGACGTGGACCTTGGCGTTGCCCTTGTGCACGACGTTCGCGCCCCAGCGCGAGAGGCCGTTGATGACCCTGAAGACGGCGTTCTCGTTGCCCGGGATCAGGGAGGACGCCAGGATCACCGTGTCGCCCTGGACGATGCGGATCTGGTGGTCCCGGTTGGCCATGCGTGACAGTGCGGCCATCGGCTCGCCCTGCGATCCCGTGCAGACGAGGACCACTTCGTCGTCCGGAAGGTCGTCGAGCGTTTTCACGTCGACCACCAGGCCGGCCGGGACGTTGAGGTAGCCGAGGTCGCGTGCGATGCCCATGTTGCGGACCATCGAGCGGCCGACGAAGGCGACGCGGCGTCCGAACTCGTGGGCGGCGTCCAGGATTTGCTGGATCCGGTGCACGTGGCTGGCGAAGCTCGCCACGATGATGCGTTTCTGCGCGCCCGCGAAGACCTGTCGCAGGACGCCCGAGATCTCGCGCTCGGGCGGGACGAAGCCCGGGACCTCGGCGTTCGTCGAGTCGCTCAGGAGCAGGTCGATGCCTTCCTCGCCGAGACGTGCGAAGGCTCGGAGGTCCGTGAGACGGCCGTCCAGCGGGAGCTGGTCCATCTTGAAGTCACCGGTGTGCACCAGCATTCCGGCGGGTGTGCGGATGGCGACGGCCAACGCGTCCGGGATGGAGTGGTTGACCGGCACGAACTCGCAGTCGAAGGGCCCGATGCGCTCGCGATGGCCTTCCTCGACCTCCAGCGTGTACGGGCGGATGCGGTGCTCCTGAAGCTTCGCCTCGATCAGTGCGAGGGTCAGCTTGGAGCCGATGAGCGGGATGTCGGCCTTCTCGCGCAGCAGGAACGGGACGCCGCCGATGTGGTCCTCGTGCCCGTGTGTCAGCACGATGCCGTCGATGTCGTCGAGGCGGTCCCGGATCGAGCTGAAGTCCGGAAGGATCAGGTCGACGCCGGGCTGCTCCTCTTCGGGGAAGAGGACGCCGCAGTCGATGATGAGCAGGCGGCCGCCGTATTCGAGAACCGTCATGTTGCGGCCGATCTCGCCCAGACCGCCGAGCGGGGTGACCCGCAGACCGCCTTCGGCGAGCTTCGGCGGCGGGCCGAGCTCGGGGTGCGGATGACTCAAAAGACTCTCCTCACCACACGCGCCACGCGCCCCCGGCCTCCGGCTTCGGGGACCCCCTGGGACACGTGGCGCATGCGATTTTCATGATTGCGTTTGCGCTGTGAATTCGTTCGTTCTGACTATGTCTTGGTTGTACGGGCGCTGCCCGTCATGCAGTTATGACGTCTGTGCTCAAAGCTGGACGCCGCCGTGAGCGAGGTCGTGCTTGAGCTGTTGTGTCTCCTCGGGGGAGAGCTCCACGAGCGGCATCCGCAGCGGCCCGGCGGGCAGGCCGCTGAGCGTGAGGGCGGCCTTCGTCGTGATGACGCCCTGCGTGCGGAACATGCCGGTGAATACGGGGAGCAGCTTCTGGTGGATCTCGGTGGCCTTCGTGACGTCGCCGCTGAGGTGCGCTTCGAGCATGGAGCGCAGCTCCGGCGTGACGAGGTGGCCGACGACCGAGACGTAGCCGACCGCTCCGACCGAGAGCAGCGGCAGGTTGAGCATGTCGTCACCGCTGTACCAGGCGAGCCCGCTGGTGGCGATGGCCCAGCTGGCGCGTCCGAGGTCGCCCTTGGCGTCCTTGTTCGCGACGATGCGCGGATGCTCCGCGAGCCGGACGATCGTCTCGGTGTTGATCGGGACTCCGGAACGGCCCGGGATGTCGTAGAGCATCACCGGGAGATCGGTGGCGTCCGCGATCGCGCTGAAGTGCCGGAAGAGGCCCTCCTGCGGCGGCTTGCTGTAGTACGGCGTCACCGCCAGGAGGCCGTGCGCGCCGGCCTTGGCCGCGTCGCGGGCGAGTTCGACGCTGTGCGCGGTGTCGTTCGTGCCGGCTCCGGCCACGACGTGGGCGCGGTCTCCGACCGCTTCGACCACTGCCCGCACGAGCTGGGCTTTCTCGACATCGCTCGTGGTCGGGGACTCTCCCGTGGTGCCGTTGATGATGAGGCCGTCGTTGCCGGCGTCCACCAGATGAACGGCCAGTCGCTGCGCGCCGTCGAGGTCGAGAGCGCCGTCTGCGGTGAACGGCGAGACCATCGCGGTCAGGACCCGTCCGAAGGGCGTGTGCGGTGAGGAGGTCGGAGCCATGGGGTCCACGCTACTCGCAGCACGCCCGGTCGTGCCCCCTCGGGTCCATGCTGAAGGTCGTTCATCGAGGTGAACGACCTGAAGCCCCAACAGACCCGGCACTGCCCGCTCGGGGGTTCAAGCAGTGCCGAGCCTTGTTTTCAGCGTAGGCGCACTTCGCGAATGCCCGCAATCCGGACAGTCATGGGGCGACCCGGCCGTTGGCGTTGAAGGCCGCGTAGGTCAGGGGCATCAGCTTCGCCCACTGCTCCTCCATCAACTCCCCCACCATCTCGATCTCCCGCTGCGGGAACGAGGGGACCTTCGCCTGCTCGTGCTGGGTGCGCAGACCGAGGAAGTGCATGAGCGACCGCGCGTTGCACGTGGCGTACATCGAGGAGAACAGCCCGACCGGGAGGACGGCACGCGCCACCTCGCGGGCGACGCCGGCTTCCAGAAGCCGGCGGTACGTCTCGTACGCCTGGCGGTAGGAGTCCTCCATGGCGCCGACCGTCAGCTCGTGCTGCTCCGGCGTGCCCTCGACGAACTCGTACTTGCCGGGACGGCCCTGCTGGACGAGCTTGCGGGAGGCGTTCGGGGTGTAGAAGACGGGCTGCAGCTCGCGGTAGCGGCCGGACTCCTCGTTGTAGGACCAGCCGACGCGGTGGCGGTGGAACTCGCGGAAGACGAAGAGCGGGGCGCTGATGAGGAAGGTCATCGAGTTGTGCTCGAAGGGGCTGCCGTGGCGGTCGCGCATCAGGTAGTTGATGAGCCCCTTGGAACGCTCGGGGTCCTTGTGCTGCTCCTCCAACGACTGTTCGCCGGCGGTGGAGACCCGGGCGGCCCAGAGAACGTCGGTGTCGGCGGCGTTGTGCTTGACCAGCTCGACGGTCATCTCGCCGCGGAAGCTGGGAGCGGCGGTCTGGTCGGTTGTGTCGGTCACTGGCGAGGTCCTCCGGGTACGTGCGGTGCCAGGGCGCGCCCAGCCTACGGCGCCCCACCGACAGCCCCCGTCGCCCGCACGCCGGTTCACGCCCCGCGCGCAGATGTCCGAACAGCCGTATCTATCCGGACAAAAGGGTCTGTCTTTTGAGATAAGGCACCCCGGTGCACGAAGTCACAAGCCCACTTGATACTTTTCAGGGACGTTCACCGTATGCGGCACTTCACCGCCCTCCGGGACGTTTCCCCTCTGAACACCATCCAGATCGATCTCGACAGGAGAGTCCTGCCCATGCCCCGCCGCGGAGAGTCAGTGCCGTTCGCGTTCATTGCCGACGCCGACCGGTTCCGCAGCAATGTCACACCGCCGCCTCGCGCCGAGCGCAGCCTCACCCAGCGGACGGGAAGTGCGCTGTTCGGCCTGACCGTGGTGGCCGGGCTGGTCGGCTCGCTCCTGTTGGGCGTTCCCGCTCTCGACCCCGAGCAGCAGTCCCCGCAGGACGGTCCCGCCGCGGCCGAGGGCCGCTGACCGTCCACTCCGGCGATGCCGCTCCGGCCGCCGACGCGCCGCGTGGACCAGCCAGGCTGGCCGGTCCACGCATAGCTCGCTAGTGTCCTCGCGCACCCGATCGAGTCCATTTGCGAGCGAGGACCAGCAGTGCCCCTGCCATTTCTGACGGCCGACGAAGGCCACGCAGGCGCGGCCGATGCCTCCGACATGCCGCTGCCGCACGACGCCCGCGAGCGCTGGCGCCGCCCGTACCGTCCCGGCCCCTGGCGGGTCGCAGGCGGAGCGATGCTGCTGCTGCTCGCCTCGTACCTGCTCTTCTCAGCCCTGATCATCGCCCTCGCCGGCGCGGTGCCCGGCGCAGCCGTGTGTGCGGGTGCGGCGGTGCTCGTGATCGCGCTCGCGCTCCGGTTGCTGCGTGTGGGCATGTGGGTCTGCGCGTACGGCCTGCGTCAGGTCGGACTGCTGCGGACCGTCACGTTGAGCTGGGGCCAGGTGGCGGCTGTACGTACAGTGCAGCAGCCCGTGAGGTGGCTCGGAATGCCCCGCACCGTTCAGGGCCAGGCGCTCGCAGTCGTACGCGCCGGCGACGGGCAGCCTCTGCGCACACTCCTGACGGACCACAACGCGGACTTCCTCGCGCGTCCGGAGGCCTTCGACCGGGCGGCCGACGTCATAGAGAGCTGGGCCGCCGAGTCCCGCTAGCGCGTGCCGCTTCCGTGCCCGTCGCGGGCGCCGTCGTGCAGCGAGATGGCGTGCTGCATGGCCTTCCGTGCCCGGGGGGTGTCGCGTGCGTCGTGGTAGGCGACGGCGAGGCGGAACCAGGAACGCCAGTTCGCCGGGTCACGCTCAGCCTCCGCCTTCCGCTTCGCGAACACCTCGTCCGCCGACTCCCTGTCGATGCGGCCGGACGGTGTGCGCCGCAGCTCGTCGACCGGAAGCCCGCCCTCGGCCTCCAGCTCGCGGGCGAGCCGGCCTGCGTTGCGCGCGAAACGCGTGGTGTGCCAGAGGAACCAGATGCCGATCAGCGGCAGGACGAGGACGGCGGCCCCGAACGCGACGGTGACCGGCGTCCCCTGCTGGATCAGCAGCACTCCCCGGCTCCCCACCAGCAGGAAGTAGAAGACGAGCAGGACCGCCAGCGTGAGGTAGGTGAGCTTCGCGCGCATGCTCGTCATCGGTCCAGGTCGAGGAAGTGCTCCAGCCCGAAGGTGAGCCCGGGGGTGGAGCCGACCCGCCGCACGCCGAGCAGCACACCCGGCATGAAGGAGCTGCGGTGCAGCGAGTCGTGCCGGATGGTCAGGGTCTCGCCCTCGCCGCCGAGCAGCACCTCCTGATGCGCGACGAGTCCGCGCAGCCGCACCGCGTGCACCGGGACGCCGTCCACGTCGGCACCCCGCGCGCCGTCCAGTGAGGTGCTGGTGGCGTCGGGCTGTGCGGGCAGGTCGGCCTCGTCCCGTGCGCCGGCGATCAGCTGCGCGGTGCGTACGGCCGTACCGCTGGGGGCGTCGGCCTTGTCGGGGTGGTGCAGCTCGACGACCTCTGCCGACTCGAAGAAGCGGGCCGCCTGAGCGGCGAAGCGCATGGTCAGCACGGCACCGATGCCGAAGTTGGGCGCGATCAGGACGCCGGTGCCGGCCGAGGCCTCCAGCCATCCCCGTACGGTCTGCAGCCGCTCGTCCGTCCAGCCGGTCGTGCCGACGACGCAGTGGATGCCCTTTGCGACGCAGTGCTCCAGATTGCCCATGACCGCGTCCGGGTGCGTCAGGTCGACGACGACCTGGGTGCCGGCGGCGGTGAGGGCGTCGAGGCTGTCGTCACGGTCGAGTGCGGCGGCCAGTTCCATGTCGTCGGCGGCTTCCACGGCACGTACGGCCTCGGAACCCATCCGTCCCTCCGAGCCGAGGACGGACACACGCAGCTTGCTCATGGGCTTGTTCCTTCGCGGACTTCACGGACTTCGCGGATTCTCGGGGCCGCGGAGCGCCGGGGCGGGTGCGGGCAGGGGTCAGGCGACCGCTTCGTGCAGCTGGTCCGTCTGACGGTCGGTGAGCGGGCCGATGACGGCGAGCGAGGGACGCTGGTCCAGCACGTCGCGAGCGACTGCCCGTACGTCGTCGGGGGTGACTGCGGAGATCTTGGCCAGCATCTCGTCGACGGACATCTGCTCGCCCCAGCACAGCTCGCTCTTCCCGAGCCGGTGCATGAGCGCGCCGGTGTCCTCCAGCCCGAGAACGGTCGAGCCGGACAACTGGCCGATGGCCCGCTGCAGTTCGTCGTCGGGCAGACCCTGCCGGACGGCCTGGTCCAGCTCGTCGCGGCAGATCTTCAGCACGTCGGAGACCTGGGCGGGACGGCAGCCCGCGTAGACGCCGAAGAGGCCGCAGTCGGCGAAGCCGGAGGTGTAGGAGTACGTGCTGTAGGCCAGGCCGCGCTTCTCGCGGATCTCCTGGAAGAGGCGGGAGCTCATGCCGCCCCCGAGGGCCGTGCTGAGCACGCCGAGTGCCCAGCGGCGTTCGTCGTTGCGGGAGACGCCGGGCATGCCGAGGACCAGGTGGGCCTGTTCGGTGCGGCGGTCGGTCAGCTCCACCCGCCCCTGGGCGCTCACGGGACGGACCCCGGTGCGCGGGCCGGCAGGTTGCACGCCGGCGTCCGTACGGTCGAGCGCGCCCGCACGGTCGAAGGCGGCGCGCACCTGCTCCACGACGGTGTCGTGGTCGAGGTTGCCGGCCGCTGCGACGACGAGGTGCGGCGGGTCGTAGTGCTTGCGGTAGAAGCCGGCGATGCGGTCGCGCGTGAGCGCGTTGACCGTCTCGACGGTGCCCAGCACGGGACGGCCGAGCGGTGAGTCACCGAGCATCGTGTGGGCGAAGAGGTCGTGCACGCAGTCGCCGGGGTCGTCCTCGGTCATTGCGATCTCTTCGAGGATGACGCCCCTCTCGGCCTCGACCTCGGCGGGGTCGAGGACGGAGCTGGTGAGCATGTCACCGACGACGTCGATCGCGAGCGGAAGATCGGCGTCCAGCACGCGGGCGTAGTAGCAGGTGAACTCCTTGGAGGTGAAGGCGTTCATCTCGCCGCCGACGGCGTCGAGCGCCGCCGAGATCTCCAGCGCGCTGCGCCGCTCCGTGCCCTTGAAGAGCACGTGTTCCAGATAGTGCGTGGCGCCGTTGAGCGCCGGGGTCTCGTCGCGGGAGCCGACATGGACCCAGATCCCGAAGGTGACGGAACGCACGGTGGGAACGGTCTCGGTGATGACCCGCAGCCCGCCCGGAAGAACGGTCTTGCGGACGTCTCCGCCGCCGGACATCTGCTTCACCCTCGCTGCTGTTGTACGGGCGACGGCCCGCCCCTCCTTGATGGTGGGGCGGGCCGTCGCACGGTGCGTACGTGTCACTTGTCGCCCGCGTCGGCGTCCGCGCCGTCCTTCTCCTCGGACGACTCGGAGCCCTCGGCGTCCTCGTCCATGACGGGGATGAGCGAGAGCTTGCCGCGCTGGTCGATCTCGGCGATCTCGACCTGGACCTTCTGGCCGACGCCGAGGACGTCCTCGACGTTCTCGACGCGCTTGCCGCCCGCGAGCTTGCGGATCTGCGAGATGTGCAGCAGACCGTCCTTGCCCGGGAGGAGCGAGACGAAGGCGCCGAAGGTGGTCGTCTTCACGACCGTGCCCAGGTAGCGCTCGCCGACCTCGGGCATCGTCGGGTTCGCGATGCCGTTGATCGTGGTGCGGGCGGCCTCGGCGGCCGGGCCGTCGGCGGCACCGATGTAGATGGTGCCGTCGTCCTCGATGGTGATGTCGGCGCCGGTGTCCTCCTGGATCTGGTTGATCATCTTGCCCTTGGGGCCGATGACCTCACCGATCTTGTCCACGGGGATCTTCACGGTGATGATCCGCGGGGCGTTGGGGGACATCTCGTCCGGGACGTCGATGGCCTCGTTCATCACGTCCAGGATGTGCAGACGCGCGTCGCGGGCCTGCTTGAGGGCCGCGGCCAGCACGGAGGCCGGGATGCCGTCCAGCTTGGTGTCGAGCTGAAGGGCCGTGACGAACTGCCGGGTGCCGGCGACCTTGAAGTCCATGTCGCCGAAGGCGTCCTCCGCACCGAGGATGTCGGTGAGGGTGACGTAGTGCGTCTCGCCCTCGATCTCCTTGGAGATCAGGCCCATGGCGATGCCCGCGACCGGGGCCTTGAGCGGCACACCGGCGTTCAGCAGGGACATGGTGGAGGCGCAGACCGAGCCCATGGAGGTCGAGCCGTTGGAGCTCAGGGCCTCGGAGACCTGGCGGATCGCGTACGGGAACTCCTCGCGCGTCGGCAGCACCGGCACGAGCGCACGCTCGGCGAGCGCACCGTGGCCGATCTCCCGGCGCTTCGGCGAACCGACGCGGCCGGTCTCACCGGTGGAGTAGGGCGGGAAGTTGTAGTTGTGCATGTAGCGCTTGCGGGTCACCGGCGAGAGGGTGTCCAGCTGCTGCTCCATGCGCAGCATGTTCAGCGTGGTCACGCCGAGGATCTGGGTCTCGCCGCGCTCGAAGAGCGCCGAACCGTGGACCCTCGGGATGGCCTCGACCTCGGCGGCGAGCGTACGGATGTCCGTGACGCCGCGGCCGTCGATGCGCTTCTTCTCGCGGATGACGCGCTCGCGGACCAGCTCCTTGGTCAGCGCGCGGTACGCCGCGGAGATCTCCTTCTCCCGGCCCTCGAACTGCGGGATCAGCTTCTCGGCGGCCAGCACCTTCACGCGGTCCAGCTCGGTCTCGCGCTCCTGCTTGCCGGCGATGGTCAGAGCCTGGGCCAGCTCGTCGCGTACGGCCTCGGTGAGGGCTTCGAGCACGTCGTCCTGGTGGTCCAGGAAGATCGGGAACTCGCCGACGGGCTTCGCAGCCTTGGCGGCCAGGTCCGACTGGGCCTTGCACAGCACCTTGATGAAGGGCTTCGCGGACTCGAGACCGGCGGCGACGACCTCCTCGGTCGGTGCCTCGGCACCGCCCTTGACCAGCTCGACGGTCTTCTCGGTGGCCTCGGCCTCCACCATCATCACCGCGACGTCGCCGTCCGGCAGTGTCCGGCCCGCGACGACCATGTCGAAGACGGCGTCCTCGAGCTCGGTGTGCGTCGGGAAGGCGACCCACTGACCGCGGATGAGAGCGACACGCGTGGCGCCGATGGGGCCCGAGAAGGGCAGACCCGACAGCTGCGTGGAACAGGAGGCGGCGTTGATGGCGACCACGTCGTAGAGGTGGTCGGGGTTGAGAGCCATGATCGTCTCGACGATCTGGATCTCGTTGCGCAGGCCCTTCTTGAAGGAGGGGCGCAGCGGGCGGTCGATCAGGCGGCAGGTGAGGACGGCGTCCTCGGACGGGCGGCCCTCACGACGGAAGAAGGAGCCGGGGATCTTCCCGGCTGCGTACATCCGCTCCTCGACGTCCACCGTCAGCGGGAAGAAGTCGAGCTGGTCCTTGGGCTGCTTTGAGGCGGTGGTGGCCGACAGCACCATGGTGTCGTCGTCCAGGTACGCCACAGCCGAACCGGCTGCCTGCTTGGCAAGACGGCCGGTCTCGAAGCGGATCGTGCGGGTGCCGAACGTGCCGTTGTCAATGACGGCTTCGGCGTAGTGGGTCTCGTTCTCCACCAGGGATATCTCCTCGTCTGCGTCCGTCGCCCGTGTGGCGGCGGACCGGCTGCGGAGGAGCGCTCCGTGTACGGGCCGGTCTTCGATCGAAGCACCCGGAACCCTCTGGGAATCCGGGGGCCACTACCGAGGACCGGCTACGGCGGGGCGCCCCTGCCGCGTTTGTGTGCGGACTGCGGTTCTGCGTATGTCCGCATGTCTGCTGTATGTGGTGCTGGGGACCAGCCTACAAACCTTCCGGCCCCTTCAGGTACGGCGAAGGGAGCGGCCCCTCGGTCGGGAGCCGCTCCCCTCATTCACGTACTCAGCGGGCGCCCGCCGCGCCGCGGCGGATGCCGAGGCGCTCCACGAGGGCACGGAAGCGCTGGATGTCCTTCTTCGCCAGGTACTGCAGCAGGCGGCGACGCTGGCCGACCAGCAGCAGCAGACCACGGCGGGAGTGGTGGTCGTGCTTGTGGCTCTTGAGGTGCTCGGTCAAGTCCGAGATGCGGCGGGAGAGCAGCGCCACCTGAACCTCGGGGGAGCCGGTGTCACCCTCCTTGGTGGCGAACTCGGAGATGATCTGCTTCTTTGTCGCGACATCGAGAGACGACACGCGTACTCCTTCAGGGGTTGTCGCCCACGAGCGCCCCTGGTCTTCAGCTCAGGGGATGCTTCGACTACTCGTGAGACCGACCCAGCTTATCAGCGCGGAAAGGGTGTTCTGCCGCCCCCCTGCGGGAGGCCGCAGAACACCCTTCACCTGCGGATTCGATGCCGATCCGCTTCCTGTCCGTACGGACCGAAGCGTCAACTCGTCATGCTGCGGGCCGCGGAGTAGACGTCCATCACCGCGAGGCAGAGCGGAAGGAGGGAGAGCAGCACGAAGGTTTCGAGGATCTCCAGGAAGCGTCCCCAGAAAGGAGTCACGCCCTTGCGGGGGACGATCAAACCGATCGAGGTGACGAGGGCCGCGGCCGCCGCGATGGACGCGGTGAGCCAGATCGTACGGAGGTCGAGCGCACCCTGGTCGCCCGCCTGGATCTCCCGCAGGATCTCGGCCGGCGGGTCGAGGGAGAGACCGAGGGCCAGAAGCCCGATCGCCGTGATGCCCGCGACGAGTGCGCAGCTGACCTGCGAGGTGTACCGGAAGAGACGGGCCCGCAGCAGCATCGCGATGCCGGCGGCAAGGACGAGCAGCTGGCCCCAGCCCGAATCGGAGAAGCCGAGCACGCCCGAGGCGATGACGACCACGGCCGCGCAGCCGC